>NZ_BAAARW010000038.1:0-310278 GCF_039532545.1 Actinomadura vinacea | reverse complement strand
TGGAGCGCGCCCAACAACTCCTCAACCAGCAAGGACGCGCACTCAAAGACGCCAACGTCCTCCTCCTGGGCGTCACCTACAAAGCCGACATCGCCGACCAACGCGAATCCCCCGCACGCCCCATCGCCCGCCGCCTCACCCGCCTCGGCGCCCACCTCACCTACCACGACCCCCACGTCACCACCTGGCACGTCGACGACCAGCCGGTCCCCAACGCCGGCGACGACCTGCCCGCCGCGCTGGGGGCCGCGGACCTGGTGATCGTCCTGGCCGAGCACTCCGAGTACGACGCCGAGACGCTGGCGCACCACTCCAAGCTGCTGTTCGACACCAGAGGGCGCACCCGCGCGTCCCGAGGCGAGACGGTAGAGCTCCTGTGATCCGGCCATGACCGCCGACGCGGCCCCACCACCGATCATGCCGCCGGAGCCGACCGGCCGCGGCCACCGTCCGGACAGGCGGGATTCATCTGTAATTTCCACGGCCCGCACAGAATCCCCAAAGGGAGATTTTCGGCACCCATCCGGAGTGAGTGGAATGCGGGTCTGCGTTTGCACGGTCGTGCACCACCCCGAGGATGCCCGGATTCTGCACCGGCAGATCCGGTCATTGCTCGACGCGGGCCATGAGGTCACGTACATCGCGCCTTTCAGGGAGTGCAACGTGACCCCTTGGCGGGAGATCAGCCCGGTGGACATACCCCGGGCGGCCGGCCGGCGGCGGCTGCGCGCGCTGCGCGCCGCGCACCGGGCGCTGGTCGAGCACTCCGCGTACGCGGACGTGGTGCTGCTGCACGATCCCGAGCTGCTGGTCTCGCTGCCCCGCCAGGTGCGGCGCCGCACCGTCGTGTGGGACGTGCACGAGGACACCGCCGCCGCGCTCACCGCCAAGGGCTGGCTGCCCGGCCCGGTCCGGCCGCTGCTGCGCCCGCTGGTGCGGCGGCTGGAGCTGCGCAGCGAGCGGCGGCACCGGCTGCTGCTCGCCGAGGAGGGCTACCGGGAGCGGTTCCGCGAGGAGCACCCGGTGGTGCCCAACACCACCTACGTCTCCGACGTCCCGCCGGGCCCGCCCGACGACGGCCGGGTCATCTACGTCGGCCACCTGTCGGCCGCCCGCGGCGCCTTCGACATGATCGAGATGGCCCGGCTGCTGGCGCCGGAGGGCATCACGATCGAGCTGATCGGCGCCGCCGACCCCGACGTCCGGGTCGCGCTGCGCGCGGCGCAGCGCGAGGGCGTGCTGCGCTGGTACGGGTTCGTGCCCAACGACCGGGCGCTGCGGATCGCCGAGGGCGCCACGGCGGGCCTCGCGCTGCTGCACGACGAGCCGAACTACCGGCATTCGATGCCGACCAAGGTCGTGGAGTACATGGCCCGCGGCATCCCGGTGATCACCACGCCCAACCCGCCCGCGGTGGAGATCGTGGAGCCGGCCGGGTCCGGGCTGGTGGTGCCGTTCAACGACCCGGCCATGGCCGCGGACGCGGTGCGCAAGCTGCGCGCCGACCCCGACTTGCGCAACGACCTGGCCAAGAACGGGTACGAGACGGCGCTGGCGCGCTACCACTGGCCCGTCCACGCCAAGCGGTTCGTGGCCCAGCTGGAGTCCTGGGCGGGGCGTTCGACGGCGCCGGCGTTCGACGAACCGTTCGTCGACACGGCCGCCACCGCCGAAGGCACGTTCTGATTCGGACGGCCCTGGGGGTCATCTCGTCTGCGGCAGGCGGGCGACCGCGGCGCGGGCCAGGCGGGTCGCCGCGCCGGGCGGTTGCGAGGCCTCGACCATCACGATGTAGCGGTCCACGCGGAGCGCGACCGTGCCCGCCGTCGGCCCGATCTCGTACGCCTCGTCACCGCCGATGTCGGTACGGCGCCGCGCCTGCGACTGGGTCGCCTGCAACGTCTGGAGCAGCGCGGACGCGGTGTGGGAGGTCGGCGCCACCCACTTCACCGTCACCGTGAGACCGCGCTTGCCCCAGCGCTGCTCGCGCCCCTGCCGGTCCCGGGGCTCCGGCGACTCGGGCGGCTCGGCCGAGTCCTGCGGCCGCGACCGGTCCGGCCGCTGCGAGAGGTCCTCGCGCTCCCGCTCGTCGGGTCCGGGACGCGCGGTGCCGCCCGGCGAGACGATCGGACCGGGCGGATCGACCAGGTCCGCGCCCTCTATCTCGTAGGTGCAGGTGACCGGGCGCGGCAGCCGCACACCACCGAGCGTGGCGCGGCCCGGCTTGGCCGTGTACTCGCCGTCCAGATGCGCGGCGGCCAGGTCGGGGCCCTTCAGCAGGCCGCACGCGTCGGGCCAGTCCGCCTCCGCGACCCCGCCGAGCTCGGCCGGGCCGGGGCCGGCGAAACCGCCGCGCAGCGCCACCAGCCGGGCCGAGCCGGTCGGCCTCGGCGCAGCCTCCGGGACGGCCACGTAGAGCAGCCCCCCGGCAGCCGCCAGCCACGGCCGCACCCCGGTCCGCGCCGGGTCCATCGCGAACGGGGCGGGCACGGTCGTCCGGGCGCCGCCGGCGGGGTCCACGACGTCCACCCCGGCGGGCAGCAGCCGCTCGTCCAGCCGCGGGCGCAGCGCGTAGACGCGGCCGCCGGCCTCGGTGACGGCGGCGTAGCCGGGCACGTCGCGGGCCCATTCCGAGCGTCTGGAGGCCACCTCGATCGATTCCATCCGGCCCCCGTCGCGGGCGCCGCCGGGACGGTACACGACGATCAGCCGCCCGCGGACGAGCACCGCCGGGCACATCGTGTCGCCGCACACCTCGTCGCCGTTCCAGACCGCGACCTGGGAGCCGTCCTTGTCGTAGGCGCGCAGCGCGGTGCCGTCGAAGGCGAGCGTGACGCCGTCCAGCGCCCGCACCTCGGGCGACTCCTGGGAGCCGAGCGAGCGCGTCCAGCGGAGCCGGCCGTCGGACGGCTCGACCGCCGCCAGCCGGCTGCGGCCCGCGCAGTCCAGGGCCAGGACGGACAGTTCCTCGGCGCCGTCGGAGGCGTGCGCGGCGTCCTCGAACAGCCGGCAGCCGGCGGGGAGCTTCTGCGTCCAGCGCTTGGACCCGTCGTCGGCGGACCGGCCGTACAGGGTCCGGCGGGTCTTGTCGGTGGTCAGCACCACGCCCGAGCCGCCGGGCCAGCGCAGCGTGGTGCGGGTCGCGGCGGCGGGCCGCTCGGCCCCCGCGCGGCGCCACATGACGCCGCCGGAGAGCGCGTCGAAGCCGACCGTCTGGCGTTCGCCGCGGTGCCCGGTGCGCTCGAAGTAGCCCACGAGGCGGGACCGGGTCGCCGACCAGCCGAGCATCGTCCAGCCGGCGCGGCGGTAGCTCCAGCGCTCGCCGCCGGTGCGGGCGTCGCGGACCTCCAGGCCGAGTCCCGACGCGGTCACCACCTGCCCCTGGGCGACTTCGTAGGAGACGCTGCCGAGCCCGGCGAGGGTGCCGCGCCGCACCTGCGCGGACCGCTGCCAGCTGACGGCCAGCGGGCCGGGCGGCGGGCCGAGCGCGGCCTGCGGCGCGACCGGCTCGGCGGTGACGCTGTGCCTGACCTGCCACCATTCGGCCTGCAGCACGAAGCGGCCGGCCAGCACGGCGACGACGGTGACGACCAGGGCGCCGGAGAGAACCCCGAGCGCCACCCGTCCCCTGGCGGCCGCCCCGGATCCGTCCCGGGGCCGCCGTCTGCCGCCGACCACGACCGAACCGCCTCCCTCCTGTTCCATCCCCTACCTTGAAGCGTGGGCGCCGGTGGCGCCTACGCGGACAACGTCTCCCACCATGCCCTGTGGCGGGCGCCCGCGCGACACGGCCGGGCCAGAACGGAGCATCCCTTGGACGACATCTTCATCACCTGGCGGACGTGGCCGGAGGCCCGCGCCGATCTGGAGGCCGGCGACACCTTCGGGCCGGACGCCCTGGAACGGCTCGACCGGGCCGCCGGCGCCGCCCAGCGCTGGCACGGCGACCAGCGGCGGCCGACCGGCGTGCCGTACATGGAACACCTCGTGGAGGCCCTGGAGGCGGCGGTGCGCGGCGCGGGCGAGACCGACCCGGACGTGCTGTCGGCGGTTCTGCTGCACGACACGGTCGAGGACACCGACGCCACCGTCAAGGAAGTGGAGGAGCAGTTCGGGCCGCGCGTGGCCGAGCTGGTCGACTGGGTCACCAAGCCGCCGACCGACGGGCTGGGACGGGAGGCCAAGCGCGCGGCCAAGGCGGCGTACCTGCGGCGGCTGCGGGACGCTCCGCCCGAGGCGGTCGCGGTGAAGCTGGCCGACCGGGTGAGCAACGTGCAGCGGCTCGACCAGATGAAGCCGGACTTCCAGCGCCGCTACTACGCCGAGACGGTCACGTACATCATTCCGCTCGCCGAGGGCCATCCGTGGTTCGCGCCGTGGTTCGCCGCCTGGCGGGAGCGCTTCGCGCACCTCCGCTGAGCCCGGACGATCGCCGCGCGGGTCGAACGGCCCTTTCATGACCCAGCGGTCATAGGGGAGGATCCCCGGCATGGAACGCGAATGGGTGATCGAGGAGAGCCTCGTCGTCAAGGCGGGGCCGGAGGCCGTGTACGCGGCGGTCGCCGACCCGCACCGGATGGCCGGCTGGAGCCCCGAGCTGTTCGCGGTCTGGATCCGCCGGCGCCGCCACCTCCCCGACTCCGCGCCGGGCGGCGCGGCGGGCCCCGGCTTCGGCCCGGAGACCGTTTTCACCGGCTTCAACCGGATCGGGTGGCGGGTGTGGTTCACCGACGCGCGGGTGACGGCCGCCGTCCCGGGCGAGAACTTCGCCTTCCGGGTGTCCAGCTTCGGGGTGCCGACCGCGGTGTGGGGCTACCGGCTGGAGGACATCGGCGACGGTTCGACGCGCCTCACCGAGTACTGGCACGACCTGCGCCGGGACGGGCGCGGTGTCCGGTTCGTGCTGCTGCTGGCACGGATCTTCACCGGAGTGCCCGCCGAGCGCCGCGCCGAGCTCAACCGCCGGGGGATGCGGGCCACGCTGGAGCGCGTCAAGGCCGCCGTCGAAGCGGCCGCCGAGGGCTCATGAACATGACGGGCCCGGACGTGACAGCAAAATAAGAACCTGTTCTACTTGATGGCGTGACAACAGGGACCCACGCGCACCAGGTCCAGGGCGAGCGGATCGCCATGCCCGTGCGGATCCGGGACGCCGCGCTGGCCTCGGCCATGTACGCCGTGCCCGCCGCCCCGGCCCAGGCGGTCATCGCCTACTCCGGACTGGAGCTGGCCGAGCCGTTCCCGGGACGGGCGATCTGCTCGCTGGCCTTCGTCCGGTACGCCGACGGCGACCTCGGCCCGTACCACGAGTTCGCCGTCGCCTTCCTGGTCCGCCCGCCGGGCAAGGGACCGCGCGAGTACGGGCAGGGCGGCCTCAAGGACCTCCGCGGCATCCGCAACGTCGGCGCGTTCATCCACTGGCTGCCGGTCAACCAGGAGTTCACCCTGGACGCCGGCCGGTCCATCTGGGGCTTCCCCAAGGAACTCGCCGAGATCCCCCTGGACCTGTCGGGGCGGATCAAGCGGTGCGCCGTCCGGCTCGACGGCCGCACCGCGATCGAACTGGCCGTAAGGCCGGGACCGTCGATCCCCGCGGGCCGGTCCGCGCCCGAGGTCAGCGCCTACTCCTGCCTGGACGGCACCACCCGCCGCACGCCCTGGACGATGCAGATGTCGGGGGTGCGGCTGCGTCCCGGCGGCGCACGGGTCACGCTCGGCGAGCATCCCGTCGCCGAGGAGCTGCGGGAGATCGGGCTGCACCGCGCCCGCCCGCTCACCTCCAGCACCGTCGCGCACCTGGCGATGAGCTTCGCCGACGCCGAGGAGGTCGGCCCGTGAGCGGGACCGCGCTGGTCACCGGCGCGGCGAGCGGGCTGGGCGCGCTGGCCGCGCAACGGCTGGCCGCCGCCGGCTGGGACGTCGTCGCGGCCGACGTCGACGAGAAGGGGCTGGCCCGTACCGCGCTGCGCTCACCCAACACCCGCACCCGGAGCTGCGACGTCTCCGACGCCGGGGCCGTCGCCGACCTGGTCGCCGAGACGGGGACGCCGCACCGCGTGGTGCACGCCGCCGCGATCGGCCCGCTCGTCCGCGCCCTGGAGCATCCCCTGGACGAGGTCGAACGGGTGATGCGGATCGACTACCTCGGCACCGTCAACGTCGTCCGGGCCGCGCTGCCGGGCATGCTGGAGCGCGGCCGGGGCGAGCTGATCCTGTTCTCCTCCCTCGCGTCCTGGGTGCCGACGCCCAAGTCGTCGGCGTACGCGGCGGCCAAGGCGGCGGTGAACGCCTACGCCGAGACGCTGCTGCGCGAGCACGCCGGCAGCGGCGTGCGGATCCGGGTCGTGTGCCCGCGCCAGGTCGACACCCCGGGCTTCCGGGAGGCCGCGGCGGCCGACCCGGCCGCCACCGGCAACATGAAGGGCATGCCGCCCGGCGCGGTGCTGGACGCGGTCGACCGCTCCCTCACCCGGCGCGGCGGCCTGTACGTCTTCCCCGACCGGCTGACCCGCGCGACGGTGCTCGCCCAGCGGTACGCGCCCGGCCTGATGAGCCGCATGCTGGCCAAGGTCACCACCGGGGCGCGAGAGACGGCCGCCACCCCTTGTTGACCGCCCCCGGCCCCGGGCGGGACGGGTCGCGGGCGCGATTTCGGGGAACCCCGCACAGAGCGAATAAGCTGTCTCCTTCGCCCCGCGCGGGCGGACGGGCATTCGCCCGCGTGAGCACGGACGGTAGGGAGCAGCCTGCATGTCGTCCCAGGTGACGGGTCGGCCCGCCACGGTCAAGGACCAGGAGATCGCCTCCGAGCAGCGCTACGTCGACGTGGCGTACGCGCGGCTGGAGGAGATGCGCGCCGATGCCCAGGCCATGATCCGCGAGGGCTACCGGCAGTCGCTGGCCGGCACCAAGGGCTCGCTGGTGGACCGGGACGCGATGGTCCACCAGGCGGCGCTGCGCGCCAAGGCGCTGGACGTGGCCGACGACGGCCTGGTCTTCGGCCGTCTCGACCTGGCCGCGCCGAGCGGGGAGATCCGCTACATCGGCCGGGTCGGCGTCCGCACCCCCGACCACGACTCCCTGGTGATCGACTGGCGCGCCCCGGCCGCCGAGGACTTCTACCGGGCCACCCCGGAGGACCCGCGCGGCGTGGTCCGCCGCCGGGTGCTGCACTCGCGCGGGCACGCGGTCGTCGACCTGGAGGACGACCTGCTCGACCCGGCCGCCGCCGATGACCTCACGGTGGTCGGCGACGGCGCGTTCCTGGCCTCGCTGGCGCGCACCCGCGAGGGCGCGATGCGCGACATCGTGGCCACCATCCAGCGGGAGCAGGACGAGGTGATCCGGGCCCCGGCCGACGGCACCGTCCTGGTCCGCGGCGCCCCCGGCACCGGCAAGACCGCCGTGGCGCTGCACCGGGTCGCCTACCTGCTGTTCCGGCACCGCCGCCGGTTCGGCTCGCGGGGCGTGCTGGTCGTGGGCCCCAACCGCCGCTTCACCGCCTACATCGAGCGGGTCCTGCCGTCGCTGGGCGAGGGCTCGGCGACGCTGCGCTCGCTCGGCGACCTGGTCGACGGGGTGACCGGCACGGTGCACGACTCCCCCGAACTGGCCCGGCTCAAGGGCGCCGAGGCGATGGCGCGGATCCTGCGCCGCGCCGTCACCGACCACGCCCCCGGCGCGCCCGACGAGCTGCGCGTGGTCTTCAAGGGCGTGGTCGTGCGGCTCGACCGCGCCCGGCTCGACAAGATCCGCAACGAGGTGCACCGGCGCAGCCGCGGCAGCGTCAACGCCGCCCGGGGCCGGGCCGCCGAGGCGCTGCTGGACGCCCTGTGGGACGCCTTCCGCGACCTGGGCGGCCCGGAGGCCGCGGCGACCGCGGCCGAAGGCGACCTGAGCGTCTGGAACGCGCTGCTCGCCGCCGACGGCCTGGCCGAGATCGACGAGTCCGGGCCGCCGGCCGCGGGCGGGGGCGCCGCGTCCGCCAACGGCGGCGGCGACACCATGCGCACGCAGTTCCTGGCCCGGGTGCGCGAGCAGCGCGCCTTCACCGACTTCCTGGTCGCCTGGTGGCCGCTGCGCCGCCCGCTCGACGTGCTGCGCTCCCTCGGCGACGCCGGCCGGCTCGACCGCGCCGCCGGCCGCGACCTCGACCGGGACGCGGTGCGGGTGCTGGCCGGCGCCTGGTCCCACGCGCTCGGCTCCGGAGCCGAGCCCGTCCTCAGCTACCAGGACATCGCGCTGCTCGACGAGACCGACGCGCTGCTGGGGGCGCCGCCGCGGCCGTCCCGCCGCGGCCCCGCGGCCACCGAGGACGACCCGTTCGTGGTGGACGGCGTCAACATCCTCACCGGCGAGGACGTCGCCGACGACGACTGGCAGCCGGAAATGCAGGAGCTCACCACCTCGATCGAACGCCTGGAGCGGTCGCGCCGCGTCGACGACGGCGTGGTGGAGGAACGGCCCGAATACGCGCACATCGTCGTGGACGAGGCGCAGGACCTGTCCCCCATGCAGTGGCGCATGCTGGGCCGCCGGGGCCGCCAGGCCAGCTGGACGATCGTCGAGGACCCGGCGCAGAGCGCCTGGGAGGACCTCGACGCCGCCCGCACCGCGATGGACGTCGCGCTCGGCGCCGCGGAACCCGCCGGCCGCCCGGCCGGCCGGTCCCGCAACAGGCGCTCCCGCTCGGGGCGGCGCAAGCCGTCCCCGCGCCGCACCCGCTACGAGTACGAGCTCACCACCAACTACCGCAACTCCACCGAGATCGCGGCCGTGGCGACCCGGGTGCTGGAACTGGCGCTGCCCGGTGCCCACCCGGCCCGCGCGGTGCGCGAGTCGGGGATCGACCCGGTGGTGCGGGTGCTGCCGCGACCCGAGCACTCGGCCGCGACCCGCGACGCCGTCGCGGACCTGCTGGGCCGGGTCGAGGGCACGATCGGCCTCATCCTCCCGACCGGCGACCCCGCGATCGCCGAGCTGCGGGCCGTGGGCTTCCCCGAACGAGTGCAGGTACTGGACGTCCTGGAGGCCAAGGGCCTGGAGTTCGACGCCGCGGTGATCGTGGCGCCGGAGACGGTGGCGACCCAGTCTCCGCGCGGGCTGCGCGTCCTCTACGTCGCGGTCTCCCGCGCCACCCAGCACCTGACCGTGCTCACCGCCGACCCGACCTGGCAGGGCATCCTCACCGGCGCCTGACCGGCGGCGCCGCTAGATGATCGGGGGGCGGCCGGTGCGGGTCATCCGCCACGCGGTCCGCCAGGAGATGGGGCGGCGCGGGCCCGCGGGCTTGCGCCACCCCTCGATGAACCCCTTGAACCACGGCTTGAGGGCGCTCGGCTTGCGCTCGCGCAGGAGGGTCATCGCGACCCACACGGCGAGGTAGGTGAGGCCGATCGTCCACGGCAGGTTGCGGCGCGCCAGCCACACCCGGTTGCGGGCGTTGTACCGGTAGAACATGTCGTGCCGGGTCGGCAGGACGGCCGGGTGGAACATGACCGCCGACGCGTCGTACACGATCCGGTAGCCCGCGTTGAGGATCTGCCAGGCCAGATCGGTCTCCTCGTGGGCGTAGAAGAAGTCCTCCGGCAGGCCGCCGCCGGCGTCCCACGCGGCGCGGCGGATCGCGCAGGCCCCGCCGAGGAACGTGGTGACGTCCGAAGACCGCTCCGGGTCGCCCGCGCGCAGCCGCGGCACGTGCCGCCGCTCGCCGCGCCCGCCCTCCGGGTCGCGGACCCGGAACGAGACCGCGCCCAGCCCGGGGTCGGCGGCGAACCGGTCGCGCAGGTACGTGCCGAGGCGGGTGGAGCGGTACCAGCCGTCGTCGTCCAGGAAGAGGATCACCTCGCCGCAGGACGCCTCCACGCCGCGGTTGCGGCCCGCCGGGATCCCGACGTTCTTCGGCAGCTGCACCGTCTTGACCCGCTCGTCGTCGAACGGCGCCTCACCGCCGCGGTCGCCGACCGGGTCGACGCCGTTGCCGACGAGCACGATCTCGACGTCGACGTGCTCCTGCTCCAGCGCGCTGCGGACGGAGCGGGCCAGCTCCTCGGGGCGGTTCCCCATCGTGAGCACCACGATCGAGAATTTCATTTACTTGAGCCTCCGGGAGGCGAGGATGCTCACCAGGTGGAGCAGCGTCTGCACGACCGCCACGGCCGCGACCGCGACCGTCAGGACCCGGATCGCGGCCGGGGTGCCGGTGCCGAGGACCACGTCCAGCGCGGCCGCCGCCAGGATCAGCAGCGACAGCTCCACCGCCCCGATGATGCGGTGGAAGCGCAGCATCGACGCGGCCTGCCGGGCCAGCGCGATCCCGGTCGAGCGCGGCCGCAGCGCCCGGTCGCCGCCGGACGGATCGGCCGGCATCCCCGACTTGGCCCGGGCCACCACCACGTTGTCGGTCTCCGCCTTGATCAGCGCCGCGCCCAGCGCCGCGACCAGGCCCAGCTCGGTGTAGCCGCCGCTGGTCCAGCCGCCCTGCGCCGCGAACCCGAGCCCGATCAGCAGCGATACCTCGGAGAGGTAGTGGCCGATCCGGTCGAGGAACACCCCCGCGACCGACGTCTGCCGGAGGTAGCGGGCGACCTCGCCGTCCACGCAGTCCAGCAGCAGGTAGACCTGGATGAGCAGGGCCCCGCCGAGCGCCGTCCAGAGGACGCCCAGGCCGGTCGCGGGCAGCGACACCACCGCGCCCGCGGCGACACCGCACGCCATCATCATGTACGTGAGCTGGTTGGGACTGAACCCCATCCGCATCGCCAGCCAGGCGAAGTACGGCGACAGGTCGCGCATGTAGAGGCGGCCCGCCCAGTGCTCCTCGTTGCGCCGGTCTTTCAGACCCGGCGGCTGCCCCCACCGGCGCACGTCGGCGACGCTCGCCGAGCGCCGGCCCGGCCTGTCGTCGTCCCCCGGGAGGGGCATCTCCGGCAGCTCAGCCGCCATGGGCTTGGACATACTCTTCCACCGCCTTGAGGATCGCGCCCTTGTCCAGGCCGAGATGCTCCAAGATCGTATAGCGCCCGGGACGGGTCTGCGGGGCATACTCGACGGCCTCCGCGAACTGCTCCACGGTCAGCCCCACATCGCCGGGCAGCACCGGCAGCCCGTGCCGGCGCAGGCACGTCACCACCTCGTCCAGCCGCTCCGTACCCGCGTCCAGCCGGGCGGCGCGCAGGTGGTGGCAGAACGCGGCGCCGATCCCGGCCAGCTCGCCGTGGTTGGCGGTGCCCGGGAACAGCTGGTCGATCGCGTGCAGGATCTCGTGGTCGCCGCCGCTGGACGGCCGGGACGAGCCCGCGAACGCCATCGCCATGCCCGACAGCACCAGCCCCTCGGCCAGCACCGTCAGGAACCGGTCGGACTCGATCGACTGGGGCTGGTGCAGCAGCGCCTCGGCGGCCGTGCGGGCCACCGTCAGCGCCATCCGGTCGACCGGCTCGCCGCACTCGTCGGCGGCCAGCAGCCAGTCGTCCACCGCCGAGAAGTTGCTCACCACGTCGCCGACGCCGGCCCGGACCAGCCGCTCGGGCGCGGCCCGCACGTAGTCGAGGTCGACGACCATCGCCAGCGGCATCACCACCCCGAACGACCCCTTGCCCTTGTCGTGGGTGAGGGACGCGACCGGGGAGCAGATCCCGTCGTGGGAGAGGTTGGTGGCGACCGACACCATCGGGATGCCGGCCAGCGTCGCGGCGTACTTGGTCGCGTCGATGGTGCGGCCGCCGCCGATGCCGACCACCGCCTCGTAGGACCCGGCGCGCAGTTTGGCGCCCAGGTTGACCGCCGCGTCGACGGTGCCGCCCTCGACCTGGAACACCTCGCAGGCGGTCAGGGAGGGCCGGACATGGTCGGCGATCTGGTCGCCCTGGCCGGGTCCCACGGCGATGGCCACCCGGCCCTCGGTGACGATCCGCCGGTCGGCCAGCAGATCGCCCAGGGCAGCGACGGCCCCGCGCCGGACATCGATGGACAGCGGAGCGGTCAGCATCCGCGTCAGCAGGGGCATGGGGACTTCCTCGCTCGGATCGTCGGTCGGGACGTCCGGTCGTAGGGGGAAGGCCCGGACCGGGGCCGTACTGGCTCCTCCGGGCCCGCGGTCAGTTCTGTTGCCGGGGCGGGTCCCCCAGACCCCCCGGACGGCTCCGAAGCCTCACTTGTAGCCCTTGGCGATCCGGCGGGCCTTCTCCAGGTCGTCGTGGTTGTCGACCTCGACCCACGCGACCTCGCCGATCGGGGCCACGGCGATGGCGCCGCCCCGCTTGACCAGCTCCTGGTACCCGTCCTCGTAGTAGAGGTCGGGGTCCCCCTCCCAGGTGGCCTTCAGGGCGTCCGCCAGCGGCTCGGCGGCGGCCGGCTCGATCAGGGTGGCGCCGATGTACTCCCCGTAGGCCTCGGCCGGGTCCATCAGCTTGGTGATCCGCTGGAGCCGCCCCCCGGCGTCCAGGGTCACCTTCATCTCCTCGTCGGCGAGTGTTTTCACGTTGTCCACCGCCAGCAGGATGTCCGGTCCGCGGTTGGACAATAGTGTCTTCTCCACCCCGACCGGATGAACCGTGTCGCCGTTGACCATGAGGACGCCCTTGGAGAAGTGCTCCCGAGCCAGCCACATGGAGTAGGCGTTGTTCCACTCCTCGGCCTTGTCGTTGTGGACGAGGGTCAGCGACACCCCGTAGCGCTCCTCCAGGGCCGCCTTGCGCTCTTCGACGGCGCCGGCGCGGTAGCCGACCACGATGACCACGTCGGTCAGCCCGACCTGCGCGAGGTTGCCGAGCGCGATGTCGAGGATGGTGGTCTCGCCGTCGACCGGGACCAGCGCCTTGGGGAGCGTGTCGGTGTACGGCCGCAGCCTCCGGCCCGCGCCCGCCGCCAACACCATGCCGATCATGCTTGCTCATCCTCCAGGTCGCCGATTACGCCGTCGCCGCGACCGGCACCGTGCGCACCGGCACGCCGGCCGGTGTGCCCGATCCGCGCCCAGGTGGCGGCGCTCTCGGTCACGAACATCACGCCAAGGTAGACGGCGAGTGCCGCGTACGCGAACGGGAGGAGGCCGGCGAGGCCCGCGAATGCGGCGAGCAGCATCCGGCCGTCCCAGCCCAGCCCGGCGCGCGAAAGCCGATCCGGTGGCCGGAACCCCTGGCGGGTGCGGTACACGATGTCGTAGTGGTGGTACGCCAAGGTCGCGATCAGCACGTAAACGAGCGGTGCCGGCACGCCCTGTGCGAACCCCAGTGCGGCGAGGTAACCATACTCGATCGCGCGGATGACGGGAGGGACAAGCCAGTCGAACCTGCCCTTGTGGGGATGCCGCGCGGCCGGGCCGGTCAGCATCAGCGCCACCGCCGGCGCGAACAGGACGGTCGAGCGCTGCTCCCCCACCCCGGCGGCCAGCAGCGCGGTGGTGACGGCGAGGGCGATCAGCGTTCCGGGCAGCGGCGGCAGCCGTCCTCGGGCGAGCCCGCCGAGGACCGAGGCGAGCGGGCCGTCGTCCCTGTAGGCCGTCACCCGGCTGCGGGAACCCGCCCTACCAGCGGCTAGGCGCGTCTCGCCGTGCGGCGGCGGCTCGGGATCGTGCGTGAGCGTCCTCATTTGTCCTCTTCCTAGGAGCTGTCTCGAAGTGGCCTCAGGCGCAGCACGATCGCGAAGCGATGTCGCACTCGCCTGGGCCCGGCTAGGGGCGAGCCGCCAGGCGAGCGCCGTAGGCCGGGGCTTGAAACACAGCCCGCAGGATCCGTCCGGCCAGGGTGTAGGCGGTGGCGACGCCGCCCCAGACCAGCAGGGCGAGAAAGGTCACCCGGGCGTCGGTGAACGCGGCGGTGAGGCCGATCAGGGCGAACCGCTCGCCGATCGGCAGCACGAGGATCTTCTTGGCCCAGTGCAGCGGGCGGACCCCGCTCGTCCGGGCGGACCAGCGCGCCACCGGATCGGCCGGGGCGGCGGGGTCGGCGGGGAGGGGAAGAGCGCCCTCCGCCTCGGCGCTCGCCCGGTACGAGAAGTCGATCGTGTGCCGGACCGTCTGGAGGATCAGCGCGGCCACCGCCAGCGCCCACACATCGCCGCCGTGCGCGGTGGTGCCGGCGGCCGCGGCGGTGGACCCGATCGCCAGGCCCGCGTACACCGCGTACTCCTTGACCCGGTCGGAGACCGCGTCGAGCCAGCCGCCCAGCGGGGTGAGCCGGCCGGTGAACCGGGCGAGCTGCCCGTCCACGCAGTCGAGCACGAACGCGGCGTAGAGGAGCACCGCGCCCGTGACCATCCCGGCGCGGGTGCCGCCGGAGAACCACATCGCCGCCAGCAGCGCCAGCGCCACCGACGCGACCGTCACCGCGTTGGGCGTGACACCGCGCCCGGCGAGCAGCCGGACGATGCGCGGCGAGTACGAGCTGACCGCGAACGTGGCGAAGAACCCGTCGTCGGCCTTGACCGCGGCCGCCAGCCGGGCGTCCTCCCCTTCGGCGAGCAGCAGGGCGGCGCGCGCCTCGGCCACCGCGCCCGCGTCGGCGGCACGGCGGCAGACCAGGCCGCGGCTCGGGCAGGCGGCGACGTCCGCGCCGGCGGCGACCAGCCCGGCGAGCAGCGCCTCGGCCGCGTCCCCGGGCAACCGCCCGCCCGCCCGCACGGCGTCGCGAACGACGCTGTGCCCGTCCAGACGCTGGTCGGGACCGGCCAGCCCCTCGGCGACGTTCGCGACGGCGGCCGCCTGGTCGGGGGTGAAACGCAGCATGCCGGGAAACGCCGCGTTCGCGCTCGTCGCGGTGCCCGCGCCGACGACCCGGCCGCGCGCCGTGCGCACACCGCTCATCCCGTACGCGCTGGGCCACGCCGCCGGCACCGTCACCGCCGTCAGCGGCTCCCCTGCGCCGTCCAGCAGCAGTTGCAGCAGTTCGTCGCCCGCGATCAGGTCGGCGGGCAGGACCGCGACCGGCTCCCCGGCCAGCCGCGCCAGCCGGGCCACCCGGGCGATCTCCCGCAGGTCGGCCCGGACGTCCGCGCACTCGGTGACGAAATGCCCGTCGGCGCGCAGCACCCGCGCCGCTTCGGGACGGCCGATCACCCGCACGTCCGGTACGTTGAGCGTGGCCAGCCGGTCGCACAGCCGTGCCAGCAGGGTGCACGGGTCGGCCGGCTCGCCCGGCCGGCTCCGGTACGGCAGGGCGGCCGCGGGGCCCGGCTCGGACTCCCCGCGGGCACGCCCGGTCGCGATGATCACCGCTACGGTCATCGGCGCCTCCGACCGCGTAGGAATGGGACACGACAGGGTTTTCGGACAGTGATCGATCACCATGCGTAGTGATCTCAACACACTACGCGACGGAATGGGGAACATGGCGGAGCAGACGATCGCGGTGGTGCTGGCGGGCGGCACCGGACGGCGTGTCGGCGCGCCCACGCCCAAGCAGCTCATCGAGGTGGCCGGCCGGCCGATCCTGGCGCACGCCGTCGCCGCGTTCGACGGCCATCCCGGCATCGACGCGGTGCTGGTGGTGATGGCCGCCGAGCACCTGCGCACGGCCGCCGCGCTGGCCGCCCCGTTCGGCAAGGTGACCGGTGTGATCGAGGGCGGCGACACCCGCACCGCCTCGTCCGTCGCGGCGCTGAAGGCCCTGGACGGCCGCCCGGACGGCACCCGGGTGCTCTTCCACGACGCCGCCCGCCCGTTCGTGGACGCCGCTGTGATCGGCCGTGTCCTGGACGCGCTGAAGGGGTACGACGCCGTCGCGGTCGGCGTGCCCTCGTCCGACACGATCGTGGCGGTCGAGGACGGGCTGGTGACGGGCATGCCGCCGCGCGAGTCGCTGTGCCGGTTCCAGACGCCGCAGGGGTTCCGGCTCGGCACGGTCCGCGCCGCCTACGAGCTGGCGCTGGCCGACCCGGGATTGCGCGCGACCGACGACTGCGGCATCGTGCACCGTTACCTGCCGGAGGTGCCCATCAGGGTGGTGGAAGGCGACGAGCGGAACCTCAAGGTCACCCATCCGCTGGACATCGTCCTGGCCGAGCATCTGGCGCACCCGGCTCCCGCCACCGACCCCCCGGAGACCATGTGATCTTCGCGAACCGGCCCGCCGTCATCGGGCACCGCGGCCTGGGCGCGGGCGATCTCGCCGCGCCCGGCGACACCGCGACCGTCGCCGAGAACACCGTCCCGTCGCTGCTGGCGGCGCTGGCGGCGGGCGCGTCCTGGGTCGAGATCGACGTCACCCGCACCGCCGACGACGCGCTGGTGCTGCGGCACGACCCGACCACCGCCGAGGGCGCGTTCCTGGTCGACACCACGGCCGAGGCGAGCGGGCTCCCCCTGCTGGCCGACGTGTTCGACGCGCTGCCGCCCGAGGTGCCGGTGGACGTGGACGTCAAGACGATCCTGGAGGACGCGGTCGACGCCCCGTCCCGGCGCACGGGCGCGCTGCTGGCGCCGGTGCTGGAACGGGAAGCGCGGCGCCGCCCGCTGCTGGTCACCTCGTTCGACCCGTCACTGCTGGCGCATCTGCGCGAGGTCCTGCCCCGCGTGCCGCTGGGCCTGCTGACCTGGCTCCGCTTCCCGCTGTGGCACGGCATCCCGGCCGCCGCCGGCCTGGGGCTGCAGGCGGTGGGCGTGCACACGGCCTCGTGCGGGTTCGAGCGGCCCGACACGCGGCTGCGTCCGCTGGAGCACTGCGTGGACATCGCGCACAAGGCCGGGCTGGAGATCCTCGCCTGGTGCCCGCAGGCCGAGGGGGCCGCCGACTACGCGGCGGCCGGCTTCGACGCGCTGGTGGTCAACGACGTGCCCGGGGTCGTGGACGCGCTCGACGGCCGTCCCGGAGCCGAAGAGCCGGA
Source organism: Actinomadura vinacea (assembly GCF_039532545.1). Lineage (NCBI taxonomy): Bacteria > Bacillati > Actinomycetota > Actinomycetes > Streptosporangiales > Thermomonosporaceae > Actinomadura > Actinomadura vinacea. The sequence goes on along the minus strand of NZ_BAAARW010000038.1, from coordinate 293,457 downwards.
GAACGCGGCCTAGCCTCAGCGGCCGTCCTGGCCGCCGCGGAGGTCGTCGCCGCCGTACATCTGCGTCCACTCGCCCGGCTGCTGCTTCTCCTGGGCGGGCTTCGGGGAGCCCGGAGACGGCGGCTCGGGCGTTTCGGCGCCGGCCCCGTACGGAACGGCCCCGGCGGGGGGAGGCGGCGTTGGAGAGCCGCTGGGCGGCGCGAAAGGCGCCGCGCCCTGCGGCTGGAAACCCTGCGGCGCCATCCCCGGACCGGCCGGGCCCATCGGAGCCGGGCCCATCGGAGCGGCGTACCTGGACGGGCCAATGCTTCCCTGCGCGGCCCGCCAGCGCGACAGCGGCAGCCCTGACACGAGCAGCGCCACGCCCAGCAAGGCCAGCACGCCGTACGCCCCGAGCGTCACGTAGCCGCGGCTGAGCTCATTGGGCAGCAGATCGGAGGTGTGCCGGAGGCTGAAGCGCGGAGCGACCAGCCAGAGCAGCCCGGCGCCCGTGTACACGGCGCCGGGGATCAGGGCGGCGAGCGGGGACAACCGGCTGCCCATGACCAGCCCGAGCAGCAGCCCGGCGAACAGGAACAGCACGATCGGGATCAGCCGCTCGGACCAGGGCGGCTGCAGGAAGTTCCGGGCGGAGTCGGCGGACCGGTCCATCCCGTAGCCGATGCTGACGGCGATCAGCGGGGTGACGATCAGTCCGATCACCACGCCGAGCCCGTGGCGCGCGCCGCTGGACATGGGCACCTCCTCGGCCCGCCGGACGGGATGATCCCGTCCAACGTAACCTCAGACGCCGCGCCCGGCCGAGAGGTTCGGCCCCAGCCGTCAGCTTTTGGCCGGAGTCGGCTGCCCCAGGCCGGGCGGGCTCGTCAGGAACCCCACGCCCCACGACAGATGCATGGTGGCGAACACCAGCGGAAGCCGGATCCAGGCCGACAGCGGAAGCCCGCGCCCCTCCACGCCCGCGCCCACCACGATCGCGGCCGCGTACCCGCCCGGGATGAGCCAGCCCGGCCAGAACCCGAACGCCCCGGCCACGGCGCCCGCCGCCATCGCCACCACGGCCAGCGGCGGCGCCAGGTAGCGCAGGTTGAGCGTGCCCTGGTGCTCGCGGCCCACCACGCGGCGCCAGCGGCCGGTGTGGAAGTACTGCTTGGCGAGCGCCCGCAGGTTGGGCCGCGGACGGTAGGTCACCCGCATCCGCGGGGTGAAGTAGACGGTGCCGCCGGTCTGCCGGATCCGGTGGTTCATCTCCCAGTCCTGGGCGCGCACGAACGTCTCGTCGTACCCGCCGACCCGCTCCAGCGCGCTGCGCCGGAACGTCCCGAGGTAGACCGTCTCGACCTCGCCCGCCTCGCCGCCGGTGTGGAACCGCGCGTTGCCCACGCCGATCCTGGACGTCATCGCCTTCGCCACCGCCTGCTCGAACGGGGTGACGCCCTCGGCGGCCATGATCCCGCCGACGTTGTCCGCGCCGGTCTCCTCCATCGTCTCCACGGCGGCCCGCACGTAGTCGACCGGCAGCAGCGAATGGCCGTCCACCCGCACGATGATCGAGTACTGGGACGCCTTGATCGCGATGTTGAGGCCCTGCGGGGTGCGCCCGGTCGGGTTGGCCACCACCACGAGCCGCGGGTCCTCGCCGGCCAGCCGGGCGGCGATCTCCTCCGTGCGGTCCCGGGACGGCCCGATCGCCAGCACCAGTTCCAGTTCGCCTGGATACTCCTGGGTGAGGATGCGGCGGACCGCGTCGGTCAGGTGCCGCTCCTCGTTCAACACGGGCATCACTACCGACACCGCAGGCCAGGTGCGGTCGGCGGTGCCGGGCTGCGGGGCGCTCTGCGCGCGGGAAGAAGAGGGGTTCATCTGGAGTCGCGGGCTCTCTCTCGATCGTCCATGACGCAGCTCTCACCACCCGGTCTGCCGGGAAGGTGGGTCAAGACGGCGCCACGTTACTGCAAGGACACGAGGTCCAGGTACCGAACGGAAGGGTGTTCCCCACTTTAGAGTGGGAGCACTCACGTCAGAAGGCATCGAAAAAGGCACCGACGAATTTCTCGGGAGGCGGCGCCAGGATGGCAGACGGGCCCAGGACGGCCGGCGGGCGGGGCGGCGACGACGCCGACCCGCTGGAACGTTACTTCCGCCCCCGCCCGGGGGGTGCCGCGGGCGGGGCGGCGGGCGACGACGAGGAGATCGAGGGCGTCACCGTCGACGGCATGCCCGCCCCCCGGGTCACCGTCGACGGCCCGCGCGGCCCGCGCCGGCCCGGCCGCGGGCTCAGCCGCCGGTCCGCGATCGGCGCCCGCAGGCAGCGCCGGTTCCTCATGCTCACCGGTGCGATGTCGGCGTTCGTGCTGCTGACCTCGGGCGGCGCCTGGGCGTTCCAGAACTACGTCACCGACATGATCGACAGCGTCAGCGTCGGCGGGCTGGGCCGGGGCAAGGACGTGCCCAAGGGCGCGATGACGATCCTGGTCGCCGGCGTGGACCGGCGCGAGGGCCTCACCCGGGAGCAGCAGCGCAAGGCACGGCTGGGCCGCGAGCCCGGCGAGCGCTCCGACACGATGCTGCTGATGCAGGTCTCGCGCGACCACGACCGCGTCACCGTGGTCAACCTGCCGCGCGACTCGTACGTGACGATCCCCTCGCACAAGTCCAACGGCTCCGAGGGCGCCAAGGGCACCCAGGTGCCGTCCCGTCCGGGCAAGCTGACCTGGGCCTACCAGTTCGGCGGGCCCGACCTGACCGTCGACACGGTCAAGCGGTCCACGGGCCTGTCCATCGACCACTACGTCGAGGTCAACTTCTACGGGTTCGTCAACATGGTCGACGCGCTGGGCGGCGTGGACGTGTGCACCGAGCAGCCGATCAACGACAGCAAGAGCGGCCTGGTGCTGCCCGCCGGCACCACCCATGTGGACGGCCTCAAGGCGCTCGGCTTCGCCCGCGCCCGCTACACCCTGACCGGCGGCAGCGACCTGGGCCGCATCGACCGGCAGCAGCAGTTCATGGCCGCGATGATGAAACAGGCGCTCAGCACCCGGACGCTCAGCGATCCGTCCAAGTCGACCAAGTTCCTCAACGCCGCGCTCAAGTCCCTCCGGGTGGACGAGAAGCTGGCCGACAACCTGCCGGACCTGGCCGACCAGATGAAGAACCTGTCCACCGACAGCCTCACCTTCGCCAAGGTCCCGCTGGCCAACCCCGACCACCGGGCCGTCCTGTGGGACACCGCGGCGCCGCAGTCGACCGTCCTGTGGGACCGCGACCGGTCCCGCGACCTCTTCACCAAGCTCAGGCGCGACCAGCCGGTCAGCACCCCCAAGCCGTCGGCGGCCCCCACCGCGCCCAAGCCCACCGGCCCGACCGTCCCGCCCGAGGACGTCACGGTCAGCGTGCTCAACGCGATCGGCACCCCGGGCCTGGCCACCAAGGCGGGCAACCAGTTGCGCGAGGAGGGCTTCAAGGTGACGGTCGTCCCGGGCGTCGCCCGCCGCGGCCTCAAGACCACCACGATCCAGTACGGCCCGTCCCGGCAGGACTCCGCCGAGACCCTGGCCGCCGCGATCCCGGGCGCCAAGCTGAAGAAGGTCTCCTCGCTGGGCTCCCGCGTCCAGGTCCTGATCGGCGGCGACTGGTCCGGCGTCGAGAAGGTCAAGGTCCAGCCGTCCCCGTCGCCCACCCCCTCGAACCAGGGCCTGGAGTCCGGAACCGCCACCCAGAAACTCTGCAAAAAGTAGCCCAGAGCGCCCCCGCCTGACCGGGGGGCGCTCCCAGGACCCGGTTACTTGAGGAGCTGGCGGGCGATGAACATGCGCATCACCCCGCCGCCAGGTCTTCTCCGAGGTAGGCGACCTCTACCTCGTCCGGCCAGCGCGTGGCCCATTCCTGATGCAGTTCCTCAATGGAACCGATGAGCCGCGCACCTGCGGCGGCCTTGGCGACGATCAGTGCGCGGCGGGCATAGAATGCGGCCGGCCCCGGCTCGGCGGCCCCGGCGTAGGCGCGGGCCAGTTCGGCCACGTACCAGGTCGCCCATTCGCTCTCCATGGTGGCGGGGTCGAAGGCGGCCATTCCGGACGCGAGGGAGTTGATTGCCAGCTGGTACAGGCCGGGGGCGGTGGCGTCGTCGCGGTCGCGTGAGCTGTCGGCGGCGAGCCGGTAGGCCATGCCGCGCTGCATCTCCAGGAACGCGGGTGAGTAGAAGTACTGGGAGTCGGGGTGACTGTCGGCTCTGGCGACCAGGTCGGCCGCCCGGTCCAGGCCCGCTTCCATCCGGTAATGGTCGCCCTCGATGGCATGTCCCCGCGCCTCCTGCTGGACGTTGAGGGCCAGAACGGTAGGCGAGATCCGGCCGGCGTCGCGCTGCGCGGCCTGTGACAGGCCGATCATGGGGCCGGTGTGCCCGGCCATCCAGGCCACGTGCCCGCGCATCGACAGGGCGGTGGCGGCCATGTCGTGGTCGCCGACCTCCTGGGCGAGTTCGAGGGCGGCGCGGTAGTGGGCGATGGCGGTCGGGTGGTCACCCGTGGAGGCGTGCAGCCACCCGGTGAACTGCTCCCATCCGGCGGCGGCGGTGACCATCGCTGCGCGGTCGGGGCCGCGTGCTTCGGCGGCGAGCCGGGTGGCGATGACGGTCTGCTCGGTGACGGTCTCCTTGATGGTGGCGGACCCGACGCGGTCCTCAAGCCTGCGGTTCGCGGCCAGGAGCTGCGACAGGTCTGCGGCCAGGGACGAGTCGATGTGGCGGCGTTCGGCCAAGGCGGCGGCCTGGTGCGCGGGGTCGGTCAGGGCCAGGCGCTGGACGTTCGGGCGGGCGGCTGCCTCCTCCAGGACGTCCAGGCCCACCTCCAAGGCGACGGCGAGTGCGGGCAGCCAGTCGACCGGTTTGCGCTTCCCGCGTTCCCACCGGGAGATGTAGTGCCGGTCGAGAGTGTACGTCCCGGTGATCACGCAAAGCCTCTCGGCGAGCTGCGCCTGGGACATTCCGACCCGCTCCCTAAGGTGCTTCAGCAGGTCCGGAAGAGGCAGGGGTGGGGGTGTCACCTGCGGTTCCTCGTCGTCGTGGGTGTGGGCCCGCTGGGGGCCCGCTGGCTGGCCCCTCTCATCCTGCCGTGCTGACGGTTCGGTGAAGAGAGAGTCACCGAAGGTTTCCACCCCAGCAATGTCAGGAGTCAGGCAATGTGTTTCGACGCCCCCCGCACCACTGACCTCTTTCCACCAAGCGCACGCCCCCGCACCCGCCTGGCGGCCCTCACCGACGAGGCGGAGGCGCGTGGCCTGCGGGCCTACGTCACCAGCCGCGCCACGCTGCGGGTGTGGGAGCCGCACCGGCAGCACCACGGCGTCGATGTCGCCGTCCGGCCCCACCCCGACACCGGCCGCCTCACTTATGTGGCACTTGCCGGAGACGTCTTCGACGCCGATGAGACCCTGGCTCCGGCCGATCGTCCCGGCGAGGCGGGGCAGGCTCTGGCCGACCGGTTCGCGGTGCGGATGTGATCGCCGTGCCCAGCCCTGAAACCATGAGTGCGGCCTGGGTGAAGCTGGCCCTCCTCTCCCACGGCGTCGCGATCGACCCGTCGTTCTCGGCCTGGTTCACCGGTCAGGCGGGGGCGGTGCGGCGCCGTAACTTCTACAACTCTCCGGTCTGGGACCCGCACGAGATCGGGTCGATCCCGCAGGAGATCCGCCTGGCCACCCACGGCCCGCCGGTGACAGTCGCGGTCAACGTGTACGGCGACGACGAGTGGAAGCTGTCGGCCAGTGAGGGCGGTCCGCAGGTCGACAACCGCAGGCTCGGAGTGTCCTGGGCGGTGGACCTGGTCGACGACCTGGAGTGCCTGCGCACCTCCCCCGCCCTGGCCGAGACGGCGAACCTGTACGGCGGCAGCGCGCTGTCGTTCTTCTCGCCGCGCGCCTGCTACTTCTTCGCCGACTCCACGCAGTGCCGGTTCTGCTCGCTGGCCGGGACGGCGGCGGAAACCTCGTACGTGAACCGGCTCACGTCCACGCAGGTACGGAACGCGGTCGCGGCCGTGCTGGCACATCCGCAAGCTGCTGACCGGGTCAACCAGGTGATGATTGTCGGCGGGAACGAACGCGGTCTCGACGCCGGGTTCGCAAGGCACGTCAGTCTCGTGCGTGCGGCGGCTGAGGCGATCGACGCGGCGGGCCTGACCGGCGAGGTGTCGGTGCATCTGGTGACGATGCCGCCGCGCGACCTTGATCTGGTCAAAGAGCTGGGCGCGGTGCCAGGTGTGCACTGCGGGTTCAATCTGGAGGCGTGGGACCCGGCGATCTTCGAACGGATCGCGCCGGGAAAGGCGGCCGACTACGGGCACGCCCCGATCCTGGCTGCCCTGGAGCGTCTGGTCGAGGTCGTCGGCGAGTACCGGGCTCATTCGATCCTGATCGCCGGGCTGGAGCCGCCATCGTCCACCCTGGACGGCGCGGCGGCGCTGGCGGCCATGGGGGTCTCCCCGATCATCAACGCATTCCACTCCGACGTGCATTCGGCCATCGGTTTGAAGGTGCGGCCGTCGTACGGGCACCTGGCGCAGGTCGCGGCGGGCCTGTCGGAGCTGTACGAGGCGTACCCGATCCGGCCGTACTGGAAGGGCTGCGGGCGCAACGCCCTGGACTTCGAGGCGTCGCACGGCATGTTCGCCGGTGAGCCCCCGGCGCTGGGCGGTGCCCGGTGACAGGGGTCCCGGAGGGGCGTTTGCACGCCTGCCTGCTGCGGCTGTCACGCACCCCGCGCCCGTGGGCGCAGGTCGAGGCGGAACTGACCGGCGGCGGGTTCCCCGGCGTTCAGCTCGGCGGCGACCCGATGCGGCCGTACCTGGTGCGGGACCTCGACGGGCTGTCGCCTGTGACGGTGTCGGCAGTGCGCCGGTTCCGGCCCGGTGAGCCGCTGCCGGACCCGCCGCTGATCGCTGAGCTGCTGTCGGGGCGGTACGGCCCGCCGATGCTCGGGCGCGGCCTGGCCGAGCAGGGAGCTGCGCACTGCCCGGACGCCGAAGTCGTCGGCCTGCGGCTACCAGGGTCTCTCGGCCTGGCGGCCCGCCTCAAGGTCCCGGACGTGTTACTCGTCGGCCTCGGCGACCGCGACCGGTACCGGGGCGCGCGGCTGCCGCTGGGCGTCGCGCGGCTGGCGTCGTGGCTGCGGTTCACGCACGCGGGCCGGGTGCAGGTGGTCGACTACGCCCTCACGCCCGGCGACCCCCTGGGCGCTGTTTTGAGGGCGCTGGTTCGGCGGCCCGCCGTGGTCGGCGTCGGGGTGAACTTCGGGCAGTGGCGGATGCTGGCGGACCTGGCCGAGCTGCTGGAGCAGGAGACGGCGGCGTGGCAGTCCCCGCCTGTTGTTGTACTCGGCAACATCCTGGCGGCATTCTCCCCCGAGGAGGCGGCCAAGCCGTTCAAGCGCGCCCTGGACGATGGCCGGGTGCTGGTGGCGACGGGTCTCGGGGAACGCCCCCTGGAGCAGTTGTGCCGGTCTCTGGACGACCCGCAGAAGTGGGCGGGCATCGACGGTCTGGGCCTGGTTTCCGGATCGGTTGCCGGGGTTCCCGAGAGGGCAAGCACCCCCCAGCAGGACGCCCCCTTGGGATTCCGCGACCTACCGGGGCGAGGCACATCGAGTGCTTCGCATGCGCTTCACGCCTCGTCTGTGCCTTCACTGGTCGCACCTGACGACTCACTGGTCCTGGCTGTGGCTGCTGAGGGTGGGCAGGTGTCTCTAGAGACAAGCCTGGGGTGCCAATTCGGGGCGTGCACGTTCTGCCCCAGGCAGCACAAGGGCGAGGGGTGGGTCAGGGGTTCCGAGGAGGTGTGCGTAGCGATCCTGGAACGCTTCTCCCGGCTGCGCGCCCCCTCGGGTGGCCAGGTGGCGCTGTCGCTAGTGGACGAGGAGTTCTTCGGAGCTGAGGGCCTACAGGACCCGCCCCCGAGCAGGCTGCCCGCCGCGCGCATCCTGACGGCACTGAAACACCTGGGGCTGCGTTTCGAGGTGTATACGCGGCTGGAGCAACTGTTCGACCGGCGCCAGTCCGACCGGTGGAACCTGCGGCGGGCGAGCCTACTGGCCGATGCCGCCCCGCACATGCGCAGGCTGTTCGCCGGGGTCGAGTCCGGGTCACCCACACAGCTTCGCCGCTATGGCAAGGGGCAGACGGTCGCACAGACGGTCGACGCGCTGCGGGTGGCGTCCACGCTGGGGATTCCGCTGGAGTTCGGGTTCATCACCTTCGACCCGCTGCTCACGCCCGCCGAACTGGCCGAGAACATGGCGTTCCTGGCCCGCACCGACGTGATGTGCGACCCGCACCCGAGCCTGCGGACGGGCGGGCCTACCGGCGTCGCGGACGGGACAGTGGCGGCGGTCGCGGCGGTCGGCCACTACCTGAACGGGGCCAGCCTGGCGGCGTCGGGCGAACCGGTCTACCGGCGCGTGGCATACATGGCCACCGAACTGGAAGTGCTCGCCAACAGCAGGTACGCCGACCATCTGCGGCGGCGGCACCCAGACCTGCTGGAGGACTACGACCCGGCGTTCTGCCGGTTCGGCGCCCGCTACGCCGACGAGCGGGTGGGGGCGGTCGCGTCGTGGTGCCGGGTGTGGACCGAAGGCATGTTCACGCCGGTCTACGCCGCGCGAATGGCGGCACGGTCCGCTGGGCCGGGCGGTGCGGCCGACGCCGAGGCGCTGGTGCGCCGCTATCGGGACGCGACGTTCGGCCTGCTGTGTGAGCTGACCCGGCGGCACCTGCCGGACGTCGGTATCCCGGACGGCCAGCCGGTCCCGGGCACCGCCGATGAGCCGTCCCTGCTGGAAGCCCTGTCGGAATCGGTGACCGGTTCGCCCGCCACCTTCGACCTGACCCACCTGGAGCGTCACCGTGACCGATGACCAGACGACGAGGAATGGGGCGATCGTGTGCGCGGGGGCACTGGCGAAGATCACCTGCTACCGGGTGGCGTCGCTGACTATCTGAAGGGGGAACGGTGATCGTCTGCGTGGAAGGCGTCAACGGCTCCGGCAAGACAACCCTCGCCGGTGCCCTGCTCGGCATGTGGACCTACGGGCATGCGCGGGCGATCGACCCGGTGCAGCACACGGTGTTCGGCGACACCGTCCGCACAGCCATCATGGCGGCGACCGGGCTGATGGCCGACGCCGAAACCCTCGCGTTCGCCTCGGCGCGGCTCCACACGGCCGGGATGCTGGCCGCCACCCGATGCCCTCCGATGACGGAGCTGCTGGTGCTGGAGCGGTGGGCGGGCGCGGTGGTGGCGTACGGGACGGTGGCGGGCGCGTCACCGTTCCTGCTGCGGGCGCTGGAAGGGTCCCTGGCGGGCGCTCTGCCGGTGGATGTGACGGTGCTGGTCGATGTTCCGGGTGACGTCGCCGAAGCCCGCTTGAAGCGGCTCGGGGACCGCAACAGGTTCGAGACGCTGGGCGGCGGCTACCTGGAGCGGGTGCGGCGCCAGTACCTGGCGTGGGCGTCGATCCGGCAGGTGCCTGTGATCAACGGGCAGCAGGACATGGCCACGGTCGCCGGGCAGGTGGCCAGGCTGATCAGCGACAGGGTCGCCGCGAGCGGCCACACAACGAAGGAGAGCGCGTGATGGAACAGCAGCGGCACACCGAGGTCGAGCAAAAGTTCGCCTTGCCAGAGCCGGACGCGATGCGGGACCGGCTGGCCGAATTGGGTGCGGCGCTGCGGGGCGAGTCACGGCAGGTCGACGTGTACTTCAACCACCCGGCCCGGGACTTCCTGGCCGATGACGTGGTGTCGGAGTGGCTGCGACTGCGAGTCGACGAGCCGGAGGACGGCCCGGCGGTCGCGTCGATCAACTTCAAGCAGTGGCTGCCGCTGGGCGCGGCCGAAGCGACGCACGCCGACGAGTACGAGTCGCAGATCGCCGACCGAGGGGCGGTCTCGCTACTCCTGGGCGCGCTCGGGTTCACCGAGATGGTGACCGTGGACAAACGGCGGCAGCGGTGGCTCCTGGCCGGGGGTCCGGCCCGGGTAGAGATCGCGATCGACGAGGTGGCGGGCCTCGGCGCCTTCGTGGAATTCGAGTACGACGGTGACGGCGACCTCGACGAGGCCGACGCGGCGATCACTAAGGCGGTCGAGGCGGTCACCTCCGGTGGGGTGGCTCTCGGCGAGCGTGATCGGCGGGGGTACCCGTACTTGCTGCTCGGCCGTGAGCGGTGAACCCTCACCATCCGTGCGCGCTGAACCCCTCGCCCCGTCCGATGGCGGCAAGGGCGTCGGCGACGTAGCCGACCACGGGCACCCCGACGGTCGTGCCGGACAGGTCGGCGGGGTCGGCCCAGATCAAGCCGGAGCACTTGTGCGGTTCGGCATTGACGGCCTCGCCGGTCCACCGGCTGGCGGTGAAGAAGAACGACACCCGGGCCCCGGCCTCACCTGGCGTACGCCGGTGCATGACGTGGGTGAACGCCAGGTCGGCCGGGTCAACGACGACACCGATCTCCTCCTTGCCCTCACGAACGGTGGCGGCGTCGGCGGCCTCCCCCGGCTCGACATGTCCGGCCGGGAGTGAGGCGTGGCCGTCCATGTAGCCGGTGCCCGCACGCACCAGCAGCAGAACGCGGCCGTCAGGGCGGGTGAGAGTCAGGTGGGTGTCGGCGATCAGCGGCGCGAGGCTTCGGGACGTCACGGCGGCCAACGGTAGCGCGGCGGCCGGTTCAGGTGCCGGAATCCCCAAGCGGCCGAACCGTCCCCGTCGCCCACCCCCTCGAACCAGGGCCTGGAGTCCGGAACCGCCACCCAGAAACTCTGCAAGAAGTAGCCCAGAGCGCCCCCGCCTGACCGGGGGGGCGCTCCCAGGACCCGGTTACTTGAGGAGCTGGCGGGCGATGACCATGCGCTGGATCTGGTTGGTGCCCTCGTAGATCTGGGTGATCTTGGCGTCGCGCATCATGCGCTCGACGGGGAACTCGCGGGTGTAGCCGTAGCCGCCCAGCAGCTGGACGGCGTCGGTGGTGACGTCCATCGCCACGTCCGAGGCCAGCGCCTTGCACGCCGACGACACGAAGGTCAGGTCGGGGATCTTCGCGCCGTGCATCGCGCGCTCGGACTTGATCGCGGCGTGGTAGGTGAGCTGCCGCGCGCCCTCCAGCCGCATCGCCATGTCGGCCAGCATGAACTGCACGCCCTGGAAGTCGGCGATCGCCTTGCCGAACTGCTTGCGCTCCTTGACGTACCCCAGGGCGTAGTCGAGGGCGCCCTGGGCGATGCCCAGCGCCTGCGCGGCGATGGTGATGCGGGTGTGGTCCAGCGTGGCCAGCGCGGTCTTGAACCCGGTGCCCTCCGCGCCGATGATCCGGTCCGCGGGGATGCGCACGTTCTCCAGGATGACCTGGCGGGTCGGCGAGCCCTTGATCCCGAGCTTCTTCTCCTTGGGCCCGAACGAGACGCCCTCGTCGGCCTTCTCCACCACGAACGCCGAGATCCCGCGGGCGCCGGCGGCGGGGTCGGTGACGGCCATCACCGTGTAGTACTCCGACACGCCCGCGTTGGTGATCCACATCTTGGCGCCGTTGAGCACCCAGTGGTCGCCGTCCCGCACCGCGCGGGTCTTCATGCCCGCCGCGTCCGACCCGGCCTCGGCCTCCGACAGGGCGTAGGAGAACATGGCCTCGCCCCTGGCCACCGGGGCCAGATACTTTTTCTTCAGCTCCTCGGCACCCGACAGCAGCACCGGGACCGTGCCTAGTTTGTTCACAGCGGGTATCAAGGACGAGGACGCGCACGCGCGCGCGACCTCCTCGATCACGATCACGGTGGCGAGTGCGTCGGCCCCGGCGCCCCCGTACACCTCCGGAACGTGTACGGCGTGCAAGTCGTTCTGCACGAGCGCGTCGAGGGCCTCCTGGGGGAAGCGGGACTCCTCGTCGACCTCCGCCGCATGCGGCGCGATCTTGGCGTCGGCGAGCTCGCGGACCGTCGCGCGGAGCAGCTCGTGCTCCTCCGACGGGGCGTACGTGGGAAAGTCGGGACTCATAGCGCGCATGCTACCTACCAGTACACTGCGCCGGTCGAGGACGGGGTACCGCTACGTGCGGGAACGTCCATCACCGGACGACGAGGAGAGGAGCCGTCTTGAGCTACCGGCTGACGGTGATCGGGACCGGGTACCTAGGCGCCACGCATGCGGCGTGCATGGCCGATCTTGGATTCGAGGTGCTGGGCCTGGACGTCGACGAGCGGAAGGTGGCCCGCCTCGCGGCCGGTGACCTGCCGTTCTACGAGCCGGGTCTGGAGCCGGTCCTGAAGCGCAACCTGGAGAACGGCCGGCTGCGTTTCACCACCTCCTACGAGGAGGTGGCCGAGTTCGGCGACGTCCACTTCGTCTGCGTGGGGACCCCGCAGAAGGTGGGCGAGTACGCCGCGGACCTGTCCTACGTGGACGACGCGGTCAGCTCCCTGGCACCGCTGCTGCACCGGCCGTGCCTTGTGGTGGGCAAGTCCACGGTGCCGGTGGGCACGGCGGCCCGGCTGGGCGAGCGGATCGCCATGCTGGCCCCCGCCGACGGCGACGCGGTGCTGGCGTGGAACCCCGAGTTCCTGCGCGAGGGCTTCGCCGTCCAGGACACCCTCAGCCCGGACCGGATCGTCGTCGGCCTGCCCGGCGACCAGGGCGCGGCCGAGCGGGCGGAGAAGATCCTGCGCGAGGTCTACTCCTCGATGCTGGCCGCGGACACCCCGTTCATCGTGGCGGACTACCCCACCTCCGAGCTGGTCAAGGTGTCGGCCAACGCGTTCCTGGCCACCAAGATCTCCTTCATCAACGCGATGGCGGAGGTGTGCGAGGCGGCGCACGCGGACGTCACCAAGCTGTCGGAGGCGCTGTCGCACGACGACCGGATCGGCGGCCGGTTCCTCGGCCCCGGGCTCGGCTTCGGCGGCGGCTGCCTGCCCAAGGACATCCGCGCGTTCATGGCCCGCGCCGGCGAGCTGGGCGTCGACCAGGCGCTGACGTTCCTGCGCGAGGTCGACGAGATCAACATCCGCCGCCGCATCCGCATGGTCGACCTGGCCCGGCTGCTGCTCGGCGGCTCGTTCATCGGCCGGACGGTGGGAGTGCTGGGCGCGGCGTTCAAGCCCAACTCCGACGACGTGCGCGACTCGCCCGCCCTCGACGTGGCCGCCACGATCCGCGGCCAGGGCGGCAAGGTCACCGTCTACGACCCGCAGGCCATGGCCAACGCCCGCCGCGCCCAGCCGTCCCTCGACTTCGGCGACTCCGCCCTCGGCGCCGCCCGCGACGCCCACGTGGTGCTCCTCCTCACCGAGTGGGAGGAGTTCCGCGAGATGGACCCGCTGGCGCTCGCCGAGGTGGTCGCGGAGAAGAACATCGTCGACGGCCGCAACGCCCTGGACCCCGAAGAGTGGCGCGCCGCCGGCTGGAACTACCGCGCCCTGGGCCGTCCCTAGGGAACGATCGCGGGGCCGTTGATGTTGTGCTGGGCATGGCTGATGCGATGGTGGATCCGTTCGCCGACCAGGGCGTGATCCGGCGGTTGCTGAACGAGACGACGACATGGGCGTTCGTGGGGCTGGCCGACAACCCCGAGCGGGAGGTCTACACCCAGGCGCGGCTGCTTCAGCAGCGCGGCAAGCGGATCATTCCGGTGCATCCGTCCGCGGCGGCCGTGCTCGGCGAGCGCGGGTACGCGGCGCTGGCGGACGTCCCCGACCCGCCCGACGTCGTGGGCGTCTACCGGCGGGCGGAGTTCGCCGGCGCGGCGGTGGACGAGGCGATCGCGGCCGGGGCCGGGGCGGTCTGGCTGCCGCTGGAGGTCATCGACGAGGCGGCGGCGCGGCGGGCCCGGGACGCGGGCCTGGACGTGGTCATGGACCGCTGCCCGGCGGTGGAGTGGGCGCTGCGGCGCTGACCTCAGAGGCTCTCGCGGAGGCGGGCGCCCTTGGCCTTGGCCTGGTCGTACAGGTCCCTTTGGAAGTCCCGCATCTTCGCCTGGAGGGCCTCGTCCGAGGCGGCCAGGATGCGCACCGCCAGGAGCCCGGCGTTGCGGGCCGCGCCGACGGCGACGGTGGCGACCGGGACCCCGGCGGGCATCTGGACGATCGACAGCAGCGAGTCCATGCCGTCCAGGTGCTTGAGCGGGACGGGCACGCCGATGACCGGGAGCGGGGTGACCGAGGCGAGCATGCCCGGCAGGTGGGCGGCGCCGCCCGCCCCCGCGATGAGCACGCGCAGGCCGCGCCCGGCCGCCTCCGAGCCGTAGGCGATCATGTCGTGCGGCATCCGGTGCGCCGAGACGACGTCGGCCTCGTAGCCGATCCCGAACTCCTCCAGCGCCTCGGCCGCGGCCTTCATCACCGGCCAGTCGGAGTCGCTGCCCATCACCACGCCGACGCTCGTCACGCGTCCTCCTTCTCGTCCATCGCCGAGCCCCGGCGCAGGAAGTCCGCCGCGTGCCTGGCACGTGCCCGCAGGTCGTCCAGGTCGGAGCCGAGCACGGTCACATGGCCGATCTTGCGGCCGGGGCGGACGTCCTTGCCGTAGAAGTGCACTTTGACGCCGGGGTCGTGGGCCATCACGTGCAGGTAGCGATGGTAGATCGCGGGGGCGTCGCCGCCCAGCACGTTCGCCATGACGGTGTAGGGGGCGGCCGGGTCGGTGGAGCCCAGCGGCAGGTCGAGCACGGCCCGCAGGTGCTGCTCGAACTGGGAGGTGCGGGCGCCCTCGATCGTCCAGTGGCCGGAGTTGTGCGGGCGCATCGCCAGCTCGTTCACCAGCAGCCCGTCCTCGGTCTCGAACAGCTCCACCGCCAGCAGCCCGGTGACGCCGAGCCGGTCGGCGATGTCGAGGGCGAGCCGCTGCGCCTCGGCGGCGCGGTCGCCGTCCAGGCCGGGCGCGGGCGCGATCACCTCGACGCAGATGCCGTTCTCCTGGACGGTCTCCACGATCGGGTAGGCGGCGCCCTGCCCGTGCGGGGAGCGGGCGACCAGCGCGGCCAGCTCGCGGCGGAACGGGACGTGCTCCTCCACCATGAGGTCGACGCCCTCGCCGACCAGGCGGCTCACCAGGTCCCACGCGTCGCGGTCGAGGGCGTCCAGGACCCACACGCCCTTGCCGTCGTAGCCGCCGCGGGTCGCCTTGAGCACCAGCGGCCAGCCGTGGTCGCGGGCGAAGACCTCCAGGAACGCCATCGGGGCACGGTCGGGCACGTGGGCGTAGGCGGGGCAGGGCGCGCCGATCGCGCTCAGCCGCTCCCGCATCACCAGCTTGTCCTGGGCGTGCAGCAGCGCCGCCGAGCCGGGACGGCACGGGATCCCCGACTCCTCGAGATCGCGGATGTGCGCCCCGGGGACGTGCTCGTGGTCGAAGGTCACCACGTCGCAGCCCTTGGCGAAGGCGCGCAGGTCGTCGAGGGAGGAGTCGTCGCCGACGCGGACGTCCGCGACCACCCGGGCGGCCGAGTCGCCGGCCGAGCCCGCGAGCACGCGCAGCGACACGCCGAGGGCGATCGCCGCCTGCTGGGTCATCCGGGCCAGCTGGCCGCCGCCGGCCATGCCCACCACCGGCATCTGCGCTGGATCTGTCACGATCAGTAGATTATCGGGCGGGACGGGGTGCACCGCCCTCGCGGACCGTGATCGTCCCTCGTCAGCGTGCCGACCGGGCCGGTGGGCCGATCGAGTGAACAGATCAGGCCATCCCCGCGTCAAAGCTGAATGGGCACGAGTGTGATCAGCCCCTGCGCGGGGAGGGGAAGAGGCACGGTACCGTGAACGTCTGGTTGTACCGCCCCAGCGGTCACACACGTCTATCCTCTTCTCGCCACCGCAGAAGCCGACCCGCGCCGGCCGAGCGCCGCGCCGCGGTAGCCGTATCCCGGAAGGAAGGTTCCCCTTCGTGAACCTGTTCTCCCAGATCTACCGCCGGTTCAGGCACCTGGCGCGGGAGCTGGCGAAGTTCGGCAGCGTCGGCGCGATCGCCTTCGTGATCACGTTCGTCCTGAGCAACGCGCTGCACCTGGAGTCGGGCCTGGGGATGGGGCCGCTGTCGTCCAACGCGATCGCGACGGTGGTGGCGACCACGTTCGCCTACCTGGCCAACCGCTACTGGACGTTCCGCCACCGCGACCGCACCGGCCTGGGCCGCGAGTACGTGCTGTTCTTCGCGCTGAACGGCGTCGGCCTGGTGATCACCCAGCTGTTCATCGGCTTCACCAGCTACGTGCTCGGGCTGACCGGGCCGATCCCGTACAACGCCTCCATGGTCGTCGGCACCGGCGTGGCGACGCTGTTCCGCTTCTGGTCGTACAAGAAGTGGGTGTTCCTGCCGGTCGAGGCCGCGCAGGTCGACCCGCACTCGGGGCTTCCCGAGACCGCCGCCCCGCGGCCGGCGGCTCCCGGGACGGTCAACGGCAGCGCGCCGCCCGCGCACGACCTGGGCCTTCCGATCGACTCGCGCCCCGCCGAGGGGTACGCCGAGTTCACCCAGACGGGACGCTGACCGGGCGGTCAGGCCGGGCCGATCACGACCCGTTCGGACGCCAGCCGCGCCTCGGCCGCCTGGCGGAGGAACACCCCGAACACCGCGGGACGGGACTGGATCAGCTCCAGCCGGCCGCCGTCCACCACCGCCAGTGACCGGGCCAGGTAGAGCCCGAGCCCGGTGCCCTTCCCGCTGCTGACGCTGCGCTCGAAGATCCTGGGCTCCAGCTCCGGCGGGATCCCGGTGCCCTGGTCGCCGACCTCCACCACCACCGAGCAGGCGCCGAGCTTGGTGTTGATCGTGACCGGTCCGGAGCCGTGCACCAGCGAGTTGTCCAGCAGCGTCGCGATGATCTGGGACAGCCCTTCCGGGCTGGTCATGCCGATCAGGCCGCGCTCGCCGGTCATCGCCACGTCCCGGCCGTCCCGGCGGAAGATCGGCCGCCACTCCTCCACCTGCTGGGCGATGATGTCGTCGATCGGGGCGGCGACCGCCGCCCCGGTGCGGTCGTGCCGGGACCGGGCCAGCAGCTGCTCCACCACCGCGACCAGCCGTTCCGCCTGCGCGACCGCGGCGGCGCCCTCCTCGCGCACGATGTCCGGGTACTCGGCCGCCTCGATCATCTCCTCCAGCCGCATCGACAGCGCGGTCAGCGGGGTGCGCAGCTGGTGGCTGGCGTCGGAGGCGAACTCGCGGCTGGCGGCCAGCAGGTCGGCGATCCGGACCGCGCTGCGGTCCAGCACCTCGGCGACCCGGTCGACCTCGGCGATGCCGTACCGGCGGCGGCGCGGGCGGGCGTTGCCGGTGCCCAGCCGGTCGGCGGTCTCGGCCAGGTCGATCAGCGGCAGGGTGAGCTTGCGAGCCTGCACCATGGCCAGGCCCACGGTGACCGCGACGCCCAGCGCGGCCAGGCTGCCGATCAGCAGCATCAGCCGCAGCGCCTCGTCCTGCACCTCGCCGGCCGGGCGGGACACCTGGACGCGCACCCCGCCGCCGTTCCCCGTGGAGGTGAGCAGCGCCACGCCGCGGGCCGGCCGGGCCCCGGCGGTGACCAGCTGGTCGTTGGCCAGCCTGATCACGATGTACCGGCCGGGGTACTCCTGGGAGATCTTCTGCGCGGTGATCGGCTGGCCGGACTCCAGGCTGAAGCCGATCCCGCCGAGGATCGAGGCGGCCTCGCGGTCCAGCGACTGGCGGGCCTCCTCGTAGATGAGCTTGTGGGCGGCGTAGGCGAGGGGTATGCCGAGCAGCAGGATCGCGACGACCGCCACCGCGAGCGTCGACAGCAGCAGTCGGCGCCTCATCAGGGCTCCTTCGAGGGTGGGCCATGATCACGCGGTCCGCGGCCGCGGCCGGTCTCGGGCCGGCCCGCGACGGAACCGCATGATCATGGCGGACGGGGCTCTGGGCGGACGCGCCTCAGGGCGGGTTTCGTGGATCTGCGCGGACCCACAAAACCGCCCTAGTCGCCGCGCTCGAATCGGAAGCCGACGCCGCGCACGGTCGTGATGTAGCGCGGGCTGCCGGCGTCGTCGCCGAGTTTGCGGCGCAGCCAGGAAATATGCATGTCGAGGGTCTTGGTGGAACCCCACCAGTTGGTGTCCCACACCTCGCGCATGATCTGTTCACGGGTGACGACCTTGCCCGCGTCGCGTACCAGCACGCGGAGCAGGTCGAACTCCTTGGTGGTGAGCTGGAGCTCCTGGTCGCCCATCCAGGCCCGCCGCGACTCGGCGTCGATCCGCACCCCCTGCACGATCGGGGTCTCGGTGCTGCCGCGGCGCAGCAGGGCCCGGACACGGGCCAGCAGCTCGGCCAGGCGGAACGGCTTGGTGACGTAATCGTCGGCACCGGCGTCCAAGCCCACGACGGTGTCGACCTCGTCGGCGCGAGCGGTCAGGATCAGGATGGGCACGCCGTGCCCCTCGGCGCGTACCCGGCGCGCCACCTCGAGCCCGTCCAGCTCGGGCAGTCCGAGATCGAGGACGATGAGGTCCACGCCGCCCCCGAGTGCCCGCTCCAGCGCCTGCGGGCCGTCCGGGCTGACTTCGACGGTGTAGCCCTCACGGCGCAGCGCACGGGCGAGAGGCTCGGAGATGGACGTGTCGTCCTCGGCGAGCAGTACTGAGGTCATGAGACCGATCGTATGACCATTCATGAACGTTTCCCGGCACCCGCCGCGCTCTTGACCTGCGGTTTGCCACTCGTAGTACATCCCCGAACACGGACATTCCTCAGGGCAACCGGAGGTAACCCCGCGTGTCGACCGCGATCCCGGGCGGCGGCCGCACGCTCACGGGGCTTCCGGCGGGCTCCGGCCCTCGCCCGGTTCCTGACGTTCGTTACCGCGCCGCCTGGATGTTCTAAAGAGGTGTGTCGCGCCATGTGCGGCGAGACGGGCGGGTGAAAACCGGCCGCGGGACCTCCTCGCGGCGCGGGTCCGCCAGGAAGGCCACACACAAAAGAACCGGTCGCCACTGGCCAGAACGGACATCGTGGGCTACCTTAGGGGAGCCTTACCTTAATGAGGGTGTCCTTACTGCCGGATGAAGGGTCCGTCGCCGCATGTACGTCTGCATCTGCAACGCCGTCACGGAGGACGACGTCCGCGGCTGCCTCGACGGCGGCGCCAGCTCCCCCAAGGACGTCAAGGACGCCTGCGGCATGAGGCCGGGCTGCGGCTCCTGCACCAAGCGGCTGTACGCCCTCATCAGCGAGTACCGCACCGCCAGCGATCTGGTCGACGCCATCACCGGCGGCCCCGCGTCCCCGGTGATGCCGGTCGAATGCACCGAAACGGTGTCCCGGCCCGTCCAGGTCGCCGGCCCCACGCTTCCCGTGCGCCCGTCCGAAAGGGGGTCCGAACCCACCGCCGCTTAAGACGACAGCCAACGGGCACCCCGTCTCAGCAGCCATTTCGCAAGGAAAATGCGCTGAACGGGGGGTTAGTGCTGTCCACATCCGGGCGGCCATGGAAGCATGGGGCTTCATGGAAGGCGACAAGGACATCATCGGACTGCTCAACGAGCAGTTGACCGCCGAGCTCACCGCGATCAACCAGTACTTCCTGCACGCCAAGATGCAGGAGAACTGGGGATTCACCCGCTTGGCCAGGCACACCCGCGAAGAGTCCATCGACGAGATGCGGCACGCGGAGCGGCTCACCGACCGCATCCTCTTCCTGGAGGGGCTGCCCAACTACCAGAAGATCGGCACGCTGCGGATCGGCCAGACCGTGGTCGAGCAGCTCAAGGCCGACCTCCAGGTCGAGCTGGAGGCCGTGGCGCGGCTCCGTCCCGGCATCGAGCTGATGCGCTCCCGCGGCGACGTCACCTCAGCCCGGATCTTCGAGGACATCCTCGCCGACGAGGAGGAGCACATCGACTACCTGGAGACCGAACTGGGCCTGGTCGAGTCCCTGGGCGAGCAGAACTACCTCCAGCGCCTGACCGACGCCCCCGGCGAAGGCATGAGCTCACCCAACTGATTTGCAACCCCGGCCCAGGGCGCTCGCCTGGCGGCTCGCACCCTGACCGGGCTTGGGGCGAGCGCGGCATCGCTTCGCGATCTGCCCGGTGAGACTCGCCTCCGGCGTCGCCCCACCGGCCAGGTAGCGCGCTCGCGCGGTACCTGAAGCCACGTCGAGACAGGCCCTAGCGATCCTTCGCTCGGGTTCTGCGGAGAACGTACGGCTGGATGATGCCCAGGCCGCGGACGGGCCGGCGGACGATGGGGGTCGCGGTGAAGTCCGGCCGGGCCTCCAGCCGGCCGGCGAGCTCCTCGTCGATCACGACGGAGCCCGGCCGGGCCAGGGACGTCAGGCGGGCGGCGAGGTTCACGGTGGTGCCGAACACGTCGCCCATGAGCGGCAGGACGGGCCCGTAGGCGGCCCCGACCCGGACGTCGGGGACCTCCGTCTCGTCCTTGACGGCCGCCGCGATGGTCAGCGCGATCTCACCGCCGACGACCGGGTCGTCGGCGCAGAACAGCACCTCGTCGCCCAGCGTCTTGACCAGCCGTCCCCCGCAGGAGGCGACGATGTCGGAGGCGGTCTCCTCGAACCGCTCCACGACCCGGGCCAGCTCCAGCTCCTCCAGCTCCCGGCTCATCTGGGTGAAGGAGACCATGTCGGCGAACCCGACCGTGATGTGCGGCCGCGTCGCGGACGAGCCCGGCGCGCGGGTGGCGGAGGCGGCGATGGCCCGGGTACCGGCGGCGGCGAGCTGGCGCCGCCAGGCGTGCACGACCAGGGGCTCGAACTCCTCCATGTGCTTTTCGGCAATCTCGACGATGGTGCGGACCGCCCCCGGGTCGGGCGCCTCGCCGGGGCTCTCGCTCAGCGTGCTGCTCAGCAGGTTGACCTGCCATTCGGCGAGCCGGGTCATGGTCTGGCCGAAGGCGCGGACCAGGCGGATCACCCCGTCCTCGTCGAGCACGCCGTCGTCCATCAGCCGGCGGATCCGGTAGAGCGCGGCGACGTCGCCCTCGGTGTAGGCGACCTCGCCGTCGGGCATCGAGGGGTAGCCGAAGGCGCGCCACACCCGGCCCGAGAACGCCCTGCTGACCCCGGCCAGCCGGACGGCGTCGACACGGTTGTAACGCAGCTCGCCGCCGAGCAGGAGCTCTTCGATCTCCTTCGGATCGGGCAAAGACCCCGCCCCGCCCTCTGCTGGCATCTCCCCTGCCCCTCAGCGCGCCGGCGGCGCCGAAGACGCCGGCGGCGACGTGGTCGAGTTCCGCGACATATCGTGGCAGACGCGACGGTCCCTGGACCGACAGGTCCGTGTATCCACCCGCCGGCTTCACCGTACGTGCACCACGTCCCCCGCGCCCACCGCGCGTTCCGCCTGGTCGGGCCCGGTGACGACCAGACGGCCGGAGGCGTCGACGTCACTGGCCGTGCCGCGCAGGACGTCCCCGCCGGGCAACTCGATCCGCACCTCGCGGCCGAGCGTGGCGCACAGGCCCTTGTACGCCGTACGCAGGCCGCTGGTCTCCGGATCACCGCCGAGCGACGTCCATTCCCGGTACCAGGTCTCGAACTCGCGGAGGATCGCGCGCAGCAGCGGCGCCCGGTCGCTCAGCGGGGCGCCCTCGATGGCCAGCGACGTCGCGGTCGGGACGGGCAGTTCACTCTCGCGCAGGCCGACGTTGAGGCCGATGCCGACCACCAGCGCGTCCTCGACCTTCTCGACCAGGATCCCGGCCAGTTTCCGCTCGCCGACCAGCAGGTCGTTGGGCCATTTGAGACGGACGTCCACGGCGGCGTCGGTACGGTCGCCCTCCTCCGCGAAGAACCCCGCGCCCTCCTGGGACCACGCCGTCATCCGCCGGACCGCCATCGCCACCGCCACGCCGGTCAGCAGCGGCGACCAGCCCAGCCGCGCGGCGGGCACGCCGGGCCGCAGCAGCATCGAGAACATCAGCCCCGAGCGGGCGGGCGCGGCCCACGGCCGGCCCAGCCTGCCGCGTCCCGCGATCTGCAGCTCGGTGACCAGCACCGTGCCCTCCGGGGCGCCCTCACCGGCCGCGGCGGCCAGGTCGGCGTTGGTGGACCCCGTCTCCGGCACCACGCGCACGTCCTGCCACAGCGTGTCGGGGCGCACGAGCGCGCGCCGGAGGGCCCCTTCGTGGAGCGGGGGCCGGTCCAGGTCGGCGTAGGGAGACTCACTCACCCCATCATCCAACCCCACGCGGCCAAACAGGGCTCATCAGCCGTCCTCTAAAGTGCTCGGCGTGAACGGAGTGACGCTACGGCGCGATGAGACGAGCCCGCATGTCGCCGAGATCGTGCTGGACCGGCCAGAGGCCCTGAACGCCCTGTCGACGGCGATGGCACAGCACCTGACCGAGATCTGCGCGGAGACGGCCGCCGACCCGGCGGTCCGCGCGGTGGTCCTGTCCGCCTCGGGCGAGAAGGCCTTCTGCGTCGGGGCCGACCTCAAGGAACGCAACACCATGACCGACGCCGAGCTCATGGCCCAGCGGCCCGTGTTCCGCGCCGCGTTCGGCGGCGTCCTGGACCTGCCCCAACCGGTGATCGCCGCGGTCCACGGCTACGCGCTGGGCGGCGGCTGCGAGTTCGCGCTGTCCTGCGACCTCATCGTGGCGGACAAGACCGCGGTCTTCGGCCTGCCCGAGGTGAGCGTGGGACTCGTCCCCGGCGGCGGCGGCACCCAGCTCGCCCTCCGCAGGCTCGGCCCCGGCCGCGCCGCCGACCTGGTACTGACCGGCCGCCGCCTGGACGTCGACGAGGCGCGGGAATTCGGCCTGGTGGACCGCAAGGTCCCCGCGGGCACCGCCCGCGAGGAGGCCCTCTCGATCGCCGCGACGATCGCCGCGAACTCCCCCGTGGCGGTCCGCGCCGCCAAACGCGCGATGCGCCTGGGCGCCGGAACCGGAAGCCTCGACGCGGCCCTGGACATCGAAGAGAACGCCTGGCGCACCGCCGCGTTCTCCCCCGACCGCCAGGAAGGCATCGCCGCCTTCAACGAAAAACGCAAACCCAACTGGCCGTCCTAAGGCGTGTCAGCGACCAAGCCCGAGCACGGTCACCAGTGCCGCGTCCACCGCCTGAAGTTCACTCAAGGTCAGGGCGCCGACGCGATCACCGAGTCGCTCCGGCGCAACGGCCGTTGTCTGCTCGGCCAGCACCCGGGTGGTCTTACCCGCCACTTCCACTTCGGGACGGAAGGATGCCGGGCGCGCGCTGGTGGAGGTGGGGGCGACCAGCCATGTGGACAAGGGCAAGAGGTCCGACTGCACGACCACGGCGAACCGACCTCCTCGCTGTTCGTGCCCCTTGGCACCGCGCGGGGCACGGAGCGCGTAGACATCACCACGCACGCAGGTCCTCCATGTCCTTGAGGACGGCGGCGATCTCGGCGCGGTCATCCGGGTCGGCCGCCAGCGCCTCCGCTTCGGCCCGGACCTTGCGGGCACGGTGGAGCCGGGCGGCCTCCTGAATGGCCTCGCGGATGGCGGCGGACCGTTCGGCACCGTCTTCGGTGAGCTCGGCCAGGGCCTGCTCGGTCGCCTCATCAGCTCTGATCGTTATGGTTGACATACTCCGAACTGTAGCACGTCACGCAATACGAATTGTCTTACGGAGACGTCGTCAGCCTGTGTTCTGGAGGCCGGCTGCAACGCCGTTGACGGAGAGCAGGAGGAGTTCTTCCAGGTGCTCTCGTTCTGTCTCGTCCGACACGCCTGCGCGTAGGGCTGCCAGGGCGCGTAGTTGGAGGTGGGAGAGGGCGTCCACGTACGGGTTGCGGAGTTCGACGGCGCGGGAGAGGACCTTGCGGTTCTCCAGGAGCCGGTCGTGGCCGGTGACGGCGAGGACTAGGGACCGGGTCCGGTCGTACTCGGCCAGGACGGTCTCGGTCAGCTCGGGCCGTCCGCCCAGGGTCAGGTAGCGTTCGGCGATCGCGCGGTCGGACTTGGCCAGGCTCATCTCGGCGTTGTCGAGGAGCGTGTTGAACAGGGGCCAGGCCTCGTACGCCTCCCGTAGCTCGTCCAGGTCCTGGCCTTCGCCGGAGACGGCGGCGAGGCCGCTGCCCAGGCCGTACCAGCCGGGGAGGTTGACGCGGGTCTGCGTCCAGGCGAAGACCCAGGGGATGGCGCGGAGGTCTTCCAGGCCGCGGGCGGCCTTGCGGCGGGCGGGACGGGAGCCGATGCGCAGTTCGGCGATCTCTTCGAGCGGGCTGACGCGGGCGAACCACGCGGCGAAGCCGTCGGTCTCGATCAGGGACCGGAACGCGGCGCGGGCAGCGTCGCTGATCTTGTCGGCCAGCGGGCGGTAGCGGGCGGCGGCCTTCCTGGCCCGGTCCTGGACGGCGTCGGTCGAGGCCAGCAGCACCGCGTTGGTGACCTGTTCGACATGGCGGCGGGCGATCTGCGGGTGCCCGTACCGGGCGAAGATCACCTCACCCTGTTCGGTGACCTTGAACCGGCCGGCCACCGAGCCGGGGGCCTGGGCGAGGATGGCGCGGTTGGCGGGGCCGCCGCCGCGGCCGAGGGAGCCGCCGCGGCCGTGGAAGAGCGTCAGCGTGATGTCGTTGGCGGCGGCCCAGGAGGTCAGGGCCTCCTGGGTGTCGTACAGGCGCAGCGTGGCGCTGGTGGGGCCGAGCTGCTTGGCCGAGTCGGAGTAGCCGAGCATGACCTCCAGGCGGCGGCCGGTGTCGGCGAGGCGGCGCTGGACGGCCGGGATCTCCAGCATGCCGTCCAGGACGGCGGGGGCGCGTTCGAGGTCCTCGCCGGTCTCGAACAGCGGGATGACGTCCAGGACGGGCGCGTGCTCGCCGAGGGAGGCGGCCAGTTCGTGGACGGCGGCGATGTCGCCGGCGGACCGGGTGAACGACACGATGTAGCGGCTGCACGCCCGCACGCCGAACCGCCCCTGGATCCACGCGACGACGCGGAGGGTCTCCAGGACCTCCTCCGACGCCTCGGAGAGAGATTCGCCGGCTCTGACCTCGGCGAGGGCCTTCTCGTGGACCTCCGAGTGCTGGCGGATCTCCAGTTCGGCCAGGTGGAAGCCGAACGTCTCGACCTGCCAAACCAGGTTCTGGACGCGGCCGTAGGCGAGCCGGGACGCGCCGGCCTCGGCCAGCGACGCGCGCACGATCAGCAGGTCGTCCAGGAGTTCGTCGGGCGAGCCGTAAGAAAGGTCGGCGTCGCGGCGGCGGGTGGCGGCGATCCGGGCGGCGGCGTACAGCAGGAACTGGCGGTGCGGCTCGTCCGGGGACCGCTTGGCGATCTCGCCGATCACGCCGGGCTGGGCGGTGCGGGCGGCGGCCAGCGCCTCGCGCAGCGCGGGCGAGGGCGGCGTGGTGGAGGCGTGCGCGGTCAGCTCGCGGCCGATCCGGTCGCAGGCCGCCTCCAGGGCGCGCAGCACGTGCTCGGCCTGGATCATCACCGCGTCCCGGGTGACCTGCGCGGTCACGTACGGGTTGCCGTCCCGGTCGCCGCCGATCCAGCTGCCCAGCCGCAGGTACGCGCGGGCCTTCGGGGGACGGGTGCCGGCGCCCTCCGGGTCGAGCGCGGCGTCCAGCGCGCGGTAGATCTCCGGGACGGTCCGGAAGATCGTCTCGTTGAAGGCGGCCATCGCGGTGCGGACCTCGTCCAGCGGGTCCATCTGGGCGTGCCGGCGCAGCGCGGTCCGCCACAGCAGGTCGATCTCCTCCCGCAGCCGCCGCTCCAGTTCGCGGGCCTCGCTCGCGCCCGGCGCCGCGTTCAGCCTCGCCAGCAGGTCGCTGACCCGCTGGATCGAGGTGACCACGGCGCGGCGGCGCGCCTCGGTCGGGTGCGCGGTGAAGACCGGGCGGAACTCCAGGCCCTCGACCACCTCCGCCGGCCGGCCGGCGGACGCCCGGATCCCCTCGACCGCCGCGGCCGCCGAGCCGGACACCGTCTCGTCCCGGTTGTCACGTTCCCGCAGCGTCCGGATCCGGTGGTGCTCCTCGGCCAGGTTGGTCAGGTGGAAGTAGACGGTGAACGCGCGGGCGACCAGTTCGGCGCGTTCCAGCGACCAGCCGTCGACCATGGCCGCCACCTCCGCGCCGTCGATCTCGCCGCGGCGGGCGGCGATCACGGCGTGCCGGAGCCGCTCGACGTCGTCCAGCAGCCCCTGGCCGCCGTACTCGACCAGCCCGTCGCCGAGCATGGCGCCGAGCAGCCGCACATCGCGGCGCAGCGGTTCGGGCATGTCCTGCCGGAGGGTGTCGCGCGTGTTCGTAGCCACGCGACCAGGGTATGGGCCGCCCCGGCGCCGATCGCGCGGCGGCCCACCGGTTACTCTGACCGGCATGGCGATGGAAGCTCCTGAACCCGCGGCGGAGACCGACGTCCACACCACCGCGGGAAAGATCGCGGACCTGGAACGGCGCCGGTACGAGGCCGTGCACGCGGGCTCGGCGCGCGCGGTCGAGAAGCAGCACGCCAAGGGCAAGATGACCGCCCGGGAGCGGATCGGCGCGCTGCTGGACCCCGGCTCGTTCGTGGAGTTCGACGAGATGGCGCGGCACCGCTCCACCAACTTCGGGATGGAGAAGAGCCGGCCGTACGGGGACGGCGTCGTCACCGGGTACGGCACGGTCGACGGCCGGCACGTCGCGGTCTTCAGCCAGGACTTCACCGTCTCCGGCGGCTCCCTCGGCGAGGTGTTCGGGGAGAAGATCTGCAAGGTCATGGATCACGCGATCAAGACCGGCTGCCCGGTGATCGGGATCAACGACTCCGGTGGCGCGCGGATCCAGGAGGGCGTGGTCGCGCTCGGCCTGTACGCCGAGATCTTCAAGCGGAACGTGCACGCCTCCGGGGTCATCCCGCAGATCTCGCTGGTCATGGGCCCGTGCGCGGGCGGCGCGGTGTACTCCCCCGCGATCACCGACTTCATCGTCATGGTCGACCAGACCTCGCACATGTTCATCACCGGCCCGGACGTGATCAAGACGGTCACCGGCGAGACGGTGACCATGGAGGAGCTGGGCGGCGCGCATTCGCACAACACCCGGTCGGGCGTGGCGCACTACCAGGGCTCCGACGAGGACGACGCGATCGAGTACGTCAAGGCGCTGCTGTCCTACCTGCCGTCCAACAACCTCGCCGACCCGCCCGCGTTCGACCTCGCCGTCGACCTGGACGAGGCGGAGGCCGACGGGGAGCTGGACGCGCTCATCCCGGACTCGCCGAACCAGCCGTACGACATGCACACCGTGCTCGAGCACGTGCTGGACGACGGGGAGTTCCTGGAGGTCCAGGAGCTGTACGCGCCCAACATCGTGGTCGGGTTCGGCCGGGTCGAGGGGCATTCGGTCGGCGTGGTCGCCAACCAGCCGATGCAGTTCGCCGGGACGCTGGACATCCACGCCTCGGAGAAGGCCGCCCGGTTCGTCCGGACCTGCGATGCCTTCAACATCCCGGTGCTCACCTTCGTCGACGTGCCCGGCTTCCTGCCCGGCACCGACCAGGAGTGGAACGGGATCATCCGGCGCGGCGCCAAGCTGCTGTACGCCTACGCCGAGGCGACCGTCCCGCTGGTCACCGTGATCACCCGGAAGGCGTACGGCGGCGCGTACGACGTCATGGGCTCCAAGCACCTCGGCGCGGACATCAACCTGGCCTGGCCGACCGCGCAGATCGCGGTGATGGGCGCGCAGGGCGCGGTCAACATCCTGTACCGGCGCGAGCTGGCCGCCGCGCACGATCCGGACTCCCGCCGCGCCGAGCTGATCACCGAGTACGAGGACACGCTGGCCAACCCGTACATCGCGGCCGAGCGCGGCTACATCGACAACGTGATCAAGCCGTCGGAGACCCGGGGGCAGATCATCCGGGCGCTGCGGTCGCTGCGCGAGAAGCGCAAGACGCTGCCGCCGAAGAAGCACGGCAACATCCCGCTCTGAGCAGAATGACGCGACACGCCGTTAAGGAGGCGATGTGAGCAGCACCGCCGATCGGCCGTTCCTGCAGATCGTCCGGGGCGACGCCACCCCGGAGGAGGTCGCGGCCCTGGTGGCGGTGCTGACGGCACGCGCCCGCGCGCACGCCGCGGCGGCGGAGCCGTCCAAGGCCGGGGCCGGGCGGGTCTCCGGCTGGGCCGACCGTTCCCGGATGCTGCGCGGGCCCGTCGCGGAAGGGCGGCGGCCCCGCGGTCCGGGCGCCTGGCGGGCCAGCGCGTTCCCGCGCTGATCCGGCGCCATTCCGGGCGGCCGACATTCCACATTTCCCCGGGGCATAAGGGTGCCGCTCGTTCATCGGCCGCACACCCGGCGTAACGTGGAGTAACGCAGGCAGAACCCTTGTGGACGGCGCGCCTTGGAGCAGGCTCGAAGGACATCTAACCGTGGTTCGCGCCCAGGACAGGCCCGTGCACGAATAAGGTGAAAGGCCATGGCCACCTCGGAGTTCGTTCCACAGCCCGCTCGCTACGCCGTATTCGTCGACGCGGGATACCTCTACGCGGCCTCCGGTGCGCTGCTATTGGGCTGTAGCTCGCGGCGCGAGTACCGGGTCGCGGCGGAGAAGCTCATCAAGGCATTGACCAGCCATGCCGACAGCCAGCTGTTGGGCGAGTTGCTGCGCGTCTACTGGTTCGACGCGGCGCCCAAAAGGCAGCCGACCGTCGACCAGCGGGTGATCGCCAATCTGCCGCTGGTGAAGCTGCGGCTGGGCAACCTGAACGCGCAGGGCCAGCAGAAGGGCGTGGACGCCCAGTTGCGCGCCGACCTGGAGGCGCTGGCCCGGCACCGGGCGATCACCGACGCGGTGCTGCTGGCGGGCGACGAGGACATGCTGCCCGCGGTGGAGGCGGCCCAGCGTTACGGCGTGCGCGTCCACCTGTGGGGGGTGGAGCCCACGCACGGCTCCAACCAGGCCGAGTGGCTGGTGTGGGAGTCCGACACTGTCGAGGTGCTACCGGCCGATTTCCTCCGCCCCTACTTCACCAAGGCCAAGGTCCTGCCCGTGCCCGCAGGCGCCGCCGCGCCCGCCGTCCGCGACGCGGCCGCCGCGGGGCGCACCCCCGCCGTCCCGTCGCCGTCGCAGGTGTTCGCGGGCCGCACCCCGGCGGTCAAGCCGTCGCACGTGGCGGCGGGCGTCCGCGCGGGCGGCGTCCCGGCCACGGCCGGCGCGCCCGCGTCCCCGGCCACGGTCGCCGCGTCGATGAACTCCACCGCCGCGCCGGCCCCCACCGACGGCAAGCTCGGCCCCGACCGCGACTCCATGCTGGAGATCGGCGAGCATGTCGCGCAGAAGTGGCTGTTCGAGCGCGGCCGCGACAACATCCGCGACCTGCTGCCCGGCCCGATCCTGCCGCCGGTGATCGACAAGGAACTGCTGATCGAGGCGGAGAAGGAGCTCGGCGGCTCGCTCCGCCCCTACCAGGAGGCGCGCACCTGGCTGCGGGACGGCTTCTGGGAGCGGGTCTACCGCGAGTTCGGGATCGGCATCGGCAAGTCCGGTTGAGGCCCGCCCGCCTACGCGTTTGGTGATGAGCCGTACACGGGGAGTGCCGGAAGCGGTACAGTCCCGCCCGTGATGGGGGCATGTCGCACACAGCAGCGCACGGCACACCGCACGGCGCCGCGCGGCCCGCGGCCGCGTCCCGGCCGGGCGGCCGCCGCCGTCGCCCTCCTGGTCGCGGCGGCGCTGCCGACGGCCGGATGCGAGTCGCCGGTGCCGTTCCACCCGCCGGGACACGGCGCCCCGGACGCCCCGACGATCGCGCTGGGCGGCCCCGCGCCGTACCCGGCCGACACGCACGCCTCACACCCCGACGCGGCCCGCCGGGGAGGCCGCGACGCCGGCACCGCCGCCGCCCCCGGCCTCGACGTGTACGCCGCGACCGGCCCCGGCATGCTCGGCCCCGCCGCCCGGAACCTGCCGCCCCGGGTGTTCGTCCCCAACGCCGCCACCGGCACCGCCGACGTCATCGACCAGCGCACCGGACGGCTGCTCGGCCGCGTCCGCACCGGCGGCACGCCGTCCCTGATCGTCCCCGGCTGGGACCTGCGCCGGCTCTGGATCTCCGATCTGGACCACGGCCTGCTCCAGCCCATCGGCCCCCGCTACGCGCACCGCGGCAGGGCGCTGCGGATCGCCCGTCCCGGGCCGCTCTACTTCACCCCGGACGGCCGCGCCGCGCTCCTCATGGTGGGCCGGCTGGCCCGCATCGACTTCCGCGACCCGCACACGATGCGGCCGCTGGGCGCACTGCGGCTGCCATGCGCGGGCGCGCTCCGCGCCGACTTCGCCGCCGACGCGTCGTTCCTGGTCACCCCGTGCCCCGCCACCGGCGGCGTGGTCCGCGTGGACCCGTCCCGGCGGACCGTCACCGGGACGCTGCGGCTGCCCGCCGGGGCCCGCCCGGTCGATCTGCGGCTGTCCCCGGACGGCACCACCTTCTACGTCGCCGACGCCGCCAAGGGCGGCCTGTGGCTGGTCGACGCCGCGCGCTTCCGGACGACCGGCTTCGTCCCCACCGGGCCCGGCGCGCACGCCCTGGTCCTCGGCCGCGGCTCGCGCCTGCTGTACGTGCTGGGCGGCGACGGGACGGTCTCCTCGCTCGACCTGGCCACCCGGCGCGTCTCCCACCTGTGGCGGCTGCCCAGCGGGCAGGCGGCGGTGCCGGGCGGGGTGTCCGCCGACGGCACGGCGCTCTGGCTGTCCGACCCGGCGGCGGGCACGGTGTACGCGCTGTCGACCGGCACGGGCCGTCCCCTGTACGCGGTCCGGGTCGGGGGGCGCCCCGGAAACCCGTGCGTCTACCCGCAGCCGGCCCGCTACTCGCTGGGCGGGCCCGGCCTCTACCGCTGATGCCGTCTCGACGTGGCCTCAGGTCCCGCGCGAGCGCGCTACCTGGCCGGCGACGCGACGCCGGAGGCGAGCGTCACCGGCCAGATCGCGAAGCGATGTCGCGCTCGCACCAAGCACGGTCAGGGTGCGAGCCGCCAGGCGAGCACCCTGGGCCGGGATTGAAATAAACACAGCGTCAGCTGGCGGCTACCTGGCGCCACTGCGGGAGGAGCTCCTCGACCAGGGCCTCGGTCTCCGGCTGGAGCTGGTCGAGAAGCGGGTCGCGGCCCACGCGGTTGCGCAGCTCGTCGACGGCGATCTGCACCTGGGTCTGGTCTCCGGTGGCGTGCGTGGCGCGCAGCAGGTCGCGCCACAGGCCCTCGTCGTCGGGGGCGAGCCGCAGCCCGGCGCGGGCCGCGCCGACCGCGCCCCGCACGTCGCCCTCGTCCAGCCGCAGCACCACCAGCCGGTGCGCGACGTCGATGACCCGGGCGGTCGCCTCGTACTCCAGGTCGTCGGCGGCCAGCCAGCCGTACCGGCCGCGCGGCCGGTCGGCCAGCACCGGGCCGCGCACCAGGTCCAGCGCGTACGACATGTAGGCGGTCTCGGACGCGGGCTCGGCCGCCGACCGCCACACCAGCCAGCGGAACACCGCCCAGTCGACCCGCACCTCCGAGCCCAGCCGGATCCGGCCGCGGTCGTCGTAGTACAGGTTGGGCCGGCCGCGGGCGTCGCGGCCGAGCCAGTCCGACACCCGCGCCACGCAGGCGTCGCGCACCCCGGCGCTGACGCCGCGCGGCCAGATCGCCCCGCCCAGCACGGTCGGGTGGACGCCGCCCGGGTGCGCCGCCAGGTACACCAGGACCTCGGTGCACAGCGCCCGCCTGCTCTCGTCCATCGGCCCGGGTGCGTCGACCTCGATCGGCCCGAGGACCTTGATGTCGGCCGACGCCTGCTGCTGCCCGCCCGGCGCGCCGGGCACCCCGGCCACCGTCGGCTCGCCGGGGCCGCCCAGGTCGTCGTCCGCCACGGGGGCCAGGTCGGGCAGCGGCACCGACTCCAGCCGCGACGCGCCGCGGAACAGCTCGCCCAGGCCGCGGTAGTGCTCCTCGGGGACCAGCTGCGCGTCCACCTCGAAGCCGAGCACGCCCGCCTGGAGCCGCCCCTCGGCGTCCACGTCCCACGTCCAGGTCGCGCCCTGGACGTCGCCGGGCACCAGGTACCCCGCCGCCATCCGGGTGCCGGTGCGGGCCAGCGCGACCAGCCGGTCGGCGTCCCGCTCGGACGGCTCGTCCGCCATGATCAGGTAGTGCGGCATCCAGGCCTCGCCGAACACGCCGCGGCTGCGCCCGGTGAGCACCGAGTCCATCCCGGACGCCGCCAGCGCCTGCCGCACCTCCTCGCCGCGCCCCTCCAGCTCGGGCAGCGCCTCCTCCAGCGTGGCCACGGTGCGGACCCGGTCCGGCGCGATCTCCGCCAGCGTCTCGCCCAGCTCGCCGCCGAAGCCCACCAGCGTGATCCGCATGTGGTCGGACCAGCGGTTGGTGGCCAGCTCCAGCGCCAGCGCGGCCAGCACCGCGCGCCGGGACTCCACCGGGCCGCGCAGCGCGATCAGGCCGTGCGCGGCCTCCAGGTCGACCAGGATCCGGCCGCCCGCGTTGGTGCCGATGGAGACCAGCCCTGGGTAGGGGGCGAGCACGTCGGCGAGGTCGGCCTCGTCCAGCGCGGCGAGCGCACCGGCGTGCAGCCGCCACACCTGGCCGTCGTCGAAGGCCTGCCAGGGGGCGGGCGGGTTGCGGTCGGCGGGCGCGATCCACAGGTCCAGGCTGCCGGAGCCCAGGTGCACCCCGTACACCGTGGGCAGCGCCCGGCCGCCCGCCGCCATCGACTTCGACAGGTGCCGCAGCCCCAGGTCGAGCAGGCGGGTGGCGTCCTCGTCGGCGCCGACGCGCAGCGCCTGCTCGGTCAGCGCGGCCGCGCCCTTGGGCCGCGCGATCATGTGCCCGAACGCGCGGTGCCACATCTGCGTGCGGCGGCGCCGGCCGAGCGCGCTGAGCACCCCGGCGGCCAGCAGCGACGCGGCCGCCAGGCCCTGCGGCCAGCCGAGGTCGAACGGCAGCGCGGTGTCGTGGGCGCGAGCGGTGTCGCGGCCCGGGACGGTGGCGCCGCCGGTGCCCGCACCGCCGCCGAGCTCGCCGTCCGGGCGGGGCGCCGGCTGGGACGGCTGCTGCGCCGGTTGCTCGGGCGGCGGCGCCTGCGTGGACGGCAGTTCGGGGCCGGTCTGCTCCGGCGGGGGAGGCGGGTCCTCGGGCACGCCCCCGTCGGGGACCTCCGATCCGGGCACTTCCACACCCGGAATCTGCGCGCCCGGCTTCTCCGCGCCCGGCTTCTCCGCACCCGGCTTCTGCTCCGGGTCGGGCTCGGGCTTGCGGTCGTCGGGCTTCGGCGCGGGCGCGGGCTGACGGTCCGGCTGCGGCTCGGCGGCCGGGGCCTTGTCCGGGACGGCGTGACCGTGGCGGAAGTAGTCGTCCAGATCCTTCGCCGGGATGACCTCGGCGTGCTTGGCGTCCGCCGGCATCTCCAGGATCCAGCCGGGCCGGATCAGGCTGGCGATGTTCAGCCTGCTGCCGTCCGGCTGCACATGGCCCTTGTTGAGCTCGAAGATCTCCTTGTAGCGGCGGCCCTCGCCCAGGCACTTGTCGGCGATCTCCCAGAGGCTCTCGTGGTGCCGTCCCTCCGGCGGCTGCACCCGGTAGATCTTCGTCGTGGCGGCCTTCTCCATCGGCTGGACGGCCGGGGCGGCGGCCTGCGCGGCGCCGGGCGCCCGCTCCATCGGAAGCTCCGGCGCCACCGCGATCGGCTGAAACTCCTGCGACTGGGTCTGCGGCGGCCGCTGGTGCAGGTCCCGGCCGCTGAACGCGGGCACGATCGCGGTGGTCGCGGTGAACAGCAGCAGCGCCGCGACCACCAGCCGGTGCACCAGCGACTGCGTACCGCCCGCCAGCGGCACCCGGGCCGGGACGCCCACCCCGCGGATCCCGGCGTACACCTCCACGATCACGCACAGCGCCAGCTGCAGCCACGCCAGCCAGACCAGCACGACCAGGATCGGGATCAGCGTGCTGTCCCCGATCGGCTGGGACAGGTCCGACAGCGTCGGCACGCTGTCGGGGATCGGCGAGTCGAAGAACGTCAGCAGCGCGAACGGCACCCCGGCCAGCAGCGCCACCAGCGCGGCCAGCGCCCCCAGGCCGGCGAGCACGTCGCCCGCGCCGCGCCGCCCGCGCACCCGCACGGGCTCGGGGGCGCCCTGCCCCAGCCGCCTTCCCGAGGCGTCCCGGACGCCCTCGGACCGCCTGCCGCCTGCGTGCCGTGCCGTCATCGGGGTCCCCTACTGATCCTCGTCGGTGACTGGATGGGCGGACGCCGTCGAGGTCATCGTAAACTCCCCCATCCCCGGCACAATGCCGAGCAGCTGGAGCCGCACCGTCAGCTGCACGGTCACGTCCACCTGCTCCTCGTCGGCGTCGCAGCGCGAGCCGGTCACCTCGTCGTCGTGGCTCGCCACCAGATCGCACGCCGCGGCCCGGGCCCGGCCCGGGTCGATCACCGGCTCCCCGGTGCGCCGCAGCGCGTCGGTGTCGATCTCGTTCGCGC
Organism: Actinomadura vinacea; assembly: GCF_039532545.1. Lineage (NCBI taxonomy): Bacteria > Bacillati > Actinomycetota > Actinomycetes > Streptosporangiales > Thermomonosporaceae > Actinomadura > Actinomadura vinacea. Next base: position 258,999 of record NZ_BAAARW010000038.1, on the reverse strand, counting down.
CCGCCCGCGCGGCCTGCTCGGCCATGTCCGCCGCGCGCTGCCGGGCGTGGATCGCCAGGCCGCCGTCCACCAGCAGCCCGGCCAGCAGGAACACCGCCGGGGTGAACAGCACGACGTACATGCCGATCGTCCCGCGGTCGCGCGGCGTCCCCGGCGTGCGGCGGATCATCCGGCGTCCCCGGGGTTGCCGCCGCCGCGGTAGGTGAAGGTGTCGATCGGCGCGAGCGCCTTGCCGCGCAGCGTCTTGCTGCCGGGCAGCCCGATGAACGACAGGTCGGCCAGATCCACGTCGCAGGTGATGGTCACGGCGACGCGTCCGCCCGGCCCCCAGTCGGTGGTGTCGGTGACCACGACCGGGCCGCCCGCGCACCAGTCGCGCCCGTTGAGGTTGGCGGACGCGGCCTCCTGCGCGAGCCGCTCCGCGCCGCCGGCGCTGCGGGCGATGGACGCGGACCGCACCGCGTCGCGGGCGGCGCCGTCGACCTGGCTCTGCGCGTCCACCATCCGGCCCGCCCCGGCCAGCAGCATGAGGAACACCACGAACAGGGGCGTGACCAGCACCATCTCCATCGACATCGAGCCCCGGTCGGGCCTCGCACGAAGGCGGTGGAACGGTCTCATTGAGCGCCTCCCCCGCACGCCACGCCCTCGCCCACGTCCGGGCGGAAGCATTCGATGGGGCCCTGCGACCGCTGCGACACGCGGAAGGTCATGAACGGCACGACGCGCACCGCCTCGCCGCTCACCTCCACCCAGCGCTGGTCGCCGGTCTCGCCGCTGCTCACCCGCAACCCGCTGATGAGGTTGCGGCCGATCTTCTGCACGTCGCCGGCGGCCTTCTCCTCGGCCGCGCCCTCCCAGCCGCCTCCGACCGGCTGGGTACGGGCCACCCGCGCGCCCGCCTGCGCGGACGCCAGCGCGACATGGCGCGCGTGGTACACCATCGCGAACTGCACCACGGCCAGCATCACCAGGATCAGGATCGGCGTCAGCAACGCCCATTCGATCGACGAAGCCCCGCGGTCGCCCGGTTCGCGGCGCCGCGCCGCCACTACTCGGTCCGGATGCTGTTGGCCTTGTTGACGATCAGGTTCCGGATCGTCGCGCCGATGGTGATCGCGATGACGGCGAGGATCGCGGTGATGATCGCCCATTCGATCGCCGAGGCCCCCTTGCTCCGGTCCGGCTCGTTGCGGAGCCGGTCGACGCGGCTGCCGACCATGGCCCGCAGGTAGACGACGACCGGGTCGTTCCAGGGATTCAAAGGACCCACACATCCTCCTTCAGGGGTACGAGGTTTGCGAACTGTTCTGTTTGTCAGGCCGCCATGACCCGCATCAGCGCGGGGTAGGCGAGGAAGACCAGGAACGCGGCGCAGAGCAGGAGCTGGGCGACCAGCATCGACTGGGACCGCTCGCCCGCCTTGCCCTCCAGCTCCGACAGCTCGCGGCTGCGCATCGAGGCGGCCCGAGCCGCCAGCGACTTGCGGATCTGCGCGCCGTCGTCGGCGACCAGCGCCAGCGCGCCGGCCATGTCGCGCAGCTCGGCGATGTCGAGCTCGTCGCCGAGCCGGCCCAGCGCCTGCCACGGCGTCTGCCCGGTGATGCGGGCGTTGGACAGGGCGTCCCGGATCCGGTGCATCGCCCACCCCTCGCCCACCCCGGACGCGGTCATCAGCGCCTCGGGCACGCCCCGGCCGCCGGCCAGGTTCATCGACACCAGGTCGAGGAACGCGCCGACGACGTGCCGGAAGTCCTGCCGCCGCGAGGCCGCCTCCTGCCGCAGCTGCATGTCGGGGAAGAAGAAGAACAGCACCGCGAAGAACACGCAGATCCACATCGGGACCTGGAACGACACCCCCGCGCCCAGCAGCGCGAAGTAGGCCACCACGATCGGGATGAACAGCAGCGCGCCCGCGGGCAGCAGGAACTTGGTGGCCAGGAAGCCTTCCAGCGAGCGTTCGGTGATGGCCAGGTCCGCGCGGATCGAGCGCAGCTTCCAGCCGCGCGACTCGCAGTACCGGGCCAGCTCCGCGCCGACCTTGGCGCGCAGCGTCCCGACCTTGTCGAGCGTGGGCGACTTCCGCCCGGCTTGCGCGTCCTCCAGGTCGCGGCGGCGTGCGGCGTCGAAGGCGGCCAGCCGCGCCGCCAGCCCCGGCCGGGCCGGGAAGATGGCGCGGACGAAGAGGTAGAGCCCGGCGCCCACGATGGCGCCCGCGAGCAACGGACCGGTCACGTCACACCACCCCGACACAGAAGCGACGTCCGGCCATGTTCACACCATTCGCATCCCGCGCACAACGATTCCGACTCAGCGGTATGAGTCATTGCCCACCACCGCCTCCGGCGTCCATGGCGTGCCGCCCGCGCAGCACGCTCTGGCCGCCCTTGGCCTGCAACGCGGCGAACGTCGTCGGCACCTCGCCCGGGTCGCCTGGACGCGCCGCACGCGACGTGGTCAGGAACCGGCTGGGCATCTCGTACTTGGCGAGACGGCGCAGCCACAGGAAGCCCGCCCCGTACAGCGCGATCACCAGGCACAGCACCAGCTGGCCCAGGAGGTCGTCGTACGGCTCGACGTAGGAGTGGTTGAAGACGGCCAGGCCGATCGCCGTCCCGACCGAGACGCCGACGACGATGCGGACGCTGCGGCGGGTGGCGCGCCGGTCGGCCTCGACGCGGCGGCGCATGTCCAGTTCGGCCCGCGCGGAGGTGGCCAGCGCGCCGAGCATGTCGCGCAGCCCCGGGCCGCGCAGCTTGGCGTTCAGGATCAGCGCGGCGATCACCAGGTCGGCGGACGGGTCGTTCAGGTCGTCGGCGAAGCGGCGCAGCGCGTCCGGCAGCGGGACGCGGGTGTGCATCCGGTCGACCAGCGAGCGCAGCGGCTGCTGCAGGACGGGCGAGGAAGCGCGCAGCGAGGCGGGAATGGCCTGCTCAAGACCGACCGCGCCGGCGATCGTGTCGCGCAGCGACTCGGTCCAGGCGGCGAGGGCCTCCAGCCTTGCCATGCTCTTCCGCTCCTCGGCGGCGCCGCCCGCGAGACCGTTCCAGGCCAGCACGAGCACGCCGGTGCCGGCGGCGGCGATCGGCCAGCGGGTGACGACCAGCACCGCCAGCCCGACGATGATCGCGAGCGCGGTACGGGTGGTGAGGGTGCGCACCAGCTCCTCGCGGCTGCGCTTGGGCGGCGGCCCCGACCGTGCGGGCATCCCCCGGATCGCCAGGACCAGCAGCAGGATCCCGCCGCCGCCGAGCCCGCCGGCGGCGATGGCCAGCAGCACATCGGGCGCGTACATCACCGCACCCCGCTCTGCCGCCGGCAACGCAGGCCGGCGCCGCGCAGGGACACGCTCACCAGGCACCTCCGATGGACGTGTCGTAGCCGAACTCGGCCAGGTCGTCGGCGCAGGCGATGGGCGCGGCGGGCACGGCGATGCCGTCCGGTCCGGCGGCGAAGACCTCCGAGGACAGCACCCGGCCGTCCGCGCCGGTCACCTCGCGGACGCTGGAGACGAACCGGCGCAGCCGGCCGCCGCGCGCGTAGTCGTTGCGCTTCTCGATGAACACCACGAACTCGATGGCGCCCGCGATCAGCATGTGCGTGGCCTCGATCGGCAGCCGCTCCTCCGACTGGATCGCGTAGGTGGCGATGCGGTTGAAGACCTCCATCGAGGAGTTGGCGTGGATGGTCGAGAGCGAGCCGTCGTTGCCCTGCGTCATCGCGTTCAGCATGGTGACGATCTCGTCGCCCAGCACCTCGCCGACGATCACCCGGGACGGGTTCATCCGCAGCGACCGGCGGACCAGCTCGGCCATCGAGATCGCGCCCTGCCCCTCGGAGTTGGGCAGCCGCTGCTCGAACGCGACGCAGTTGGGGTGCAGCTCGGGGAAGGCGTCCAGGCCCAGCTCCAGCGCACGCTCCACGGTGATCAGCCGCTCGTGCGCGGGGATCTCGTTGGCGACGGCGCGCAGCAGCGTGGTCTTCCCGGCGTTGGTGGCCCCGGCGATCATGATGTTCTTGCGGGCGTGCACGGCGGCCTTGAAGAAGTGGCCGATCTCGGGGGTGAAGGTGCCGTTGCCGACCAGGTCGGACAGGAACACCTTGCCCAGCCGGGCGCGCCGGATCGACAGCGCGGGCCGCACCGTCACGTCCATCACCGCCGACAGCCGGGAGCCGTCGGGCAGGCGCAGGTCGAGCTGCGGGTTGGCGGTGTCGAACGGCCGGGACGACAGCCCGCTGTAGGCGGCGAGGATCTGGATGAGCTCGACCAGCTCCTCGTCGCTCTCCGCGACCGGCTCGCCCATGACCTCGCGGCCGTCGGCGTACCCGATGAAGACCCGGTCGCAGCCGTTGATGTCGATGTTCTCGATCTCCGGGTCCTCCAGGAGCGGCTGGAGTCGTCCGACGCCGAACAGCGCGGCGTGCACGCCCGCGGCCAGCGCCTCCTCCTCTTCGGCGTTCGGCGGGCGCCGCCCGGAGGTGATCTCGCCGCGCGCGAACTCCTCCAGCACCTGGCCGATGAGGGCGCGGGCGAACTGCCGCTCGTCCTCACCGGTCATCGGCGGGAGGCCGCCGGAGGCGTCCAGCCGCCGCTGCTGGGCCAGCCGGTCGCCGACCTCCTGGCGCAGCCGCTTGACGAGGCCGTGGTCCACCTAGAGCCTCCCTTCCTGGTACTGCTGCCGCGGGTCCGGGAGCGGGCGTGCCGGGACGTCCTGGACGGTGCCGCCGGGCGGAGGCGGAGCCGGGGGCTGGACGGCGGGCCGGACGGCGCCGAGGCGGCTGACGAGCGTGCCCGCGGCCTCGCGCGCCGAGCGGATCAGCAGCGACCGGTCGAGCCGCCCGCCCCAGCTTCCGGACAGCAGTTCGGCGCCCTTGAGGTCGAGCGCCAGCCCGCCCAGCACGCTCACCGGCGGCGGTGCGGGCCCGTAGTCGGCATCGGCGGGCGCGCCGTCCTGGCCGCGCAGCCGGCTCTGGACGCCGGCGACGATGCGGTCGACCTCGGCGATCGAGGCGCGGAAGTCGCGCGGATCGGCCAGCACGATCACCCCGATCGGCGGCCCGCCGCGCAGCTCGGCGGCCAGCGCCGACACCCGTTCGCGCAGGTGCGCGACCTGTTCCAGGGTGGCGCGGGTGAACAGCACCACCATGTCGGCCTCGCGCAGCAGGTCGTTCAGCGGGGAGCCGGCGCCCAGCCGCCCGCAGTCGGCCAGCACGTCCACCGGGGACAGCCCGGCGAAGGCGCGGCCGAGCGGGCCCCACAGCCAGGTCATGGCCTGCGCCTGCTCGGCGTTGGTGAGGCCGACCAGCACGTCCAGGCCGCCGACCAGCCGCTGGCAGTGCTCGGCGATCTGGTCGGGGCGCAGGCCGCGGCGGGCGGTGGCGGCCAGGCTGAGCAGCCCGCGGGACGGGTTGAGCATGCCGCCGTCCCGGGCGCCTCCGGAGCCGTCGGCGGGCAGCCGGTACACCAGGTCGCCGCCGCCCTGGTCGCATTCGGCGACCAGGACCGGGCGCGGCCAGACGGCGCCGAGGGCGACGGCGGCCGTCGTGACGCCCGGCGCCCCCTTGTCGGCCGCGAGCGCGATGAGTGCCACGGTCAGTTCCCGCCCGTACCGTTCGGGGCCTGGGAGCCGCCGCCCGGGCCTTGCGGGGTGCGGCCGCCCGCGCCGCCGGCCCCTCCCGTCCCGCCGTTCGGGGACGCGCCGGGCGAGGGGCTCTGCGGCCCCTCCGGCTGCCCCTGGTTCCCTGTCGGGGGCGGCTGCTGCGGCTGCCCGCCCGAAACCCGGGTGCCCTCGGGGATCAGCGCGACCGCGACCGTGCCGGCGGAGGCTCCCTGGGTCACCAGCGGCGCCTCGTTCGGCGGCACCGCCACGTCCACCGTGGTCTGGTCGCCGCGCAGCCGGCCGCTGTCGCCGCCCTGCGTCACGCCGACCACGATCGCGTCCGCGGACAGGACGGTGCCGGCGCGCGGGCCGCCGCCGGTGCCGCCGCCCACCGCGTACAGGCTGACCCGCTTGCCGGTCTCCATGCCGCGGGAGGGGAACTGGCCGGGCTTGAGCGCCAGCCCGACGACGACGCGGCCCTTGGCGGCGTCGTCGGTGCGGCTGACCATCCGGTTGGTGAGCAGCGCGCCCTGGACGAGCGGGACGGCGGCGTAGGTGCGGGCCACCGCGGCGCGCTCGGTCCAGTTGATGTAGTAGTCGGCGCCGGTGTCGCTGACCTGGACCTCCTCGAGGGCGTTGAGCGGGATGCGCTGCCCGGCCGCGACCGGCTGCGCGATCCGGATCGCCGAGACCCGCTGGCCGCTGGCCATCACCAGGTATGCGCTGGCGAGCGCGCCGCCGAGGATGAGCAGCACGGCCAGCGCGGCGAGCGCGGGCTTGCGTTCGCGCGGGGCGGCCGGAAGCCGCTGGCCGCCCGCGGCGCCCAGCCCGGAACGGCCGAGGCCGTCGCCGCCGGGGCCGCCGGCCGGTGTGGTCGCGACGCCTCCTGCGACGGCCGACTGGTTGGACTTCATCGCACTGCCCACGTGCTCCCTTCTCGCCCCTGCGGGACCCGCCCCCCGCGAGATCCCGCTTCACCGGGCGATCCATGCTTGCGGTGCCGATGATGCCGCGTCAATGGATTCGGCGAGGTGAAGCCGGTCCGTAACGTGATGTGCGCCGTTGACCAGCATTAACGTTGATCACTTCCGTTCTTACGAACAGTCACAGAAATCGCTGACAACACGGAGCCGACTTCTGCCGTTACCGTCGGATATGTCATGAGAGCAACGGGACGTTGCACGAAAGGGGAAGACCGGTGACCACCGAAGGTAAGGCCGGGCTGCCCGGAGCCCGGGGCGAACGGGCCGGTCCCGCGGCTCCGCCCCCTTGAACCCGCCGGGTAATTAAGCTGACCCGAGCGGCGGCGCGCCAGGGAGGGCTCGAATGCGGATCTCGTTCACGGCACTGACCGGCCGAGGGCCACGGGATGTCGTGATCAATCTCGATTCGGAGGTGACCGTCGACGGTGTCGCTCGTTCCCTTTTCAGCGCCCTCGACGGCAAGGACGGCCACGGCGGAGGCGCGGACGGAGAATCGTCGCCGAATCATCGGCCCGGAGTCCTGAGACCACGCTTTTCGAAGGAGTCGTTGCCGAAGATCGCCGCGGGCGGCCCGGCCACCGGCGGACTGGCCGCGGCCCGTCCCGTGCAGGACGCGGCGGCGAACGGCGGTGACAGCGGTCAGCGGGCGCTCTGGATGGACGGCCGGATGCTCGACCCGCAGGCGCGCGCCGTCCGGGAGCTGCGCGACGGCGCGGTCGTGGCCGTCGAGCAGCGCACCGCCGCCGCGACCGTCCTCGCCGAGCCGACCGGCCTGGTCGAGGTGCGCGTGGTCGCGGGCCCGGCGGCGGGCTCGGTGCACCGGCTCGGGCTCGGCGCCAGCACGCTCGGATCGGGCCCCGACGTGGACGTCACGGTGCACGATTCCGCGATCCCCGCACGTTCGCTGCGCGTCACCGTGGAGCGCGACGCCGTGCAGGTCGAGGCGTCCGCGCGCACACTCGGCGGGGGCGCGCTGCTGGACGGGGAACCGATCTCCGGCAAGACCACCTGGCCGGTCGGGGGGATGCTGGCCATCGGTTCAAGCATCCTCACCGTCGCGCCCAGCGCCGCACCCGACACGCACCTGGAGCCGCTGCCCGAAGGCGGGTTGGCGTTCAACCGTCCGCCGCGTCTCAACCCTGCCGGACGGGGCCGCCACTTGGAGGTGCCCAAGCGTCCCGAACGAAACCCGCGCGAACGGCTGAGACTGTTCGGCGCGCTGCTGTTCTCCGCTTTCGGGCTCGTCATGGCGTTCGCCCTAGGGCAGTGGTGGTGGGCGCTGTTCGCGCTGGCCTGGCCTGTGATGACGGTCGGGGAATGGGTCGGCGACCGGTTGCACGGGCGCAAGTCGTACAAGAAGGCACTGAAGGAGTACCAGGGCAAGGTCGCCGAGTTCGGAGGCAAGCTCGACGGGCTTCGCAAGGAGGACGAGGCCGAACGGCGCGCGATCCACCCCGACCCCGCCGAAGTGCTGCTGACGGCGACCGGCCCTAGGCGACGCCTCTGGGAGCGCCGCCTCACCGACGCCGACACGCTGCATCTGCGTCTAGGTGTGGCCGATCTCCCCGCCCGTATCGAACTGGCCGGCCTGGACGACAAAGCCGCCACCTCCACCACCGATCCCGAACTGGGCGACGTGCGAGTGCCCACGGCGCATCTCGTACCGGTCGCCTTGCCGCTGCCAGAGCTCGGGGTCGTCGGCCTCACCGGCCCCCGGCACGCCTCGCGCGCGCTTGCACGGTGGATGGTCGCGCAGGCCGCCGCGCTGCACAGCCCCCGCGACCTGGCCATCGTCGTGCTCAGCGCAGACCAGGAGGCCGGGGACGAATGGAACTGGGTGCGCTGGCTGCCGCACTGCGCGCCGCGCGAGGGCGAGGAGTGCATGGCCTTGGTGGGCACCGACTCCGAATCGGTCGCGCACCGCATCACCGAGCTCGCCATCCGGGTGACGGAACGGCGGCGCACCGCCCAGGCCCAGACCGCCCACTTCGGCCAGGGCAAACCAGCCGAGAGCGTCCCGTACAACATCCTCATCGTGCTGGACGGGGCACGCGCACTGCGCCGCGTGCCGGGCATGCCCATGCTCCTGTCCCGCGGCCCCGAGTACGGCCTGTACGCCATCTGCGTGGACGACGAGGAACGCCTCCTGCCCGAGGAATGCACCGCCGTCGCCGCCTGGGACCCGGACCGGCCCGAAACGCTGCGCCTCCGTGGCCAAGGCTTGGACGTGCTAGGCCCAGTGCTGGCCGACCAGGTCTCCCCGGCATGGACCGACCGCGTTGCGCGCGCGCTTGCCCCCGTGCGGGACGTGTCACGTGAAGACGCCGAAGAGGCGATCCCGTCCAATGTGCGGCTGCTGGACCTGCTCGACATGCCCAACCCCAGCGCCGATCACGTACTGGGCGCCTGGGCGCGCACAGGCGGCCGTACGACCCGCGTCCCCATCGGAATCGGCACCGACGGCGCGCATGAGGTCGACCTCCGCACGGACGGCCCCCACGGCCTCATCGCCGGAACCACCGGCGCGGGCAAGTCCGAGCTGCTCCAGACCCTCATCGCCTCCCTCGCCGTGGCCAACCGGCCGGACGAGATGACGTTCGTCCTCATCGACTACAAGGGCGGCGCCGCGTTCAAAGACTGCGCCAGGCTGCCCCACACCGTCGGCATGGTCACCGACCTCGACGGCCACGCCACCGAACGCGCCCTCGAATCGCTCGCCGCCGAACTGCGCCGCCGCGAGGAGACGCTGCTCGACGCGGGCGCCAAGGACATCGAGGACTACAACGACCTGCGGGCCCGCACTCCCGACTTCGCCGCCATGCCCAGGCTCGTCCTCGTCATCGACGAATTCGCCGCCATGGTCACCGACCTGCCCGACTTCGTGACAGGACTGGTCGACATCGGTCGCCGGGGACGTTCCCTAGGGGTGCACCTCATCCTCGCCACGCAACGTCCCGCGGGGGTCGTCACCGCCGACATCCGCGCCAACACCAACCTGCGCGTCGCGCTGCGCGTCACCGACCCTGACGAGTCCACCGACGTGCTGGACGCGGCCGAGGCCGCGCACATCTCCAAGGCGACCCCTGGACGCTGCTACATCCGCTCTGGCGCGTCCGAATTGCACGCCGTCCAGTCCGCCCGCGTCGGCGGGCGGCGCCCAGGCGCCGCGCTAGGCAACGAGGCCACCGTCCTGCCCGTCACGTGGCAGGGCCTGGGCCGCCCCCTGCCCGCGCCCCGCGAACCGGCCGACGACACGATGGTCACCGACCTCGCCGTCCTCGTCCACGCCATAGACGAGGCGGCCCGACGCTCCGGCATACCGCGCCAGCCGTCCCCTTGGCTCACCCCACTGCCCGACCAGGTCCGCCTAACGCCCCGCACGGCCGCAGGGGGTTCCGTGGTGAACGTGCCCCCGATCGCCTTCGGCATCACCGACCTGCCCGCCGTCCAAAGCAGAGAGCCCCTCGCGCTGGACCTCGCCAACGGGGGCCACCTCTACCTGGCAGGTTCCGCCCAATCGGGCCGCTCCACCGCCCTGCGCACCATCGCCGGTTCCCTGGCGGGCGCGTGCTCGCCCTACGACGTCCACCTGTACGCGATCGACTGCGGCGCGAACGCGCTCCTCCCCCTCGTCTCGCTCCCGCACTGCGGCGCGGTCGTCACCCGCGACCAGCTCGACCGCTGCGAACGCCTGCTCACCGCCCTCTCCGCCGAAGTCGCCCGCCGGCAGCAACTCCTAGCCGAAGCGGGCTTCGCGTCCCTGGCCGAGCAGCGCGCCTCCGTGGCGGCCACCGACCGCCTCCCCTACATGACCCTCCTGCTGGACCGCTGGGAAGGCTTCGTCGGCGCGTTCGAGAACTACGACTACGGCCGCCTGGTCGACGCCGTCCTCCGCCTCCTGCGCGAAGGCGCCGCCGTGGGCCTGCGCGCCGTCTTCACCGGCGACCGCACCGGACTCAGCGGCCAGATCTCCACCGTCTTCGACCGCCGCCTCATCCTGCGCATGGCCGACCCCAACGACTACGGGTACGCGGGCCTCCAGGAAAAGCAGGTCCCCGCTGCGATGCCGCCCGGACGCGCCCTGGAACTCCTCACGCCGGGCCTCCCCCTGCGAGAATCGCAGATCGGCCTGCTCGGCGACGACCCGTCCGGCACCGCCCAGGTCGCGGCCCTGCAGGACATCGCCCGCACCTGCGTCAGCCGCTACGGACGCCTTCCCCGCAAGCAACGCCCCGTCCACGTGGACGAACTGCCCGTCCGCATCACCTACCGGGAGGCGATGGCACTCGACCAGGACTTCCTGGCCCCGTCCGCGCTCTGGAGCCTGGTCGGCGTAGGCGGAGACACCCTCGCCCCCGTCGGCATCGACCTCCTCAACGAAGGCCCAGGGTTCGTGGTGGCGGGCCCACCGCGTTCGGGGCGTTCCACCACGCTCCGCACGATCGTCCACTCGCTCCTGGACCCGACCGTCGCGGGCGGGCTGGTCCCCGTCGTCCTCATCACCCCGCGCCGCTCGCCCCTGCGCCTCCTGGCCGGCCGTCCCGGCGTCCTGGGCCTGCTCACCTCAGACTCCGAGTCCGACGACCTGCACGCCGCCATCGGCGACGAGCACCGCTACGTCGTCGTCGTGGACGACGCCGAGCTCCTCGACGAGACCGACCTCGACGACGCCCTCCGCGAAGTGCTGCGCACCGCCCGCGACGGGGAGCACGCCATCGTCATCGGCGGCACCACCGAGGATCTCGGCCGCGGCTACCGCGGCTTCCTGTCCGACACGCGCCGGTCCCGTTCGGGCGTCCTGCTGTCGGTCGGCTCCCCCGACGACGGCGACCTCTTCGGCCTCCGCCTTCCGCGCAACGCGTCCCTGGGCGGCCCCACCGGCCGCGGCCTGTTCGTCGCCACCGGCATGACCACCGGCGTCCAGGTGGCCCTCCCGCCCCCGGTCAGCGGCGACTCGGAGAGGTGACCTACTCCTTCCGGGACGCCAGGATGGCCTCGAACACCCCCGCGAGCTCGGCCGCGTCCTCACCCGCGTGATGCGTGTGCGGCAGTCCCGTGACGCCGAGCTTCTGCTTGATGACGCTCTTGCGCGAGCTGACCCACTCGCACCCTTCCAAGCCCATCCAGTAACTGCGCAGATCGATCCCCGAGCCACTCGCGCTGAACGGGCTCTTGCCGAGAAACCGGTGGAAATACCAGTGCACGAACATCCCGTCGAACACCGCCGGCCCGGCGAGGAACACGGGCCGCCCTTCCTTCCGAAGCCCGTTGATCCACTTCGCCGCCGCGGCCATCGCCTCCTCCGCAGCCGGCGCCTCCCGCAGCAGCCGATCCCGGTCAAGCCCCGACACCGCCAGCGCTTCGGGGACGAACTCGTCCGAGATCGGCCGCAACTCGGTGTAGAACCGCAGGTCGTCCCGCCCGACGACGGCCATGCCCAGCGAGATCATGCTGTACGGCCCGGGAATCGGCCCGTCCGCCTCGACATCGACGGCCACGTACAACTCCGGCAACTTCCCCATGCCGGGACCCTACTGACAGCGCGAAGCGACAGCCAGCGGATAAATCAGCCCATGGTCTTGGAGCCGTCCAGGGCCTCGCGGAGGATGTCGGCGTGGCCGGCATGCTGCGCGGTCTCGGCAACGATGTGCAAGATGACCCGGCGGGCCGACCACTCCTCGCCGGGCGGGTTCCACGGAGCCTTGGGAAGCGGATGCGCGGCGCCCAGGTCGGGCAGGGTGGCGACCACCTCATCCGTCCGGCGCGCCACCTCTTCGTACTCGTCCAGCACGCCCTCCAGCGTCTCGCCGGGCTGCATCTGGAACTCGGCGGCCCGCTGCGCGAAGTCCTCCTCGGTCATGGCCGTGAAGTCGGGCATGACCGACGGCCCCTCCAGAATGAAGACGACCCAGTTCCGCTCGACCGACGCGACGTGCTTGATCAGGCCGCCGATGCACAGCTCGCTCACTGTCGTCCGCTGCCCGGCCTGCTCGTCGGTCAGATCGCGGGCGGTGAAGCGCAGGAAGTGCCGCGCCTTGCCCAGCGCCGCCAGCAGATCGGCCCGCTCGCCCGTAACCGTGATGGTCTCGCCCATGGTCTCCGCCTTTCATGCTCCAGAACCGGGCTTCCTTCCCGGCTCGAACCACGCTAGGCCCCGTAGCGGTCAATTTCTGTCCTAGACCTGCCAGATGTGGCTAAGCGTCTAGACGGTCGGCAATGGGAGCATGAGGATACGAGATCGGATTCTGGACGCCGTCGAGCGAATGCTGGTCTCGGGCGGGACCGACGCCATCCGGCTGGACCTGGTCGCCGCGGAGGCCGGAGTCAGCAAGGGCGGCCTGCTCCACCACTTCAGGTCGAAGCAGACACTGATCCAAGGCGTGCTCGATCGGCTGGTCGAGCGGTTCGAGGCCGAACTGCCCCCGTCCGGTTCACCACCGGGGGCCTTCACCCGGGCCTGGCTCGACGCCACCATCCCTGACACCGACGTCCCCGCGGGAGCACACGCCGACCTGGTCGCGGTCGCTCTGCTCGCCGGGCCGTCCGGCGGCCCGGAGACACTCGAGTCGTTGCGGCGGTGCTACCAGGTCTGGCAGGACAGGCTGGCCGGCGACGGCCTCGATCCGGCCACGGCCCACCTCGTCCGGCTCGCCGTCGACGGCTGGTGGCCGGCGCGGCTGCTGGACCTGGCACCGCCCCGCGACGACCTGCACCGCCAGGTACGCGCCCGGCTCGCCGAGATGATCGGCCAGGAGGGCTGACATGTGCTGCTGAGCGCGACGAAAATCGCCATGCTGGTCACCGACGTCTGCCTGCTTCTGTACTGGGCGGTGGTGTTCACCCACCTGATCCCGCCCGAACTGGCCTACCAGGACTACACCGACCCGATCCTGAGCGACTGGAACAACTCGTTCGTCCTGCTCGACCTGGCCGCGAGTCTCACCGGGCTGGCCGCCTTGTGCGCCTCGTCGGCCTGGCGTCCGCTGATGCTGGTCTCCCTCACCTTGACCAGCACCGCAGGCCTCCAGGCGGTGGCATTCTGGGCGCTGCGCGGCGATTTCACCCTCACCTGGTGGCTGCCCAACCTGTTCCTGCTGCTGTTCCCCCTGCCCGCCCTCATCGTCCTGATCCGCGGGGTCACCACCGGGCCGTCAGCCGGGTCCGGCCAGCGCGGCGAGGCGGCGGGCGAGCCGGGCTGCGGCCTCCCGTAGCTCCGGAGGCTCCAGCACCTCCGCCTCGAAGCCCAGCCGGGCCACATGCATGGCGATCCAGTCCAGGTCCTCCGCGCCGATGACGAGCACGCACCACCCGTCGCGATCGTCCTCGACGCGCCCCACCTGGGGCGGCACCAGCTCCCGCACCTGGTCGGGCCGGGCGTGCAGCCGCACCCGGGCGGGATACCGGTACGGCGCCGCGGTCACGGACCGCTGCACGTACGCGACCGGGTCCGGATGCTCCCTCGCGTGGAAGCGCCAGGTCGTCGCCACCACCTCGCGCATCCGGTCCAGGCGGAAGGTGCGCCAGTCGTCGCGGTCGACGTCCCAGGCCATCAGGTACCAGCGGCGGCCGGTGGTGACCATCCGCACCGGTTCGACCGTGCGCTCGCGCTCCCCTCCGTCCCGAAGGGGGTACAGGAACCGCACCCGCACGGCGTCGCGACAGGCCCGCGCGAGCGTCACCAGCAACTCCGCGTCGATCTCGACCCCTGGGCCGACGAGGGTCTCGGTGGCGCCGTGCACCGCCCGCACCTCGGCGCGCAGCCGGGGCGGCATCACCTGGTCGAGCTTCGCGAGCGCCCGCAGCGCCGCCTCGCCCGCCCCGGTGACCGTGCCCCCCGACGCCAGCCGCAGCGAAACCGCCGTCGCGATCGCCTCCTCGTCGTCGAGGAGCAGCGGCGGCAGCCGGGTGCCCGCGCCGAGCCGGTAGCCGCCGCCGACGCCCACCGTCGCGTGCACCGGGTAGCCGAGCGCGCGCAGCCGCTCCACGTCGCGGCGCACCGAGCGGTCGGTGACCCCCAGCTCGGCGGCGAGTTCGGCGGCGGTCCAGGACGGCCTCCGCTGCAGCAGCGCCAACAGCCGCAGCACCCGCTCTGTCGTCGCCTCAACGGTCACGCGCTCATCGTTCCACAATCAAGGAACGATACTGTCCGCTATTGTGGGCAGGCTGGTCCCATGACCGACCAGACCTGGAACTTCCTGGTCCGAGACCAGCTCACCTGGCACTGGACCAACCAGTTGCGCCCACGCCTCGACGGGCTCACCGACGACGAGTACTTCTGGGAACCGGTGCCCGACTGCTGGAGCGTGCGTCCGCGCGGCACCGGCACCGCACCGGTGCAGGCCGGATCCGGCGCGATGACCATCGACTTCGCGATGCCGGAGCCCGACCCGCCGCCGTTCAGCACGATCGCGTGGCGGCTCGGGCACGTGATCGTCGGCGTGCTCGCGGTGCGCAACGCCGCGCACTTCGGTCGCGCGCCCACCGACTACCAGTCGTTCGAGTACGCCGCGACCGCGGACGAGGCACTGGCCCAGCTCGACGCGGAGTACGCCACATGGCTGGCCGGGGTCGAGTCCCTCGGCGAAACCGGCCTCGCCCGCCCATGCGGCGAGGCTGAGGGACCGTACGCCGACTCCTCACTGGCAAGGCTGGTGCTGCACATCAACCGCGAGATGATCCACCATCTGGCAGAGGTGTGCCTGCTCCGCGACCTCTACTCACACCGGGAGGCGAGCTGACATGGCCCGCGACGTCCAGATCACCTTCGACTGCGCCGACCCGGCCGGGCTGTCCGCGTTCTGGGCCGAGGCCCTCGGCTACCGGCTGCAGGACCCGCCCGAAGGCTTCGAATCATGGGAGCAGGCATTGGAAGCGATAGGCGTGCCACCCGAGAGCCGCAACGACGCCTCGGCGGTGGTCGACCCCGAGGGCTCCGGGCCGCGGCTGTTCTTCCAACGGGTGCCGGAGGGCAAGCAGGCCAAGAACCGCGTGCACCTCGATGTGCGAGCCGCCCCCGGACTCGAAGGCGACGCACGGATGGCGGCCCTGGAGGCCGAGGCCGAACGGCTCGTCTCCCACGGCGCCACCCGGGTCGAGCGGCACGAACCCGCACCCCCGCTCGGCGCCGGCCACATCGTGATGACCGACCCCGAGGGCAACGAGTTCTGCCTCGACTGACCAGCGCGGGGCGAGCGCGGATCCCGGCCTCGGAGACGAACCGGGATCCGCGGCCCCAGCATGACCGCCGTCCCCAAACGGCACCACGGAGACGCTGAGGCAGCTTCACCTCTTCAGTTACGACGGCCTCGGTGTGCATTTGTAGATCTGACCGAACCGCTGCTGCGCGATCCGCATGAACGCGAACATATCCTGCACCGCATCCCGCCCCCCGCACCACCGGGACGAAATCGATACTTATCCACGGCCTTTCTTTCCCACATCGGAAGAGGCTGATTACATAGTTGGGATGCGCGACTCCCGCATCAGGGCTTGCGAAACCCCGCCCCAACTCCCGCGGAAGACGCGATGGACTGTTCTCCACAAAGGAACGCTCTAGCGGTTCGAGAATTTTCTCGCCGTCACGATAACTCCAATGAATACCCAGCGCTTTCCGACGATTCGAGTGCGCTATGCACAGCCTCGAACCTTCCTCGACGCCACTCCACTCAGGACGCTTCTGGCTTGCCAGTCCCGTAACGTCTCGAAATGCTTTCACGGGGACCAGGTCACATAGGTATGGGGCTGCATCTGTGATCGGCACGACTTTTGGCACGGCAGTCGGCCTGGGCGTGCCCTCACCATCGCTACAATCTCCCGCCAAGAACGTCAACGCGCACCAGGGCAATGGGCCAGTACGATCTCATCCCTGCCCACTTTGACGAACATTGGAACGGCCATCCTCCGTGCGATAGTGCCAGGTCGCCCGGGTCATCCCGTTGCCGATCTCCTTGAGAGCATCACCTTGCAGTGCACGGATCGTCGGAAATTTGTTTCGCGAATACTGCAGAAGTTTCTCGTATTCGTCTGGTGTCAGCGAATCAAGAGGGCGTAGGCGCGGAGGGTCGTCGTCGGTGGCGAAGGGCTCGCCCTTGAGGTCGTTCGGATCGGCTTTGTTGTGCGTGATCAGTGAGGAGACCAGGAGTTGGCCGAAGAGTGCTTCTATGGCTTCGGTGTTGTTTTTGGGCTCCATGGTGATGTCGGCGGGCTGCTCTTCGAAGGGCTTGACGGCCTGGGCGGAGATCTTGTCCAGGACGGCCTGGATCGTCGCGTCGTAGGCCATCTGGGCAGGGGCGCCGCCTCGCTGGCCTACGATTTCCGCGCCCGCGTTGCCGACCAGGCCAAGGAGGCTGGAGACGTTGGCCTGTAGTTGCTTGTTGGCCGCCTCGACCCGGCCTCCTTCCGCAAGGACCGTCTGGTTTCGGGCTTCCAGGAGGTGGCCGAAGATCTGGGCGTTTGCGACGACGGCCCCGTTGAGGCGGTCGCGGTTGCCGGTGCCTACGGCGCTCTGGATGTCGACCTTCGCGTGGGCGATCTGGGCCTTGAGCAGCTTGTCGAAGGCGTTGGCATCCCGGGAGACGTCGAGCAGTACGTAGTCGAGATCGACGTCGGTGACTGGGGCGTCAGCACGTTTCGCACCGAGGATAAAGGTGCCGTAGATGTCGTTCACCTTGCGGATGTGGGTCGCGAGGATGTCGGCCGTGTACGGGCGGAGTCCGGAGAGGACGGCCAAGGACTCCTTCTTGCCGTCCACGATCTTGAGTATGTGGTCCGACCCCTCCTTCTCCTTCTCGACCTTGAAGTGGGCTCGGGCGTCCTTGGCGGAGGTTGTCCTGGACGATTTCCAGCGCCTTGCGGAGTTGGGTTTGAAGGTCGCGGTCGCTGCGTTCGAGTTCGCGGCCGAACCCTTGGGCGGACGCGCCGCCGACCCAGGTGTGGTCGTCCATGGCCCGCCTGGAGCCGGTGAACGTGTGCCAGTGCTCGTCCGACAAGGTGTCAACTACTCGGCCCCGAAGGGAGCGAGCTTGTTGGCTCAGTCTCGATAGGGCTCTGTTTATGCTCCCGGCCGTGCTTGGGGAGGACGGTCGCGGGTCACATCCACTGGTCCCGGCTATGCCGGGGCCGGTGCGGGCATGTTGACAAATACCCACGCCGTCCGTGCACGGTCTCTGACGTTCACGGCGGCGACGTGGTCGGCGGGGCCAGCGAGCCCGCACCGAC
Source organism: Actinomadura vinacea (assembly GCF_039532545.1). Classification (NCBI taxonomy): domain Bacteria; kingdom Bacillati; phylum Actinomycetota; class Actinomycetes; order Streptosporangiales; family Thermomonosporaceae; genus Actinomadura; species Actinomadura vinacea. The sequence goes on along the minus strand of NZ_BAAARW010000038.1, from coordinate 241,199 downwards.
GACAGCAGAAAAGGTCCCGCGAGGGACGGTTGTTCCTGGCGGTGTGGCCGCAGCGCGGGCAGCGCTGGGAGGTGTAGGCCGGGTCCACCTCGATGAACGGCACGCCCGCGCGGCGGGCCTTGTAGGCGATGAAGGCCCCGAGTTGGTGGAAGGGCCAGGACGACAGGCGTGCCCGCTGGTCGCGAGGAACCGTGACCCGTTCGCGGATGCCCTGGAGTTGTTCCAGGGCGATGCCGCGTCCGGTGCGTGCCGCGACGGCGACGACCTGTTTGGAGATTTTGTGGTTGAGGTGGGTGGCGTGGCGCTGCTCGCGCCGCGCCCGTTTGCGGAGGAGTTGTTTGGCCGAGCGTGTTCGTCTGGCCTGGAGTTCGGCCCGCTTGCGGGCCTGCCGGCGCCGGTAGCGGGCGAGCCTGCGGCCCTGGTGGTCGGTGCCGTCGCTGGTGGTGGCGAGGTTGACGACGCCCCGGTCCACCCCGAGGAAGTCCTTAGGTTCGAGCACCTGCGGTTCGGGCACCTCGATCGTGGCGATCAGGAACCACGTGCCGTCCCGGTGGAGGAGGTCGGATTCGCCCTTGCGGTGTGCGATCAGTTGCTTGAGCGCGTCCGGGGAGCAGGCGAACCGCAGGTTCTTCATCCGCCCGGCCACCGTCCAGATGCTCACCGTCTGCCCGTCGTAATTCCACGACAGGCAGCGGTCGTCGAAGGTGTGCGCGGCGTCGGGGCGGAAGACGATGGCCTTGGAGGTGGCCTTGCGGCGGCGTTTGGAGTGCTCGCCGCCGAGGTTGCCGTTGCGGATGTTGGCGCGCAGCGTGGTGCAGGCGTCCACCACCCGCTTGATCACATGCTGGGCCGCCTGCGCCCCCAGGCCACGGGCCTTGAGTTCGCCGTAGCACAGCTTGCGCAACGGCCTCTCACGCGCCTTCAGTCCGTACTGCTCGAACGCCACGGCCGACACCCAGTTCGCCGCGTCGTTGACCGCGTGCAGGGTCGCCCCCAACGCCGCCGCCTGCTCGGCAGCGGGTAGCAGTTTCACCTGCACCACGAGCTTCACACCGCCGACCGTAGCATTCCGTACCTATACTATCACCCAAAGTCACCGAACGGTGGATGTCGCAGGATGCCCTGAAGGTGCCGCGGCGCTGCGCGCCGCACTATTGGGGATGCGATTCCTCCCGGCCCTGAAGGGCCGGGGTTCCTCGCAAGAAGACTGCTGAAGCCTGCCCAGCAGCAACTGGAGCCGAAAACGATCGGCCTCGTTCAATGTGCACTCCCTCGTTACTCGCCTAAGTGTTCCACCGAACGTGACGATCCGTCACGCCATGGAGTCACCCTGTCACTCAGGTGGTAGCGCGGGGTTAGGTCAAGCACGGGTCCCGGCCTCGGGGGGATGGGCCGGGACCCGCGGTCTATCGGGAGGCGACGGTCAGCGGGTGGCCGCCTCGATGTTCTGCTGCGAACGCTTGATGTCCTGGCCGCCCTGCTCCAGCGCCACGGCCATCTTGTCGAAGGCGGTCTTGGCCTCCATCCACGCTGCGCGGAACCGGTCGGCCTGCGGGCCCCACCAGATCTCCTGGCTGCTGACCGTGCGACCGTTCAGGTCCTTGATCAGAGCGTCCAGGTTCCGGGAGTGCTTGCTGAACATCCGGGAAAGATCTTCCAGCGCCCCGATGCTGGCGCCTCTCTTGTCGGTCATGGTCGACCCTTTCGTCGCCGGAACGGCCTCACGCCCAGGGGTTGCTTTCCAGGCAATGCCGACAGCCTACGACTCATCGTTCACGACAATCCAGCGGCCAATCGATCATCGGCTGACGATTGTGCCGCATTTCCGCACGGACGGACTGTCCGGATGCGGCCATGCGGACCACGTCTGAGCACGGGCTTCGATGGGCAGCCGCCGCTCAATGATCACTCTCTGTCCATGACCTGACGTGGCCTATTACCCTGCGTCAAGAAATTCGCAGGTCGAGGAGCCGGGCTATGTAGGCGACGGCCTCCGCGGTATTCGCCGCCGGGCAAATGATCGTCTCCCATTCGGAGAGAAAGCACGCCCCGGCCTCGAAGGATCGCACGTGCACGTCCGTACTGAGGGGCACCTGGGGATGGGAGGCCCGCAGACAGGTCCGGCCGTCGTCCGCTGCCCTGAGCCTTGCCGGGACGCCCAGCTTGCCCAGGGCTTCGGCCAGTTCTTCCAGCCGCTCTACGCCGTCACCGTCACTCACACGCCCCACCGTCCGAGCCGCCTCCGATCCCGGACGGCCTCGTCGGCGAGCCGCTCGCAGAGCTGTCCGGGCGTGTCAGCGTCCAGCGACGCCTCCCAGCCCGCACGGAGTTGCGTCCGGTCGAGCGGCCCTCGGGTCGCCCACCACCGCCCCACGTCGCTCACCAGGACGTTCCATCCGAGGAACGCCCCCTGGATTCGCCGGCTGATGACCTGGTCGAGGCCGTCGCCGTATTCACTCACGACACGCGGCCGTCCGGCCCGGCGGACCATCACTCTCGTCCTGGGCTCCATCTCTTCTCCCTTCCGACAACGCTCATCGAGCAATCTAGACGTGTTAAAGACGTCTAGCCAACAGACGTATGACAGACGTACCTGGACAAAGTAAGACGTCTGCAGACGTCTAGTGTCCGGATCATGGACTGGGATCCGGGAGCCATCGCGCCGATCTACCAGCAGGTCGCTGGGGTGATCAAGCGTCGGATCGAGTCCGGCGCCCTGCCTCCGGGACGGCGGATCCCCAGCGAGAAGGAGCTGGTCGAGGAGTTCGGCATCGCGCGCGAGACGGCCCGCAGAGCGGTGGCCTGGCTCCGCGACGAAGGACTCGTCCGCACCTTGCCGCAGCGTGGCAGCTATGTCGTCCAGAGCGGGTCCGAGAGCGTGATCGACACCTGGTCGACCAATGACAGCGCGCCCGCCTACCAGCGCATCGCCACCCGACTCAAGGAGCGCATCGAGGCGGGACGGCTGCGCCCGGGCGGGCCGATCCCCAGCGAGAAGAAGATCGTCGAGGAGTTCGAGGTCAGTCGCGTGACGGCGCGGCGGGCTATCGCGTATCTGCGGGAGCAGGGGCTGATCTACACCGTGCCACAGCGCGGGTCCTATGTGAGCCCTCGCGACTGACCCGGGACTAGCGGGAGCGGGGGTCGGGGTCGTTCACGGGTTGGGCTTCCGCGTCCAGGACGCGTTCGCCGGTGAGGATGATGCGGTCGCCGCTGGCGACGAAGTCGAAGCGGCGGCGGACGGACTGGACGAGCTTGCCGGCCTCGTGGCGGATCTCGGTCTTCTCGACGGCGTCGAGGGTGATGTGGTCGCCGGCGCGGACGGCCCGGGCGTCGGCGAGGCGGGTGCGGGCGCCGGTGTAGGCGGGCCCGCCCTCGACGGGGGCGCGGTTGCGGTTCTCCAGGTCGCGCACGGCGCGTTCCTGGACGCGGGCCAGGCGCGGGGCGATGGCGACGCCCATGACCTCGGTGGGGACGCGCTCGGGGTCGTGGCTGACCTTCCGCACGAGGGCCCGGGAGCGGAACTGGACGAGGCTGCTGGCCGCGACGGTGAGCTGTTCCCGCGTCTCGGAGTCCACCGTGGGACGGTCGATGCCGATCGTGGACGAGGGCGGCACAACGCAGAAGGCCGTGGCGAGCGCCAGGCCCAGGTATCTCCAGCGGCGGCCCATCGGACTCCCGGTCGTCGGCGGATTCCTCGCGAAGATACACCCGCCGGACGATCTACGTGGAATGAAAATGGTTATCACTCTGTTGGGCTCGGTGGGAGGTAGCGATGAAGAAGAACATTCACCCCGAGTACCGGACCGTCGTCTTCCGCGACCGGGGCGCCGGGCACGCGTTCCTGACCCGCTCGACCGCCGGCGGCGGGCTGACGATCGAGTGGGAGGACGGCCGGACCTACCCCGTGATCGACGTGGACGTCTCCTCGGCCAGTCACCCGTTCTACACGGGCCGGACCAGGGTCCTGGACTCGACCGGCGCGGTGGAGAAGTTCAGGCGGCGGTACGGGAAGTGACACAGGCGGGCCCCTTTTCCGGACTACGAGCGCGTTCATGATGCGGCCTTCTTCAGAACGCGCGGGAGGTGGGCGTGCCGGTGCTCGATCTCGACATCTCGGTCCAGGTCACGGACCTTCTGACCAAGGATTTCGGTGAGCCCACAGCGGCGGCGATGCCCGGGATGAGCGGGACCGAGATGTACGAAGTACTGGCCGAGGTCGTCCGGAACGGCTGTGTGGTCGAGCTGACCGCCGCCGCGAACCGGGTCAATCTGGCCGAGGCACAGCCGATCTGGATCTTCGTGGCGTTCATCGCGGTCACGACCGTTCTACGTCGGGCGGATTCCGTCCAGGAAGTTGTTGACGAGTGCGACGATGAAGTCGTCGGTGACGGGTTCGTCGGGGATGAGCAGTCGGTGGTAGACGGCGCCCCAGAGTTGGTCGATGAGGACTTGCACGTCGATGTCGGTGCGGATCTGGCCGAGTTCCTGGGCTCGGTGGAGGCGTTCCGCCGCGAGTCTGCGCCGGCGCGATGAGTACAGCTTCCGGTAGGCGGTGGCCAGGTCCTGGTCTGTCTGTGACTGGCCGATCAGCTCGGTCAGTACTCGCCCGCCTGGGGTCTGGGTCATGACGTGGGCGAAGGCGCGAAGTTGGGTGAGCAGGTCGGCGCGGATGTCTGCGGTGTCGGGGAAGGCGAGCGTTTCCTGGACGGCGTGTACGTAGCCGTCCAGGGCGAGGGCTCCTTTGGAGGGCCACCATTTGTAGAGGGTGGTCTTGCTGACGCCCGATGTCCTGGCGATGCGTTCGAAGGTGAGGTCGGCGATGCCTTCGGTGAGCAGCAGGTCGCCGACGGTGCGAAGGACATCTGCGCGGACCTCGTCCGCGGGTCGGCGGCCTCGTCCGCGGCCGTTGCCTTCCTTGGCGGCGGGGCCGTTCGCGTTGTTCGCCACGTGTGCTCCTGCTCGGTTGCGGGGGGCGTGTCGGTTTCCAGGCGGGCGCTGCCCGCGGTCGAGTCGGCGGGTGGTGTCGCGGCCGGTGTCACGGGCGATCCGCAGCCTGGCGATCAGTCCGTCGCGCAGGTGGAAGGTCATGGGGCCGGTGCCGTTGTGGCCGTTGCCGGTCACTGTCAGGGTCGCGACATAGGTGTCGGGGGACGAGCCGGGATCGATCGCGGCCAGCTCGAGGTGTGCCTGGACGCCGATGTTGTCGGTGCGGTCCCAGGCGCGCACGCCGTCGCGGCCGTGGTACTCGCGGCCCCAGTCATCGAGGTTGGCGTCGTGGGTGAACGCGGCGGCGAATGCCTTGGCGTCGCCTTGGTTGGTCGCCTCGATGAACGTCTGGATGGCGGCCGGGGTATCGATGGTGGTCATGGTGATCGCCTCGGTGGTGAGGGGAGCCGGGACGGGAGGGCTGATGTCCCTCACCCGTCCCGGGCCCGGGGTTCAGCGCTGGACGGTGAGCAGGTCGGCGAGGTCGATGCGGGTGAGGAACTCACGGCGGATGCGGTCTGCGGTCTCGGAGACCTCCTCGGATCCGTCGTCGGCGGGGTCGATGTGAACGCGGTAGGGGCGCTGTCCGGCGGGCAGGGCGACGATACGGGCGATCTCGTCGGAGACTAGCGACGCCCTCGCGTCTTGGGGGGCGAGGGCGGCAAGCTTGGTCGCCACCTGGTCCATCAGACCGGCGTACCTGGTCTCGTACTCGGCCTCGACGGTGGTGTCGTCGGGGCGGCCGGAGTGGGCGAAGTGGTTGGTGCCGCTGGTGAACGAGCCGGGGACGATGATCGAGGTTTCCACGCCCCAGCGGGTGAGTTCGCCGGCGTAGGACACCGCGAGGGAGTCCATGGCGGCCTTGGCGGCGAAGTAGGGGGCGAGGTAGGGCGGGGTGCCGCCTTTGACGCTGGTGCTGGAGACCCAGAGCACCAGCCCTTGTCCGCGTCGGCGCATGCCCGGCAGCGCGGCGCGGTTGACGCGCTGGGTGGACAGCACGTTCACGTTGTAGAGTTCGGTGAGTTGGTCGGGGGTGAACGCCTCGGCCGGCCCGGTCACCATGTGGCCGGCGTTGTGGATCAGCACGTCGATGTGGCCGTGCTCGGCCTCGATCCGTGCGATGGCGGTGTCGACCGAGTTCTGATAATTCACGTCGAGCTCGATGGAGCGCAGGTCGACGTTGTGCTCGTCGGCGTAGTCGGCGGCGGCCTGGACCTGGGGCGCGTTGCGGCCGGTGGTCTGGCGCATGCCGGCGTAGACGGTGTGGCCGGCGTCGGCCAGCGCGCGGGCGGTGAGGGCCCCGAATCCGCTGGAGGCGCCGGTGATGACGACGACGTTGCCGGTGGTGGACATGAGCGTGGTTCCTTTCAGCAGTGATGGCCGGGGGCGGGTTTTCTGCGTGCGCGGCAGGGGTCACGCGAGGCCGCCGTTGGCGTAGAGGATCTGTCCGTTGACCCAGCGGGCGGGTCCGGCGAGGAAGGAGACGACCTCGGCGATGTCCTCGGGCCGGCCCAGCCGCTCGAGCGGGGTCGCCTGGGCGAACTTCGCGATGGTGGCGTTGTCCTTGCCGTCCAGGAACAGCGGTGTGGCGGTGGGGCCGGGCGCGACGGCGTTGACGGTGATGTCGCGGCCGCGCAGCTCACGGGCCAGGGTGAGGGTCAGGCCCTCGACCGCGGCCTTGCTGGCGACGTAGGCGCCGTAGGCGGGGAGCTGGGTGCGGACCACCGAGGTCGAGAAGTTGACGATCGCGCCACCCGGGCGGACGCTGTGCGCCGCCTGCTGGGAGACGACGAAGGTGCCGCGGATGTTCGTGCGGTGCATCCGGTCCAGGTCGGCGAGGTCGAACGTTGCGATCGGCGCCAGGATCATGATGCCGGCGGTGTTCACGACCACGTCGACGCCGCCGAAGGCCGACTCGACCGCGTCGAACGCCGTGCTCATTGCGGTCTCGTCTGCGACATCGGCTCCCACTGCCAGGGCCCTGCCGCCGGCCGCGGTGATCGCGGACACGGTTTCCTCGGCCCTGGCCTTGTTGCCCGCGTACTGCACGGCGACCGCGAAACCGTCCTGGGCGAGCCGCTCGGCTACGGCACGGCCGATGCCGCCCGAGCCGCCGGTGACCAGCGCGACGCGATCGGTGGTGGAGGTGTTCATGGGGTTCTCCCTTACCGATTGATATGAACGCTACGTACATATAATCGCGTAATGAACGTGGCGTCCATATGTGTGGGCAAGATTTTCCGGACGATCGAGGACGGACACCTCTTCGCGGCGTCGTCCAGGGCTGAGCCGGTGGCCAGGTCGCGGACGGCGGTGATGGCCGCCTCGGCACCGTCGCAGAGTTCGGCGATTGGCCTGGGCGCGGTCGGCGGTGAACCGGATCTGCTGCTTGTGCAGCAGCGACAGTGGCCGCGAGGCGGCCATGCGGATCTCGGCCATGGCGTTGAAGACGTCCATGGAGGCATCGGCCTCGGTTCCGTCACAGGCCGTGCGGGCTTGGGCGGCTAGCGACTCCCGCTCGGCGCGCACGGCCTCGTCGTACTCGCCGTCGTACTCGCTGTCGTACTCGCTCTGCCGATGCCTGGTGACCTCGGCGGCCGCAGCGCGGTCGGCCGCATCGGCGGCGGCCTGCCGGGCCTCGAACTCCTCCAGGTCCTCCCGCGCCGCCGCCCGGGACCCCTCATCGGCCAGCAGAGCGGTCTTGACCGCCGTCGGGTGGGTCATGACGTAGGTGCTGGCCGAGGGGCGGGTTCCGGACTTTTCCGCCTCCCGCTCGATCGCCTCGCGCCGCTTGGGCGAGATGTTCCTGGCATCCCAGCCGCGGTAGTAGCCGTTCTTGCCATCGAACGGATACTGCTCGGCATCGGGAAGTTCGACGTCGTCGCCGGGATGCATGGCGAGGGCGTGCGGAACGACGCCCTCGGCGGCCAGGCGGTTCCAGACGTCCCAGAGGGCCATGACCCGCTTGGCGCTGGTGCCGGCCCGGCGGGCGAACTCCCGGGCACTGATGCGCCGGAAGCTGCTTCGGTCCGCAACATCTCGAACATCAGTCCACGATGTGTTTCGACCGAAACGCTTCGTGGACTCTTGTTCGAGTCCGACGCCGGAGCCTTCGCCGGGCTCGACCTGTCTGGCAACCAGATAGGCCAGCACCCAGGGGCCTTTGCTTTCCAAGGTGGCGAACTGAACGATATCGGCATCCAGGGCGTCCTCGCCGTCGTCGCCGACGGCCTGCTCTGGCGGGTCCTCAGGCGAGTGCTGGCCCATCACGCCAGTACGAACTGGAGCTACGCGCCGAACGCCAGGCCGAGGGGATCGCCGCCGCCAAACGTCGCGAAGCCACTGGCGCCATGCTGCCCGACAAGAAGAAGACCGGCCGGCCGCGCGCTATCGGCCCTGCCGAACTGGCCACGCTGCGCCGCCTGGTCGACGACGGCGCCTCGGTCACCGAAGCCGCCCGCACCCTCAAAATCGGCCGCTCCACCGCCTACTCAGCACTCACGCGAGGCTGACCAGTAGCTGTCCCATCCCGCATCCCGTTTCCGCCAGTATCACCCCCGGGATCCACTCAAGATCATCCCAATGTGGGTTTTGGGCTTATGTGGGCTGCCCCCCAGTTGGCCACAGAAGTCAGCGCTCGAAGTGACGGCGGGCTGCCTCGATGTGGCCGAGGTATCGGCGGGTCCAGCCGCACATCCCGTCGACTGTCGCTCGCAGGGCCTGGCCTGGCTCGGTGAGGGTGTATTCGACGCGTGGTGGGACGGTGGGATACACGGTGCGCTCGACCAGGCCGTTGCGCTCCAGCATGCGCAGGTTCTGGGTGAGCATCTTGTGGCTGATGCCCTCGATCTCGTTCCGCAGCTGGCTGAAGCGCAGGGTGCGATCACCGAGACCCTCGACGATCAGGAACGCCCACTTGTTGGCGACGTCGGAGAAGATCTCCCGCGCCAAGGAGTCCGCACGCGCCAGGTCCGCGTCCTCGGGCGAGCCCGTGAACTGCTTGGTCACCATAAGGTTCTCCAGTCACTGAAAAGTGCGTTCTTCCATGTCAGCAGCCACTCTCCTACAGTTCCTGAGTAACCACAAGAGATCAAGAGTGTCTTAGTAGTCGCGGACGCGAACCCACGGGCGCTCAGGACGAGGAGACGGACAGCATGGCCATCACCTTTGTGAACCCCAGTGGATTGCCCAAGATCGATGTCTACCGGCAGGTGTCGATCGCATCAGGATCGAGGCTGGTCTTCATCGCCGGGCAGGTCGCATGGGACGCCGAGGGAGTCACGATCGGCGAAGGCGACCTCACCGCCCAGGTCGAGCAGAGCTATCTCAACGTCGGCACCGCCCTGGCCGAGATCGGGGGCTCCTTCGACGACGTGGCGAAGCTGACCTTCTACGTCGTCGACTGGACCCCCGACAAGATGCCGGCACTCCTGGAAGGGATCTCCCGCGCAGCCGCGAAGCTGGGGGTCACCCCGGCCCCGCCGGCCACGCTGATAGGCGTTGCCGCACTGGACGTCCCCGACCACCTGGTCGAGATCGAAGCCACCGCGATCCTCGACTGAAAGACGTCATCGGCTCACCGAGCACCGAAGCGGCCAGCTACGGTGCTCATCCGCCAACCAGTGTGCTCGGTCACAGGTGTCCGTTCCGGCCGAGGCGTGCGAGCGCCCGGGGTCGCTGAGCAGGGACTCGCAAGGTAGGTCCGAACAGCAGCCGTCGATGTCCAGCCGCTCGCAAGGCAAATCCGGAACTCGCAAGGTTCGCGTGGACGGGACAGGAGAGGTTTCATGGTCGGGGTTCTCCTGATCGTTGCGGGTCGGTGAAGGTGGGGATGCCGAGGGCGACTAGTTGGGGGCGGCCGTCGGCGGGTGTGCGGTTGAGGTTGGTGAGCTTGGCGGTCGCGGCGGTGAGGCTGACCTGGAGGCCTTCGACCTCACCGAGCCAGCCATTGGCCTTCGCTTCGGCGACGCGGTCGCGGAGGTTGCCGATGATCTCGATGAGGCAGGGCTTCTGGTCCGGGTCGAGTTGGAGGACGGGGCAGCGGATGCCCCGTTAACTGAACTAACTCCGATGTTTCAGCAGTTCATGGCGAGTTTCGATGACTGGCGCTAATTTGTCCGCGTGATCGAATCGGATGGGGAACAAGGACGCGATCTGTCCCGGCTCGTGGTGTCGCGGGCGGGTCGTCTCGTGGCTACCGGCGATGCCGGTGAGCCGTATCGCATCGCGGGTCCCGGCGGCGAGGTCGTGGAGCCGGTGTCGGTTTTCCTGCGGGACCTGCTGGCGTCGGGCAGGTCGGAGTCGACGCTGAGGTCGTACTCGATTGACCTCCTGCGATGGTGGCGGTTCCTGGACGCCGTCGCCGTGGAGTGGAATCGCGCGTCGCGGACCGAGGCGAGGGATTTCAGCTGCTGGATCCAGCTGACGGCCAAGCAGCGGCTGCAGACGTCCCGGCCCCAGGCAGCCCGGCTGTCCTCGCTGGTAGCGGGAGCGCCGAACCTGGTGACCGGCAAGCCGGCGTCTGGCGACGGGTATGCGCCGTCCACTGTGGCGCATAGCGAGACGGTGCTGCGCCGGTTCTACGACTTCCACCGCGACTGCGGCACCGGCCCGGTGCTGAACCCGTTCCCGCTGGATGCCTCCCGTCGCCGTCGCGGTCGCCCGAACGCGCATCACAACCCGATGGACGAGTGGAGGTCAGAGCGGGCCGGGCGTTACCGGCCGACGGTGCCCAAGCGGATCCCGCGGGCCATCCCCGATGAGTGGTTCAACAAGCTGTTCGCGTCTCTGCGCTCGCACCGGGACCGGGCTCTTGTCGCGTTCTGGATCTCCACTGGAGCCAGGGCCGCAGAGCTGCTGGGCATGCGGCAGTGCGACTTCCGTCCCGGCGAGCAGCTGATCAGCGTGGTCCGCAAGGGCACGCGGGCCGTGCAGGAGCTCCCGGCATCAGCGGACGCGTTCGTGTGGCATCGGCTCTACCAGCAGGAACTGCTCCGGATGGGAACGCCCCGGGGTCGACGGCAACCGGCCTGGTGGACGCTGCGGCGGCCCTACCGGCCGCTGAGCTATCACGGGGCGCACCGGATGTTCGAGCGGGTGAACGCCTCACTCGGAGCGAACTGGACGCTGCACGACCTGCGGCATTCGGCAGCATCCAGGATGGCCCGTGACGGCGAGCTCAGCCTGACCGACGTGCAATGGGTGATGGGGCACGCGCACCTGACCACGACGGAGATCTACCTGACCCCCACCCGGGACGAGGTGATCGAGGGCGTGCTCGCCCACCATGCCCGCCAGTCCCGGGCGGAGCAGGCTCCGCCGCCGCAGCCGGCACCGGGCTATGACCCTCAGTCGCTGTCGGTGCTGTTCGGGCGGCCGTCATGACCGCTGTCGTGAAGCACACGATCCGGAGCAAGCAGGCAACGGCGGGCAGTGCGGCTCCGGCGCAGCCGCGCAACAGCCAGTTGCGCAGGCAGTTCCCACCCCGGGTCGCCCAGGAATGGTGGCCGGCGACGGCCCAGGGCGAGGACGAGGTGCTGCGGCGGCTGACCTCGCCGCCGTTCCTCCCGGAAGTGAAGGCGACCCGGGCGGGACGGCGCCGAGGAACGGCCAAGCTGCTGCGCTGGCTGTCCTCGTTTCCCGGAGACACCTGGCAGCAGCGGTGGGAAGCCTCCGGGGCCGAGGAGCATCCGGGCAGTTCGTGGCTGCTGCTCCCGTTGGGCTGGCTGCGCGACAACGGCACCGCGGCCTCCTATGACGAGAACGACCTTTCGTCGGGGCTGCTGATGCTGATCTGCGGGGACGTGATCCGCCCCGGCATGGCCTGGATGGTGACCCGGGCCCACAGGCACCTGGCCCCGGTCATGGCGCAAGTACGCGACCCCGCCGGGTTCGCCCGGCTGCGCGAGCTCGCCGAGGCCGGGCCAGCGTCCGCCCTGAAGGACGCCAGGCTCGCGGCCACCAGGATCGCGACCATCCTGGCCTGCAAGGGCGGCGTCATCAGCGACATCGCCGTCGGGGACTGCGTGGAGATGGCCGACACCCAGCGGCTGGTCCACTCCCGCGGCGGTCAGAACAAGGTCGACTTCTACCTCCGGCTGCATGCTCTCGGAATCTTCCCCACCGACGCCCCGGCCACCATCCGCGCGTTCGGCATGGCCCAGGGACAGCTGACCATCGAGGAACTTGTCGACCGCTATCGGCTGCAGTGCAAACCGGTCCGTGACCTGCTCGTGGACTACCTGAAGGAACGTCAGCCCGCACTCGACTACGCCAGCTTGGAAACCATCTCAGCGTCCTTGGCGGGCCTGTTCTGGGCCAGGGTCGAGGCCCTGTCCCCGGGCATCACGACGCTACGGCTGCCGCCGGAGGTCGCCCGGGCCTGGAAGGAAGACCTGCAGACGATCAAGCGCAGCGTCACCGGCCCCGACGGGAAGAAAACCGTCGTCACCCGCCCGCGCATCAACGCCAAGGACGAGCTGATACGCGTCCGGGCGCTCTATCTCGACATCGCCCAGTGGGCCATGGAGGAGCCGGAACGCTGGGCGCAGTGGGCGGTACCGAGCCCGGTCAGCGACGCGGAGATCAACTGGGCCAAGGAACGCAGGCGGCGCAAGGCCCGGATGGACCAGCGGACCCGCGAGCGGCTGCCCGTCCTGCCCGTCCTCACCCGCACCGCCGCCGAACGCAGGGCCACCACCGCCCGCCACCTCCAGGCCGCCACGACGACACCGCCCGGCGAAATCATCGAAGGAACCGGCGGGACACTGCGCAGGGCCATGACGCCCACGGCCAACGGCAGGCACGTGTGGGCCGACGACACCGCCACCGGCAAGCGCCGCAACCTGTCGTATGAGGAAGAAGAAGCCTTCTGGGGGTTCGCCACGATCGAGGTCCTGAGGCTGACCGGGATCCGCTGCGAGGAGCTCCTGGAACTCACCCACCACGGCATCACCGAGTACCGGCTACCCTCGACCGGCGAGCTCGTCCCGCTGCTGCAGATCGCCCCGAGCAAGACCGATACCGAGAGACTTCTCCTGGTCAGCCCCGAGCTGGCCGACATCCTGTCGGCAATCATCAGCCGACTCCGAGGCCCCAGCGGCGGCGTCCCGCTGACCGTCTCCTACGACGTCCGGGAACGGGTCTGGAACCCTGCGATGCCGCTGCTTTTCCAACGGCCCATCGGCAGCGAGAACCGGGCATTCACCCCCAGCGCGATCCGCAAACTGCTCATCAACACGCTCGCCGCGACCGGCCTGACCGACGCCGCCGGCGACCCACTCATGTTCTCCCCGCACGATTTCCGCAGGATCTTCGTGACCGACGCCATCATGAGCGGCCTACCGCCCCACATCGCCCAGGTCATCTGCGGGCACAAGACCATCGACACCACGATCGGGTACACGGCCGTCTACCCTGCCGAGGCGATCGAGGCCCACCGGGCGTTCATCGCCCGTCGACGAGCGACCCGGCCCAGCGAGGAATACCGTACTCCCACCGAGGAAGAGTGGGACGCTTTCCTCGCGCATTTCGAGAAGCGGAAGGTGTCCGTGGGCACCTGCGCCCGCGCGTTCGCGTCACCTTGCGTCCATGAACACGCGTGCGTCAGGTGCTCACTCCTGAGGCCGGACCCCGCCCAGCGGAGCCGTCTCGAAGAGATCCGGGACAACCTGCACGACCGCATCGCCGAGGCTGAACGCGAAGGCTGGCTCGGCGAGATCGAGGGCCTCAAGGTCAGCCTCGCCGGCACCGAGGACAAGCTCGCACAGATCGACACCTCCCTGCAACGCCAGGAACAGGGCGTGCGCCTCGGCATGCCCGCATTCCCCGACATCGCCGGCCGGTCCGTCCCGCCCGCACCCGAAGGAACCCCGTGACCACCCTGCCCCCCCCCCCGCCAGCTCGGCGACACGTTGCACGCCAGCGCCGGCGGCATCTATCCCCTCGAAACCGGCAACGGCCTGCTCATCGCCGAAGCCGAACGTGAAGGCTGGGCTCGGTGAGGTTGAGGGACTGCGGGTCAACCTCGCCGGCGCCGATGGCAAACTCGCTCAACTCGACGCACAACAAGAACGCCAACGGGCCCCGGTTATCCTGGGCATCCCCACCCTCGATCAGATCGTCGCCCACACCAGCGATGTGAGCAAACCCTGAGCCGACATCCACGAAGCGTTCCCCAAACCCGCCTGCTGCCTCATCACTTACCAGCATTTCGTGATCACGGACTACCGTGCCGGGCATGAGCACGGACGACTGGTTGACCGACATCCGAACCTCTTACGACACGGTCGCAATCAGCTACGCCGATCAAGTGCGCGATGCCATCGCCGGGCACCAGTACCTTCGCGCCGCTCTGGCGTTGTTCGCCGACAGCGTGCGGGCCGCGGGCGGCGGGCCGGTAGCGGATGTCGGCTGCGGCCCCGGACAAGTCACCGCCCACCTGCACAGGCTCGGCATCGACGCCTTCGGTATCGACCTCTCCCCGGGGATGATCGACGTGGCCCAGCGCGAACACCCTGGCTTGCGGTTCGAGGTGGGCTCGATGACGGACTTGGACCTCCCGGCCGCCTCAGTGACCGGCCTGCTCGCCTGGCAGTCGTTGATCCATATACCCGACGACGAGGTGCCGACCGTGTTCGGGCACTTCCATCGCACATTGCGTCCAGGCGGACCTCTGCAGCTTCTGTTTCACGTCGGCGACGAGTCGCAGTTGAAGACACAGGGCTACGGTGGTCACCCCATGAAGGTTCATGTCCACCGCCGTCAGCCGGACCAGGTGGCCGCCTGGCTGCGTGACGCCGGATTTGAGGTCGAGGCCCAGATGCTGCTCGACCCGGTTGAGAAGACTTCACAAGCGTTTCTCTTCGCACGCCGTAAGCTCTGCCAGTAGTTCAGAGAAGCAGGCGTGTTCGTGCTGGCAGGGCGTGCCGTAGGGGCGTCCGCAGTTGCCGAGGGAGACCTTGCGGAGCTCGAAGTGCTGCTGGAAGTCGAGCCATTCCTGGTCGGTGGGGTCGCGGTATTCCTCGGCGGGCCGGTCGGCGCGGCGCCGGTCCAGGAACCCGCGATAGGCGCGGACCAGGTCGTCCTGGAAGACCGCCAGGTAGGCCTGGGTGGTGGTCAGGGACTTGTGGCCCAGGATGCGGGCAGCCACCGCCACCAGCGCAGCAGATCGAAGGCGTAGCTGCGCACGCTGCCGGTCCGGTTGTTCCAGGCAACGAAATCAAGCAGGAACCTGCGGATCGGCCGCACAGCCTCTCCTTCCTCATCAAGAACCAGCCAGGGAACGACCCCCGGATCAGCAGCCACCCGCCCCCACCGGGGCAGACAGATCGTCCGGATGTCACGAGTCGTCTCGATCACCTGCGTTGCGCTCCTTCGTCGGGGATGCGCAACCTCTACCGAGACCGCCCGACGGAAGCGCTCTACGTCACGGCGTGTCACTCGGTAGTCCGGTCAACAACTCGGTGGGGCCCGCCTTTTCAGTCGGCTTCTATCTGCAGCGCCGCGACCCTCGACCGGGCCTGCGCCATGGCCTCGTGGTAGCGGGTCTCCCATTCGGGATCGCCGTCCGGGATCGAGGCGACGGTCTGCCGTCCCAATTCGCGTCCGGCCTCGGTGACCTGGCGCACCATGACCGTGGTGACGCCGCCGGACGACTCGGTGTGGGTCTCCCAGCGCGCGGGCGGCGCCGCCTTCCGGTCGGTGACGGCGTAGTAGACCAGGATCGCGACCACGACGATCAGGGCCGCGATCGCCAGCATGATCAGCGCTCGCATCGGCCGGCTCAGTCCTTCGGCAGGAGCGCGCCGTTGGGGTTGCCCGGCGCGTACACCGTGATGCCCTGCGGCAGCGCCTTCAACTCCTCGATCCGCGCGCAGGTCGGGCACTTGTTGTACCCGTCCTGGCGGGCCTTGTTGGCCGCGGCCTCGGCCTGTGCCGTGGCGACCTTCGCCTGCGCCTCGCTGACCTGGGCGAACGCGGCCTGCGCGCGGTCGACGGCGTCCTGCACCCGGTCCGGCAGCGCGACCTTGACCAGGTTGAAGCGGATGTTGGTCAGGAAGTCGCCGCCGAGAGTGGAGCGCAGATCCGCGGCCAGGCTGGTGTTGATCGCCGTCTGCACCTTGGCGATGTTGGCGTTGTTGCTCTGCGCCTGGGCGCCCTGCCGGGGCTTCGCGGAGGTGTTCTGCACCAGGGCGCAGGACGAGACAAGCTCGGCGCACCGGAAGCTGTTGACCTGGCTGCGCAGATCGTTGTCGATCACCGGCCGGACGATCTGGTCGAGGAAGGCCAGCCAGCCCTTGTCGCCTTCCCACGGGTAGTACGTGTCACCGCCCCCGCCGCGGAACTTGCGGGTGCCGAACTTGTCGTCGAAGGCGCGCAGCGCGGCGCGGTCCTGGTTGAGGGTGAAGTAGAGGGTGCCCTCGATGCCCATGTTGACGCCGTCCGCGCTGGGCACGGTGACGACGTCGACACCGGAGGTCTCGGCCTTCTTGGCCTCCGAGGTGATGGTGTAGAAGCGCTGCTGGGCGGGGTAGCGGTGCACCTTGGAGTACAGGCCGACCCAGGTGCGGCCCGACCCCTGGGGGATCACCTGGCGGATCTTGTTGTCGTCGAAGAAGCCCCCGTTGCGGACGACCGCGACCTCCCCGCCCCCGGTCCGCTCGTACCCGCCGAGCAGGGCGCTCAGCGTGGGCCCTCCGACCAGCACCAGCGCGACCGCCAGGATGATCGCGGTGCGCCGCTGGAGCCGCCGCGATCCACGCGCGGCGGACGACTCGTTCTCGGCCACGGCCAAGCTCCTCTCCGCCAGGGCCGCACGGCCCCGGGCACGGCGATCGGACGCCGCGGGGCGCGGGACGGAACCCGTATGGCCGGACCCGGCCGCCGAACCCGGGAACGGCGGCTCGGTCGCTTCGAGCAACCCCTTACCGAAATGCGGGAGCGCGATTATCTAGACTGCGCGTGCGAGGTTAGGGAGGAGACCCACGTGCGCAAGGTCCTGATCGCCAACCGCGGTGAGATCGCGGTCCGTATAGCCCGTGCCTGTCGCGACGCGGGGCTCGCCAGTGTCGCGGTGTACGCCGAGCCGGACCTGGACGCACTGCACGTTCGGGTCGCCGACGAGGCGCACGCGCTGGGCGGCCAGACGGCCGCCGACAGCTACCTGGACATCGACAAGATCCTGAAGATCGCGGTCGACGCCGGCGCGGACGCGGTGCACCCGGGGTACGGCTTCCTGGCCGAGAACGCCGATTTCGCCACCGCGGTCGAGGCCGCCGGGCTGACCTGGATCGGCCCGCCGCCCGCGGCGATCACCGCGCTGGGCGACAAGGTGCAGGCCCGGCACATCGCGCAGAAGGTGGGCGCGCCGCTGGTGGCCGGCACCAAGGACCCGGTGTCGGGGGCCGAGGAGGTCGTGGCGTTCGCCGAGGAGCACGGGCTGCCGATCGCGATCAAGGCGGCGTTCGGCGGCGGCGGGCGCGGCCTGAAGGTGGCCCGCACGCTGGACGAGGTCGCCGACATGTACGAGTCGGCCGTGCGCGAGGCCGTGTCGGCGTTCGGGCGCGGCGAGTGCTTCGTGGAACGCTACCTGGACCGTCCCCGGCACGTGGAGACGCAGTGCCTGGCCGACAAGCACGGCAACGTGGTGGTCGTCTCCACCCGTGACTGCTCGCTGCAGCGCCGCCACCAGAAGCTGGTCGAGGAGGCTCCGGCTCCGTTCCTGAACGGGGAGCAGGTCGAGCTGCTCTACAGCTCGTCCAAGGCCATCCTGAAGGAGGCCGGGTACGTGGGCGCCGGGACGTGCGAGTTCCTGGTGGGCCAGGACGGCACCATCTCGTTCCTGGAGGTCAACACCCGGCTGCAGGTGGAGCACCCCGTGACCGAGGAGGTCGCGGGCATCGACCTGGTGCGGGAGATGTTCCGGATCGCCGACGGCGAGGAGCTGGGGTACGGCGACCCGGTGCTGCGCGGCCACTCGATCGAGTTCCGGATCAACGCCGAGGACCCGGGCCGCAACTTCCTGCCCGCGGTGGGGACGCTGACCGCCTGGCAGCCGCCGTCCGGGCCGGGCGTGCGGCTGGACACCGGCTGCGTGGAGGGGCAGACCATCCCGCAGCAGTTCGACTCGATGATCGCCAAGCTGGTCGTGACGGGCGCCACCCGCCGCCAGGCCGTCGAGCGCTCACGGCGCGCCCTCGCCGAGTTCGCGGTGGAGGGGATGCCGACCGTCCTCCCGTTCCACCAGGCCGTGCTGAACGACCCGGCCTTCGTCCCCGACGACGAGGCCGAGCCGTTCTCCGTCCACACCCGGTGGATCGAGACCGAGTTCGACAACACGCTGCCTCCGTACGAGGGCGGGGTGGCCGAGGACGAGGAGGCGGGCGAGCGCGAGCGGGTCACCGTCGAGGTCGGCGGCAAGCGGCTCGAGGTCGTGCTGCCCGCGGGCCTGGGCGCCTCCGCGGCCCCCGGCGCCGCCGGGGCCCCCGCGAAGCGGCGCGCCGGCAAGAAGGGCGGCAAGGCGCAGGCGTCGGGGGACGCGCTGGTCAGCCCGATGCAGGGCACGATCGTCAAGCTGGTCGCCGAGGAGGGCGGGACGGTGGCGGCCGGCGACCCGATCGTCGTCCTGGAGGCGATGAAGATGGAGCAGCCGCTGAACGCGCACAAGGCGGGCACGGTCACCGCGCTGTCGGCCGAGGTGGGCCAGACCGTCTCCAACGGCGCCGTCATCTGCGAGATCAAGGACGCCTGACGCCGTCCGGCGAAGCGCACGTCCCTAGACCAGGGGCGTGCGCTTCGTCATATTTGGGGCAATTGTGGCGCTTTAAAACGGGTATGCCACAAATAACCGGAACGGTCTGTGAGGCCTGCTCGTCTACCAGGTGAGGAGGCAGACTTTCATCATGAACACCGAACCCCGGCCGCAGCGGGCGCTACGCCGCGGCGCACTGGCGGCGGCCGCGGCCGCCGTCCTGATGCTGCTGTTCGGCTTCGCCGCACCCGCCCAGGCGGACGACAACCCCTCCACCATCGCCAACGGCCTCAGCAACTCCCGGCTGTACGTCACCGAGGCGGCCCGGCCCCAGGCGTCCCTCGACCAGAACGCCGTCAAGGCGTCCCTCGACCGCAACTCCGACGCCGACATCCGCGCCGTCGTGGTCCGCAACGGCGTCGGCCAGCAGGACATGGGCCGGATGCTCGTCGCCGTCAAGGACCGCGTGAACAAGGGCGACACCTACGTCGCGATCACCGCGGACGGCTCCCGCATGACCGGCATCTCCAAGATGTTCGACGTCAAGGAGATCAACCGGCTGATCTCCCAGTCCGCGCCGGGCAGCGGCAACGTCCAGACGCGGCTGGCGGCCTTCTCCGACCAGGCCGAGCGGCAGGCCGACGACAAGGCCCGCTCCGGCATGATCGGCGGCTTCGTCACGCTGGGCCTGGTCATCGTGATCATGGCCGGTGCGTTCGGCGCGTTCCTCGTCGCCGGCAGGCGCCGGCGCGAGCGCGAGGCCCAGCAGATGGCCGACCTGAAGCAGGGCGTCGAGGAGGACGTGACCCTGCTCGGCGAGGACATCGCCGAACTCGACCTCAACGTCATGGACCACGACCTCGACCCCGACACCCGCCACGACTACGAGCGGGCCATGAACTCCTACGACGAGGCCAAGACGGCGACCGAACGGGCCGCCAGGCCGTCCGACATGGAGAACGTCACCACGGCCCTGGAGAACGGCCGTTACCACATGACCGCCACCCGCGCCCGCCTCGCCGGCGAGCCGGTCCCCGAGCGGCGCGCGCCGTGCTTCTTCAACCCGCAGCACGGCCCGTCCGCACAGGACGTCACGTGGGCACCCCCGGGCGGCGTCGCCCGTTCCGTCCCCGCATGCGAGACGGACGCGCAGCACGTCCTCAAGGGCCAGGACCCCGACGTGCGAATGGTCCCGTACGGCGACGGCCGCCGCCCTTACTACGACGCGGGCCCGGCGTACGCCCCCTACGCGGGCGGCTACTACGCCTCGTACGGCGGCCTCGACCTGCTCAGCGGCATGATGATCGGCACCATGCTCGGCTCCATGATGAGCGGCGGCTACGGCGGCTACGGCGGAGGCGACATGAGCGGCTTCGGCGGCGACGGCGGCGACGTAGGCGGCGGCTGGGACTTCGGCGGAGGCGACTTCGGAGGCGGCGGAGACTTCGGCGGCTTCTAAGTCAATGTGGAGGGGCGCCCCCCACACCGCCCGCGCGGGGTGGGCGGCCCCACGCCCCGGCAGGGGGACAACCCTGCACCCCGACGGTCTGCCCGGTGTCCCGGGCCCATCGCGGTGGGCCCGGGACGCGCTGGGTTCCTGCCTCCAGCCGGAGATCGCACGCAGTCCGGCTAGAAGGCGTGTTCGGCCATGAGCCTTCTGGACGCCTCCGTGATGCTGCCCGACAAGGACGGGTAGACGGCGAAGGTCTGGGCCAGCTGGTCCACGGTCAGGTGCTGCTGTACGGCCACCGAGACGCCCAAAATCAGTTCGCTTGCCCGGGGGGCGACGATGACGCCGCCCAGGACGATGCCGGTGGACGGGCGGCAGAACAGCTTGACGAAGCCGTCCTCGAAGCCCTGCATCTTGGCGCGGGCGTTGCTGAACAGCGGAAGCATGACAGTGCGGGCGTTCACTTCGCCCAGGTCGACCATCTTCTGCGTCACGCCGACGGAGGCGACCTCCGGGTCGGTGAAGATGTTCGAGGCGACCCAGCCGAGCTTGAGCGGCTGGACGGCCTCGCCCAGGGCGTGCCACATGGCGATGCGGCCCTGCATGCCCGCGACGGAGGCGAGCATGAGGATGCCGGTGCAGTCGCCGGAGGCGTAGATGTGCGGGACGCTGGTGCGGGAGACCTTGTCGACCTCGACGAAGCCGCGGGAGTCGAGCTTGACGCCGGTCTTCTCCAGGCCCATGCCGCGGGTGTTGGGCTCCATGCCGACGGTCATGAGGCAGTGCGAGCCCTCGACCTTGCGGCCGTCCTCCAGGGTGACGATCACACCGTCGCCGGAGCGCTCCACGCCGGCCGCCCGGGACCGCGACATGACGTTCATCCCGCGGCGCAGGAAGACCTCCTGGAGAACCGCGGCGGCGTCGGCGTCCTCGGTGGGGAGGATCCGGTCGCGCGAGGAGACCAGGGTGACCCGGGAGCCGAGGGACAGGTACGCGCCGGCCAGTTCGGCGCCGGTCACGCCGGAGCCGACCACGATCAGCTCTTCGGGCAGTTCGGGCAGGTCGTACAGCTGGCGCCAGTTGAGGATGCGCTCGCCGTCGGGTTCGGAGCCGGGCAGCACGCGCGGGGTGGCGCCGGTGGCGATCAGCACGACGTCGGCCACGATGCGGCGGTCGCCGACCGAGACGACGTGCGGCTCGTCCAGCCGCGCCGCACCCCGGACGATCTTGACCTCCTCGTAGGCGAGCCGTTCGGCGACGTCGAACGACTGGGCCCGGGCCAGGTCCTTCACCCGCTTGTTGACGGTGGGCAGGTCGACCTCCAGGCCGCCGACGATGCCGTCCGGGCCGCCGTTGAAGCGCACGCCCAGCCCTTCCGACTCCGACATCACCGCCATCCGGGTCGAGGTCGCGATGAGCGTCTTGGACGGCACGCAGTCGGTGAGCACGCAGGCGCCGCCGGGTCCGTCGCGCTCGACCACGGTCACGTCGGCGCCGAGCTGTGCCGCGACGAGCGCGGCCTCGTAGCCGCCCGGGCCTCCTCCTATGATCACGATGCGGGTCACGCCCCCATTGTTTCTCACTCCCGGGGGTGACCCGACCAGGGGTCCGGCTCGCGGCGCGCCCGGGGAGGTCCCCGCGAGGCGGGGTCGCTGACGTACGCTTGGCGACCGTGGCACTGTACGCGGCGTACGCCTCCAACATGGATCCCGAGCAGATGGCTGCCCGGGCACCGCATTCGCCCATGCGCGGCACCGGCTGGCTCGCGGGCTGGCGACTGACCTTCGGCGGCCAGGACGTGGGCTGGGACGGCGCCCTGGCGACGCTGGTCGAGGACGGCGGCGAGCAGGTGTTCGTCGTGCTGTACGACGTCCCGGCCTGGGACGAGACCGAGCTGGACGCCTGGGAGGGCGCGGCCCTCGGCGTCTACCGGAAGATCCGGGTGCGGGTCTCCACCCTGGAGGAGGACGTGCTGTGCTGGCTGTACGTCCTGGACGACTACGAGGGCGGGCTGCCCTCGGCGCGTTATCTGGGGATCCTGGCCGACGCGGCGGAGGCCGCCGGGGCGCCGGACGACTACGTGAAGGACCTCCGCAACCGCCCCTGCAAGTCGATCGGCGATTAACTTCTCACGCGGTGGCTTTTCGCCCCGCCTCTCCCCCTAGGGTGTCGATCATGGCCTCTCGCATTTCCGAGCTGGTGATCGATTGCCGGGATCCGCAGACGCTGGCGGCGTTCTGGTGCGAGGTGCTGGGGTTCGGTGTGCTGAGCACCGACGACGACGGCGCGGTGGAGATCGGGCCGCCAGAAGGGTTCGGCGGCTTGCAGCCGACCCTGGTCTTCAGCCCCAGCACCGAGCCCAAGACGGGCAAGCTGCCGCTGCACATCGACGTCAACGCCACCGACCGCGACCAGGACGCCGAGCTCGAGCGCCTGCTGGCCGCCGGCGCACGCCCGGTCGACATCGGCCAGACCGGCCAAGAGAGCTGGCATTGCCTGGCCGACCCCGAGGGCAACGAATTCTGCCTCCTGCGAGCCCGCCTGACCTGAGCACGACCGCCGCACGGCGAGCGGCGGCGCGGCTAGGGGAGGGAGAAGCCCTCGGGCGGCGCGCCCTCGGCGAACAGCATCCCCACCCGAACCTTGTCCTCTCGTATCTCCCGGGCCCGCCGGTACTCGGGGGAGTCGTACCACTCCCGGATCCGGTCCATGTCGGGGAACTCGATGACCAGGAACCGGGAGGAGTCCCAGGTGCCTTCGACGGGCTCGGGCGTGGGGCCTGCGACCAGGTAACGGCCGCCGTGGTCGAGGATGGACTTCTGGGCCACGGGCGCGTAGGCCAGGCCGGCCTCCTCGTCGAGCACGTCGACGTTGACGATCACGTAAGCGGGCATGGGACGCTCCGATTCCTTTGGACACGGCGTGTACTAATGACACGGCAGAGACTATTGCACCCCTGTAACCTGTTCAAGGTGGGCATCGACGCGGGTGTGATGAGCCGCCGGGAGCGGCTGCGGGTGGAGACGGGCCGGGAGATCAAGGCCATCGCGTTGCGGCAGCTGGCGGAAGGCGGGCCCGGAGCGATCTCGCTGCGCGGCATCGCCCGCGAGATGGGGATGACGGCGCGCGCGATCTACAGCTACTTCGCTACCCGGGACGACCTGATCACGGCACTGATCAGCGGAATCGCCGCCTCGCTCGCGGAGTCGCTGGAGACCGCCAGCGACGCCGTGCCCGACACCGACCCCGGCGGCAGGCTGCTGGCGTGGGGTCAGGCCCTGAGGGAATGGGCGCTGGCCCACCCGGAGAGCTTCCGGCTCTTCTACGGCCACCCCATCCCCGGCTACCAGCCCCCCGAGGACGGGCCGGTCGACCAGACGGCACGCCGCGTGTGCCGCGAACTGACCCGCCTGGTGGCCGCCGCATGGCCGCACGCGCGGCACCTCCAGCCCGAGGACGCCTCCTGGTCCGACCTCCACCCGGACTACGTCGCGAAGATCCAGGCGGACCTGCCGGACGTGCCGCCCGCCGCGGCGGCGCTCGCGCTGCGCGTCTGGGGCCGGATGCACGGCCTGGTGGCGCTGGAGATCGACGGCCACATCCACCCCGTCGCGGGCAACCCGGCCGCCCTGCACCGCGCCGAGATGCTCGACCTGGTCAGGTCACTGGGCCTGGATCAGGTTCCGCCCCCGAAGGTCATCGGCCGGTAAGGTCGTCCTGGTGAGCAACGACGCTTTTGCGCTGGCTCGGGACGCGGCGGAGCGGCTGCGCGCCCGCACGTCCTTCGAGTCCTTTGATGTGGCCCTGGTGATGGGGTCGGGCTGGGTCCCCGCGGCGGACGCGCTCGGCGATCCGGAGGCGGAGCTCCCGGTGACCGACCTGCCGGGGTTCGCGCCGCCCGCGGTGGAGGGGCACGCCGGACGGCTGCGGGCCGTGCGGGTGGGCGGACGCAACGCGCTGGTCCTCCTGGGCCGCACGCACTTGTACGAGGGGCTCGGGGTGGAGGCGGCGGTGCACGGCGTCCGGACCGCGCTGGCGGCCGGGGTGCGCGCGGTGGTGCTGACGAACGCGGCGGGCGGGCTGCGGCCGGAGCGGCAGAAGGTGGGCGATCCGGTGCTGATCTCCGACCATCTCAACCTGACCGGCGCGAATCCGCTGACCGGGCCGGCGTTCCTGGATCTGACCGAGGTGTACTCGCGGCGGCTGCGGGCGCTGGCCCGCGAGGTGGACCCGACGCTGGACGAGGGCGTGTACGCGGCGCTGCCCGGCCCGTCGTTCGAGACCCCGGCCGAGATCCGGATGCTGCGCACGCTGGGCGCCGACCTGGTGGGCATGTCGACGGTGCTGGAGGCGATCGCGGCGCGGCAGGGCGGCGCGGAGGTGCTGGGCGTCTCCCTGGTGACCAATGTCGCCGCCGGTCTGGCGGAGGGGCCGCTCGACCACGAGGAGGTGCTGGCCGCCGGACGCGCCGCCGCCGAGCGGATGGGCGGGCTGCTGGCCACCCTCGCCTCCAAGGTCTGAGCGATGGATCCGGAGGAGTGGCTGGCCCAGGACCCCGACCCGGAGACCGTCGCGGAGTTGCGCGGGATCCTGGCGTCCGGGGACGAGGCGGCGCTGGCCGACCGTTTCGGGGCGCGGCTGGAATTCGGGACGGCGGGCCTGCGCGGCGAGCTCGGCGCGGGCCCCAACCGGATGAACCGGGTGACGGTGATGCGCGCCGCCGCCGGTCTGGCGGCCCGGCTCCGCCAGGACGGCGGGGGCGGCGTGGTGATCGGCTACGACGCGCGGCACGGTTCGGAGCGGTTCGCGCTCGACACGGCGGCGGTCGTGACGGGCGCGGGCCTGAGCGCCTGGCTGCTCCCCCGTCCGCTGCCCACGCCCGTGCTGGCGTTCGCCGTCCGGCATCTGGGCGCGGCGGCGGGCGTGATGGTGACCGCCAGCCACAACCCGCCCCGCGACAACGGCTACAAGGTGTACTGGGGCGATGGGGCGCAGATCGTCCCGCCGCTGGACGCGGAGATCTCGGCGGCGATCGACGCGGTCGGCCGGGTGGACGGGCTGCCGCTCGGCAAGGACTGGACCGTCCTCGGCGAGGAGATCGTCGAGGCGTACCTGCGGGCGCTCTCCGGCCTTCCGCTGGGCGACGCCCGCGAGGTGGCGACCGCATATACGCCCCTGCACGGGGTGGGCCGGGACGTGCTGCTGAGCGCCTTCGAGCGGGCCGGTTTCCCGGCGCCGGCGGTCGTCCCGGAGCAGGCCGAGCCCGACCCGGACTTCCCGACGGTCGCGTTCCCCAATCCCGAGGAGCCGGGCGCGATGGACCTGGTCCTCGGGCTGGCCTCGGACTCCGGCGCGGACCTGGTGATCGCGAACGATCCGGACGCGGACCGCTGCGCGGTGGCCGTCCCGGACGGGCCGGGCTGGCGGCAGCTGACCGGCGACGAGGTCGGCGGGCTGCTGGCCGAGCACGTGCTGCGGCACACCGCGGGCGACCGGCTGGTCGTCACGACCATCGTCTCCTCGTCGCTGCTGGCCGCGATCGCGGCGGCGCACGGCGCCCGCTCGGCCCGCACCCTCACCGGCTTCAAGTGGATCATGAAGGCGGGCGAGGGGATCGTCTACGGGTACGAGGAGGCGCTCGGCCACAGCGTCGGCGGTGTCGTCCGCGACAAGGACGGCATCGGCGCCGCGCTGGCCGTCGCCGCCCTGGCCGCCGAGGCCGCGCGGGACGGCCGGACGCTCACCGACCTCCTGGACGACCAGGCCCGCCGGTACGGCCTGCACGCGACCGCGCAGCTGTCCCTGCGGGTCGAGGATCTGGCGCTGATCCCCGAGGCCCTCGCCCGTCTCCGTGCCGCGCCCCCGGCCGAGCTGGCGGGCCGGGCGGTGGAGCGCTTCGAGGACCTCGCCGAGGGCGTGGACGGGCTGCCGCCCACCGAAGGGCTGCGGCTCCGGCTCGCCGGGCCCGCGCGGATCGTCGTGCGGCCGTCGGGCACCGAGCGCAAGCTCAAGTGCTACCTGGAGGTCGTCCGCCCAGCGGACGAGGACCCCGCCGCCGCCCGCGCGCAAGCCCAGGAGGATCTCGACGCGCTCCGCGAAGCGCTCTCCGCCGCCCTCGCCCTTCCCTGAAAGCGTTCACCACCGGGCGATGAGCGGCGTGTCCGGTTCGTGCTGCCGCCAGCCTTCGGTGAGGCGGGCGAGGCGGGTCGGGGCGGCGATGCCGCGCACGGTTGCGATCTTGCCACCTGTGATGTCGAACGTCACGGCGCCGACGACCCGGTCGCCGAGCACGACGAGGATGGCCGGGGAACCGTTGACGAGCGCGTAGTGGACGGCGGGCGTGCCACCGACGAACCGCCGTTTCGCGGGTGTGGGTTTGAAGCCGGCCCGTACGACGGCGGCGATGCGCTGCGGAGTGTCGTACCGCAGCAGCTTCTCGGCCACGCCGGCGCCGTCGGAGATCGCGGTCGCGTCGTCGGTGAGCAGCGCCACCAGCCGTTCGGTGCGGCCGGAGGAGGCGGCGGCGAGGAATTCCTCGACGATCCTGCGGGCGGACGCCGGGTCGGCTTCGCCGGCGCGGCGCGCGGCGGTGATGCGGCGCCGGGCCCGGTGGAGGTGCTGCTGGCTCGCGGACTCGGTGATGTCGAGGATCTCGGCGATCTCGGCGTGGCTGTGGGAGAACGCTTCGCGCAGCAGGTAGACGGCCCGCTCGAGGGGTGACAGTCGCTCCATGAGAGTCAGCACGGCCAGGGAGACCGATTCGCGCTGCTCGAAAGTGTCGGCCGGGCCGAGCATCGGGTCGCCGTCGAGGAGCGGTTCGGGCAGCCAGTCGCCGACGGTGCGTTCGCGGCGGGCCTGTGCGGAGCGGAGCCGGTCCAGGCACAGGTTGGTGACGACCTTGGTCAGCCATGCCTCCGGCACCCTGATCAGCTGCCGGTCGGCGGCCTGCCAGTGCAGGAACGCGTCCTGCACGGCGTCTTCGGCGTCGGCGGCGGAGCCCAGCAGCCGGTACGCCAGCGAGGCCAGCCGGCTCCGGCTGGCCTCGAACCGACCGGTGTCGAAGCGATCGGCGGCGGCGCTGTCCACGCGGACCACCCTAGGCGGCAACGCGACCGCCTTCTCGGCGGACGTGTTCGCGGGAGGTGTCCGGGGCGGCGGCCAGGCGGCGCTTGCGCTTGGGCAGGCCGAAGGTCGGGTGCGAGGCGGCCCACAGCGAGGTCCTGAGGATGGCCGCCTTGATCCGCGCGGCCTTCCGGCCGCCCATGTACTTCGGCTTCGCCTGCGCTTGGTCGTCGACCAGCTGCAGGATCCCGTCCCGCCGCCCGAGGCTGATGTGGTTGGCCACGTACTCCAGCTTGGTCTGGGGGATCGTGCGGCCGGTCAGGCGTCCCACGATCGCGGCGATCGCCTGCATGCCGGTGTAGCCGGCCGACGCGCAGGACATCGGCAGCGGCCGGCCGTTGTCGCCGATGGCGTGGACGCTGTCGCCGACGGCGTAGACGTTCGGGTGCGAGACAGACCGCATGGTGCGATCGACGACGATCCGACCGTTCTCGGTGACCTCCAGCCCGCCGGCGGCGGCGATGGGGCTGACCGCGAACCCGGCCGTCCACACGGTCGCGTCGGACGCCAGGGCGGTGCCGTCGGCGCACAGCACCCGCGTCGCCTCGACGGATTCGACGCTGGTGTGCTCCAGGACGGTGAGGCCCAGCCGGTCGCAGGCCTGGCGCAGGTGGCGGCGGGCTCCGGCGGAGAGCGGAGCGCCGAGCTCGCCGCGGGCGACCAGCGTCACCGACAGGCCGGGCCGGGATTCGGCGATCTCGGTGGCGGTCTCGATGCCGGTCAACCCGTCGCCGACGACCAGCACACTCCCGCCTTCGGCTCGCCCGTCCAGGCTGTCCAGGCGCTCGCGCAGGCGCAGCGCCGAGGGCCTGGCGGCGACGTTGAAGGCGTGCTCGGCCGCGCCGGGGACGCCGTGGTCGGCGACGTGGCTGCCGAGCGCGTAGACAAGCGTGTCGTAGCCGAGCTCGCCGCCGCCCCCGGCGTCGGCCACGGCGACGACCTGGCGCTCAGGGTCGACGGCGGTGACACGGGCCAGGCGCAGCAGTATCCCCGTGCCCGCGAAGACGTCGGCGAGCTTCGGAGTCCCGATCTGCTGGCCGGCCGCGAGCTGGTGCAGCCGCAGCCGCTGGACGAAGTCCGGCACGGCGTTGACCACGGTGATCTCGGTGTCCGCCGGGGACAGCCGGCGGGCCAGGGTCCCGGCCACGTAGGCCCCGGCATAGCCGGCGCCGAGGACGAGGATGCGGTGCTTCATGTGTCGCTCCTGTCGGTTCGCTTGCTCTCGGTGGGTTGAGCGGAACAGCGTCCCGATTGCTGACAGGAACTACATGTGGCATGGGTCACAGAGCGGCAGGAGCGGAGCCCGCGACGCCGAAGCCGTCCGCTTCGCCACCCCTACATCACCAGGGCGAGGATCCCGGCCACGACCACCAGCGCGCCCGGGACGGCCAACGCGGCGACCGCGGGCCGCGACCAGCCCAGCGTCCCGGTCTCCGTGTCGGTCTTGGTGGCGGCCTTGCCCTTGGGACGGTGCCGGTCGGCGATCTCGTTGAGCTGCTGGGCCGCGTACGCCGTCGGCGTGCGGCCCTTCAGCTTCTCCGCGGGCATGTCCCGGTTGGACCGGCGGGCCCGCGCCTCCGCCTTCGCCTGGGCACGCGGCGAGGTCTGCAGCACCCACGCCTTCACCGTGCGCTCGCCGCCCTCCGCCGCGAACCGGAACGTCAGCGCGTGCGTCCCCGCGATCTCGCGCGCGGCCGGCCACGGCACCCGCGCCTCGCGCAGCGGGTTCCGCACGGTCAGCCCGCCCTCGTCGGCGACCACGGCGGGACGCAGCCCCA
Source organism: Actinomadura vinacea (assembly GCF_039532545.1). Taxonomy (NCBI): domain Bacteria; kingdom Bacillati; phylum Actinomycetota; class Actinomycetes; order Streptosporangiales; family Thermomonosporaceae; genus Actinomadura; species Actinomadura vinacea. The sequence goes on along the minus strand of NZ_BAAARW010000038.1, from coordinate 212,110 downwards.
TCACGTAGGCGAGGCCGCAGCCGAGCAGCAGCAGGGCGGCCATGACCACCGAGGCCATGTCGCGGCCGCGCACGGCGATGTCCATGAGGTTGAGCGCGGCGAAGGCCATCCACGCCCATGCGCCCACCCGAGCGGCGGTGGACCGGATCGTCAGCAGCGGGGTCATCCCCGCATCATGCCCGGTCCCCGCGCAGCTCGACGAACCCCGGCTTGATCACCCCGTTGATCAACTCCAGGCGTTCGGTGAAGCCGATGAAGGCCGACTTCATCGCGTTCACGGTGAACCACTGGAGGTCGTCCCAGCCGTAGTCGAACGCCTCCACCAGCTTGGCGAACTCCCGGGACGGCGTGGTCCCGCTCATCAGCCGGTTGTCGGTGTTGACGGTGACCCGGAAGCTCAGCCGCCGCAGCAGCCCGATCGGGTGCTCGGCGATCGACTTGGCCGCGCCGGTCTGGATGTTGGACGTCGGGCACATCTCCAGCGGAATCCGCTTGTCCCGCACGTAGGCGGCCAGCCGGCCAAGCTCGGGGACGCCGTCCTCGTCCTCGGTGATGTCGTCGATGATCCGGACGCCGTGGCCGAGCCGGTCCGCGCCGCACCACTGGATGGCCTGCCAGATCGACGGCAGCCCGAACGCCTCGCCCGCGTGGATGGTGAAGTGGGCGTTCTCGCGCTGGAGGTACTCGAAGGCGTCCAGGTGGCGGGTGGGCGGGTACCCGGCCTCGGCGCCCGCGATGTCGAACCCGACCACGCCGGCGTCCCGGTACCGGACGGCCAGCTCGGCGATCTCCATGCTGCGCGCCTGGTGCCGCATCGCGGTGACGAGCGTGCCGATCCTGATCCCGTGCTCGCGTCCGCCCCGCTCGAACCCGTCCAGGACGGCCTCGATGACCTGCTCCAGGGTGAGTCCCGTGGTGGTGTGCTGCTCGGGCGCGTAGCGGACCTCCGCGTACACCACGCCGTCGGCGGCCAGGTCCTCGGCGCACTCGTACGCCACCCGGGTCAGCGCTTCGACCGACTGCATGACGCCGACGGTGTGCGAGAACGTCTCCAGGTAGCGCTCCAGGGAGCCGGAGTCGGACGCCTCGGCGAACCAGGTGCGCAGACCGCCGGGGTCGGTCGTCGGCAGATCGCCGTAGCCGCCGTCCCGCGCGAGATCCACGATGGTCTCTGGACGCAGCCCGCCGTCCAGGTGGTCGTGCAGCAGGACCTTGGGCGCGCGCCGGATGTCGTCAAGCGACGGACGATCGTTCATCCAGGGAATCTACCCGCCGCACACCCTCGGCACGTCGGCAACACTCGCCGACGAATCGCACCTTCCCTGGTAGACGACCGGCATCAGGAGCACCCCATGGGGAACCGTGCCCAAACCCATTTCCCGGGGTGGGTCCGGTCGACGCTCCGGTCCTCGGTGAGGGCCATGACGATCTGAAGGCCCAGACCCCCGATGTCGCCGGACTGGTGCCCCTCGTCCAGCGCGCGGGCATCGGGCTGGAGATCCTCGAGCGAGAGCGGCTGGAGTCGCCTCGGGGTGGGCTCCTCGTCACTTGCGTCCCACACCCCGACCCAGATGGATCGGTCCTCGAACACGGCCTTGAAGGTGATCTCTTGATCGGGAGTGGCCGCACACGCGTTGGTGACCAGTTCGGAGACGCTCAGGTGCAGATCGTCGATCAGCTCGGCCGGCAGGCGGTCGAGCAGCCCCAGCAGGCCGAGGCGCTGCTCCAGGTGCTGCCGCATGGTGCCCGGAAAACTCCTGGAGGGGAGCCCCGCACAGGTTAGAACGCGATCACTCGCCGCCGTCGTTGCCGTCATCTCCCAGCCTCCCTACGGAATGTCTGCGATCCACGACACAGAGTGAACTGAGAGCGAGTACCTTGTCGCGTATCACCGCGGAATCGATACGGTCCGATACCGATCGGAAGTCGCTCATGGCAGCAGTGGAATCCTTGGACCTGGACAACGACATCTGGCACTGGATAGCTGCCGAGCTGCGTTTTTGGCGTGAGCGTGAGGAGCTGTCGCTCTCTGCCATGGCTGAGATCATGGGATGCAACAAGCCCTACGTATCGAACGTCGAGCATGGTCGCCCCACGCATCGAATGAACGACCGGCACGCAAAGGCCATTGACCAGCATTTTTGCCTAGGTGAACACTTTCAAAGGATGGTTCGATACGCCCGCGCTGGTCACGATCCCGATTGGTTCCGGGCACACGTCATCTACGAGCAGAGAGCCAGCGTCATCAAGATCTACGAGGCTCAGGTCATTCCGGGGCTGCTGCAGACTCCCGACTACGCTCGCGCGCTGCTGACCGCGGGCCGGGCCGACGATGTAGAGGCATGGACACAGCGCCGCATGGAACGGCAGGCGGTACTCACCAAGCAGAACAGGCCGGAGCTATGGGTAATCATGAGCCAGAACGTCCTAGATTGGCCTGTAGGTGGGACAACCGTGATGCGGGAGCAGTTGACCAAGCTCCTCGAACTCGACGAGCTCACGAACGTGACTGTGCGCGTCCTACCAAGATCCGTGGGTGCTCATGTCGCTCTGGAGGGGTCCTTCAAAGTGATCACAGTGCAAGAGGGCGACGTGACCTACATGGAAGCGTGCGGAGGAGGAAGGACCACGCTGGACCCCAATGAAGTGACGGAACGTCGGGTACGGTTCGACCGAATCGGGGCGGATGCCCTGCCGAGAGGACAGAGCCTCGACCTCATCCGTCAAACCATGGAGAGCTACAGATGACGCAGTGGCGCAAGTCCAGCTACAGCGGGGCCACACAGGGAACGGACTGCGTAGAGTTGGCCACCCTCCCCCAGGGCGTCGGCATCAGGGACTCCAGGGCCCCCGATGAAGGACATCTCACCGTCGAATTCGCAGACTTCGCCGCCCTCGTTGGCCAGGTCAAGGACGGCAAGCTCGACCTATAGTCCCATGTCAAACATGGAGGGCTACGGATGACCCAGTGGCGCAAGAGCAGCCGGTCCGAAGGAGGTACCAGCGGAGAGTGCATCGAGCTGGCCACCCTCGACGAAGGCATCGGCATCAGGGACTCCAAGGCGCCCGCGGCCGGGCGCCTGACCGTCAACCCCGAGGTCCTGGCGGGTGTGGCGCGCGTCAAGGCTGGACAGCTCGACAAGTAGGACCGGACAGACGAGAACCCCCGACTGCGGCCGGGGGTTCTTCGCTGTAAATAAGCCGACATGGCAGCTGTCGCCTACGGCTCCGCCCGTTCCCGATGGACGGCGGCGGCGCGGTCGATGTCGGGGCCGCGGTCCCAGAGCGCGGCCGGGTCGTCGGGCATGAGGGGTGCGCCCACGGCGTCCATGTCGGGATACGACATCGTCCACGTCGCGCATTTGCGGGGCGAGTCCGGGTCGACGAAGAGCGCGCGGATCTCCTTGGGGATCTCTGCGGGGTCGTGGCGGGACCACTGGCCGAAGCAGATCGTTGCGGCGTCGATGAGCGCGATCCCGGCAGCCTCGGCCAGTTGGTGGGCCCAGTCCGGATTCTGCGGGACGGGGCCGCGCTCGTCCAGCAGCCGGCCGAGCTCGGCGATCCGGTCGGCGCCGCCCCAGCCCTGCGGCACCGGACGGTCCTTGATCTGCCAGTCCGGCATGTCGACGGGCCCGAACGCGCCGTCGGGGGAGTATTCGAGGGTCTCCGACCAGTCCGGGCGGTAGTAGTGGTGGCCGAAGATCAGGGCGCCGTTCGGGGTGCGCCACAGCTCCAGGTCGCGGGTGTGCGGGTGGTCGGCCGTCCACGACAGGGCGAGGCGGCGCCAGCGGCCGCTGCCGTCGCCCAGCGGGGTGTTCGCCCACGCGTGCAGGATCTCCAGCTGCGAGGCGCGGCCGCGGGCCGTCCGCCAGGGCCGGGCGGCGTTCAGCGCGAGCAGGCCGAGCTGCCCGAAGTCGCGCGATGGAAAGGTGGCCAGGTCACCGGCGACGGCGATCGGGTGGCCGCGTTCCCCGCGCGGCCGCGCCGCCGCCTCCTCCATGAGCTCGGCCAGCCGCCGGAACCTTGTGACCAGGTGCAGCGAACGCGCGACCGGGAGGTCGGGGCGGGTCCGCAGCACGTCCGGCAGCCCGGGCCGCGGCTCCATGCCGAGGACGTCGCGCAACCGGACGAGGCGGTACACGCACTGGACGGCGGAGAGGGCGGACTGGACGATCTCCTGACGCAGCCGGACCGCGGTGACCTGCGACGGGATGGTTTCGACGGCGGTCTGCGGCCCGGTGAGCGCGGCGTCCAGCAGCCGTGCGGCCGCCTCGCGTGTGAATTCGCGCAGCGCCGCCGAGCCGTCCGGGTCGGCGGGCGCCATGAGGGGCCACCAGCCGGGCGGTGGGAGGGGCAGGGCATCGCGGAGCGACTGCCCGGCGGTGTAGGGCAGCAGCGCCGTGACCGTCCCGTCGTGGGCGGTCACGGTGATCCCGCCCCGCGAATAGGTGACGCGGGCGGGGCCGGGGGTTCCGGGGAAGGCGACCTCCGCGGAGGCGGGGCTGTGGGGCCGGCTCCGCCAGGTGTCCTGCTCCATGGTCAGGACGGGCCCGGTGATGTCGTTCTCCACCCGGAAGGTCTGCCAGGCGCCGTTCACCCGGCGGGAGAAGTAGGCGTTCTCGCCGTCGTACCAGGTGCCGATGCCCCGCTCCGGCTTCGGGCCCCTGAGCTGCTCGACGGGACCGGCGGGACCGATGACATCGGAGGCGCCGTTGTTCCAGGTGTAGGTGAGGAACGCGCCGTGCTGGAGGACTTGTGCGTTCGGAGCGTGCGCCGCGCTGTGGCGGGGGCGGGCGAGTTCGGACGGCAGGCCGCCGCGCACGGTCGCCAGCAGGGCCTCCAGCGGGTCGGCGAGCCGCATTCCGGTGGCGAATCCCGGCTCCAGGTCGGCGTAGCCGGCCTCTGCCAGCGGGACCAGCCTCGTCAGGGCGTGGTCGAGCTCGGGCAGCGACCCGGATGCCGATTGGGCCTTCCACCCCTCGACCAGCTCCCGGAGCAGGTCCCGCAGCGCGGGAACCGAGCAGAAGGCGCGCAGGATGGCCGGGTAGTCCAAGTTGGAGTAATAGCCCAGGTCCTGAACGAACAGGTCCACCTGGACCACGAACGCGTGCCGTTCCTCGGGGCCGGCCTCCAATGCGCCGGTCAGCTCCGCGAAGTCGGTTCCGGCACGCCAGTTCGGCGCCTGCACGCGATTCCAGAGGGACGCGTTCTTGGGCCGCGGGACGTACACCGAACCGCCCGGCGGCGGCACCGCCGGATCGTCCAGGACGGAGGCGGCGGATGGTTCGGGCTCGGCGAGACGGTCGCCGGCCTGGTCGACGAGCCGCAGCAGCACCTCGGGCGCGCAGCGGCGGGCGACGGTGAAGAACCACGCCGGCGGTACGTGCGCGCCGGCGTCCGCCTCGGCCAGCGCCTCCAGCCAGTACTGGCGGATCTCGGCGGCGAGGTCGGCGTCCTGCGCGTCCTCGTCCGGCTCGGCGGCCAACAGCAGGTCCAGCAGGGGACGGTCGGCGGCGGCGATCCGGCCGAGCGGCCTGCGGGCGGCCCTCCAGATCGCGTGCGACGCGGCCGGAAGGACGCCGGTGCGCAGGAGCCGTTCGGTCAGCCTCGCCTCCCCGTCCTTCTTCTTGACTCCGGCGGCTTTGGCCAGGCCCAGCAGGTCGGGGAAGACGCGCGCGTACGGGACGAGCCCTGCGGCGAAGGACGCCTCCAGAATCTCCCAGAAGCGGTTGTGCGCCTCATCGGCGGACAGTTCCCCGGCCATCAGCTTGACGTGGTCGCGCAGCGCCCCCGGTGCGACGGCGCCCGTCGGCGTGAACTCAAGGAACACCGCGTGCAGCCGGTCCAGGTCGCGCAGGCTGGGATGCTTCTTCTCGACCTTGCGCGCCTCGCTGAACGCCCACTCCGCCAGCTCACCGTCCCCGGCCGCGCCGAACTCCCGGCACGCCTGCTCGAAGAACGGCGGCAGGTCGGCGGCGGGCAGCGGCTTGGCCAGTTTGTTCACGCCCGACTTGGCCTTGCGCGGGTCGGCGGCGGCGCTCGCGGCCAGCGCCGCCAGGTCGGCTTGGTGCGGGGAGGGGGTCGTCACGGGGTGCTGCTCCAGCCATCGGCGATCATGTCCGCCGATTATGACTTCCGGGACGCTCCGTACGGTTCCCGGTCAGCTCCAGGTACAGGGCCGCGGCGCGGTCAAGGTCGAGGCGCCCTTCCCAGACCTCGGACCGGTCGCGCGGTCCATGGACGCTCTCCATGCCAACGGTCTTCGCTGCCGGGCAGCCCAACTGACGGCGCCCCGGGCTTCGACGGTGCACGCCGTACCGCCGTCGTAGCTCAGACCGTACGGCTCGCTCGCGACCCGTCCAGCCCCCACGAGACGATCTTGGTGGGGGTGATCCTGATGATCTCCCGGGACATGCCGGGCACGGGCGGCTCGTGGTCGGTCAGCGCCGCCGCCTTCCCCCGGATCTCGATGCCCCGGGGCGCCCAGGGGTCGATCGTCGCCAGGTCGTCCACGACGAACGCGACCGTGCTGCCCTGCTGGACGTTCCGGAACTTCTTCGTCCCGCCCAGCGCGCCCCCGCCGATGACGATCGTGCCGGCGCCGGCATCGAGGAAGAAATTGGTCGGGTTGTTCTGCACCTGCCCGTCGGGCGAGACGGTGGCCAGCCGCCCGATGTGCTGCGTGGCCAGGTAGTCGAGTTCGGCTTGGGTGAAGACCATATTCGCTCCTGTGGTGGCGGTTGCGGCACGCCTGCCCCACCGTACTCAGTGTTGAGCCACCTCGGACGCTTCATCCGGGGCCGGCCCAGTGCTCGATGCCCTTGCTCCGCAGGCGCGCGTCACTCGGCTGTGTGCGCGAGGATGGCGGCGGTCAGCTCCTCGTGCGCCTCGGGCGGCAGCGTGTGCCCCAGGCCCGCCACGATCATCAGCCGCGCCCCCGGGATCCGCTCGGCGATGATCGCGCCGTGGCCCGGCTTGGCCGGCTCGTGACCGCCCTCGATGACCAGCGTGGGCGCCTTCACCCGGTGCAGCACCCCCACCGGCTCGAACTCGGGCTTGGCCATCGCGGCCAGCCGGTGGTTGGCCGCCGCCGACAAATCGCGGGCCCGGTCGTAGATCCGCTCCTGCAGCCGGCGCGCCGCGTCCTCGTCGAACGGCAGCCCGGTGCCGTGCAGCAGGCGCTGCTCATCGATCATGGCCTCGATCCGTGCGCGCCGGTCCGCCGCCGGCGGGGCGGCCATCAGCGCCTGGTAGAAGGCCACGAACTCCGGCGTCGGCTCCGGCAGGCCGCCCTCGGGCTGCGGCTGCCCCAGCAAGGCCCGCATGATCACCTGGCCCTCGCCGCCGCCGAGCGGCGAGGAGCCGATGACGGTCAGCGACCGCACCCGCTCCGGCCGCTCCACGGCGACGAACTGGCCGAGCAGCCCGCCCGCCGAGTGGCCGACCAGGTGCGCGCTCTCCAGACCGTGGGCGTCCATCACGCGGTAGACGTCGTTCTTGATGTCGTCCCACGTGTACGGCTCCGCCGCGAAGTCGACGGTGTCCGACATCCCCGTGTCACGGTGGTCGTACCGGATCACCCGCCGGCCTCCGGCGGTCAGGCGACCGACGAACTCGTCCGGCCACAGGACGCCCTGCGACATCGAACCCATGATCAGCAGGATGGGCGTGTCGGTCTCGGCGCCGAACTCTTCACTCCAGATGTTCACGTTTCGCATGCCTCAAAGCTTGTCGTCTCCCCCTGCGGGCGCCTTCTGTAGAACTACTAGCCGCGCCAGTTCCGTACGGGAGCCGATGCCCAGCTTCGGATAGATCTTGTACAGGTGGTACTCGACCGTGCGCGGGCTCAGGAAGAGCCGGGCAGCGATCTCCTTGCTCGACAACCCGTCGGCGACCAGGGTCGCGATGCGCAGCTCCTGCGGGGTCAGCGCGTCGAGCACGGCCGCGGGCGGGGCCTGCCCGCTCTCGCCGGCCGCCCGCAGCTCGTCCTGCGCGCGCCGCGCCCACGGCCGCGCGCCCGCCTGCTCGAACGTCTCCCACGCCATCCGCAGATGCGCCCGCGCCTCCCCCGGCCGCTGCGCGCGACGCAGGCGCTCACCCAGCAGCAGAGCGGTCCTGGCCGCCTCGAACGGGTTGGTGTGCAGCCGCAGCGCCTCGCCGAAGGCGTCCTCGGACGAGTCGGCCAGGCCCCGGCAGCGGGCCAGCAGCGCACGCGACTCGGCCGTCGCGGCGTGCGCCGACCACCGCTCATACGCGGCCAGCGTCGCCCGCGCGGCCGCCTCGTCGCCCGCGCCCACCGCGGCCTCGACGCGGTCCGGCGCCGTCCGCCACACCACGGTCGGATGCCCGGCGCCCGGTCCCGCCGCGGCGATGGCCGTGAAGCGGTCGTGCGCCGCCGTGTAGCGGCCCAGGCACAGGTCGAGCAGCGCCAGCGCGTACGCGGCCACCCCTGCCCGCAAACCCACCCGATGGGGGACGGCGATGGCCAGTGCCTCGCGGGCGTGCCGCTCGCAGGACTCCTCCTCGCCCCGCAGCGCCGCCAGCGCCGCCAGGTTGGCCAGGTGCGCGGCCACCGTGTTCTCGTATCCGGCCTCGCGGGCCAGCTCCAGGCCTTCCGCGGAGACGGCATGGCTGCTTGCCAGCCGCCCGGCGATGCGCTCGGCGGTCGCCACGAATTCCAGCACCACGGGCAACTGCCCGGCCATTCCCGAAACCCTGGCCACCCGCCCGGCCCGGCCGGTCATCTCGTTGGCCAGGTCTGACTCGCCCAGGTAGCTGGCCGCGGCCGCCGCCCACAGGTACCCGGCCGCGTCCTTCAGCTCGCCGGTCCGCGCCAGCGCCCGCCGCAGCAGGCGCGGCCCGGCAGCGTCGCCGTCCAGCGTCAGGCCGATCCCTGCGACGGTGTCCCGCAAGTACCCCTCGGGGTGCGCCGCGGCCCTCCGGCCGAGCTCGACAATGGCCGTCGTGTCGCCGACGTATGAGGCCGCCTCAACGGCGTCGGCCAGCATCTCCAGGCTGTCGCCCGCCGCCAGGATCCGTACGGCCTCGGCGGCGTTGCCCGAGTTCAGCTCGAACCGGCCCCGGAGCTGGGCGATCTCCATGGCGAGGACGGCGTCCCCATCGGCCTGCTCGCGCGCCTCGGCCAGCAGTGACTCCGCCTGTCCCGGGCGGCCGCCGAGCCAGGCCGCGACGGCGGCGTCCTTCAGTCGGACGGCACGGGCACGCGGCTCCGGGGTCAGCTCGGCGGCCTGGGCCAGAGCCGCGGCGGCGGCGCCGAACCCGCCGCGGTCGCGCGCCCGCTCCGCGGCGGCCACCAGCTCGGCGGCGACCCGCTCGTCCTGCCCCAGGACGGCTCCGGCCAGGTGCCAGGCTCGGCGGTCGCCCTCGGTCAGCTCCGCCAAGACGGCATGCACCCGGCGGACATCGGCGGGGGCGGCCGCCTCGTGCACCGCCGACCGGATGAGCGGATGACGGAAGCGCACGCTCGTGCCCGACACCTCGGCCAGCCCGGTCTCCTCCAGCTCAGCCAACGCCACCCGCGCTTGCTCGGCGGACAACCGGTCGGAGGCGCGCAGGAGCTGGTCGAGGTCAGCCTCCACAGCGGCGACAAGGGCGACCAGCCGAGCAGGGTCGGACAAGGCGGCCACCCGATCGCCGAAGAGCCGGGCACCACCGGGCAGCGGGTCGGGCAGCGGTTCGCGCCCGGCGAGCTGCGCGGGCGTCAGGCGAGCGGCGATCTCGCCCAGGGCGAGCGGGTTCGCGCGGGTCAGCGTGACGAGCTCCCGTGCCACATGAGCGGGCAGCACACCGTGGCGGGACTCCAACAGCTCGGCCGCCGCGGACTCGGGCAGGCCGCGCACGTCCACTGTCAGCGGCACGCCCTTGACCGGAACGTCCCCGCGCACGGCGAACAACATCGCGATCCGTACCGTCTTCAGCCGCCTGGCGGCGAACAGCAGCGCGTCGGCCGAGGCCCGGTCGACCCACTGGAAGTCGTCGACCACGCAGATCAGCCCGTCCGGCGCGGCGGCCTCGGCCAGCAGCGAGAGCACGCCGGCGCCCAGCAGGAACCGATCCCCGGCACTGGACGCGGCAAGCCCCAGGGCCGCGCTCACAGCGTCGCGCTGCGGTTCGGGCAGGGCGACGAGCGAGCCTGTCACCGGCCACAGCACCTGGTGCAGCGCCGCGAACGCGAGGTCGGACTCGGGCTCGATGCCGGTGGTCCGCAACACGCGCATCGCGCCGCCTCGCGCGGCCGCCGCGTCGAGCAGGGCGGTCTTGCCCGCGCCCGCCTCGCCCCGCAGCACCACCGCGCCGCCGGAACCGTCGCGCGCCCGCGCGATCACCTCGTCGAGTGCGCTGATCTCCGCAGCTCTGCCGTAAAGCACGAACACCCACTGTAGGAGGCCTCCACGCTGCTCTCACAGTTCGGGAGAGGCTCCAGGGATTCGGGCATCGCGGCCTCCCACCTGTGTTCAGGTGGGACGACGGTCTCGCTGTGCGGACGAGGGGGTCACCTCTGATCCGTCTCCGGAAAGGTCAGAGTCCCCGGCCATCGGCCGGCGCTCGGCCGAGACGTTCCGGGACGAGGACGTGACCTACGCCAGCCGGATCTGGCAGGCCGGCGGGGTCGCCGAACTGCACGTGTGGCCGGGCGGTTTCCACGGCTTCGGGGGCATGGCCCCGGACGCCGCCATCTCGCGGCAGGCGGTCGCGGCACAGCTGAACGGCTGCGCCGCCTGCTCGCCCCCTAGAGGAACGGCGACGGCGGTGAGGGAGGTGCCTTCGACGATGGCCGCCGCCCTTGCCGCCACCGCTGGGATCCACTCGGTGTTGGGCAGGACGGGCGAGTCCATCCGCAAGAACCATGATCATTCCCGCGGGCGATCGCAGGCCGGAATCGTCGCCGGCCAGCGTCCACCCGGAGGCGGCCGGTGATCAACGGATAGCCTCCGACGGTAGGGCCGGAACGACGACGCCCGCCACTGAATAACACCCCCATGAGCGATCAGCCCGCCCTCCGTCTCCACCTCACCCCAGGTGGCCTGGTGTGCGCAGACCTGCCCTGATCGCGCGCAACAACGTCACGTCGACGAGCGGTCGTCCACTGCCCTGCGGCGCCCCCCGCCCCGGTTCCCGGGCACTTCGAGGCGGTCCGGCACGGCGGTGAGCATGCTGTCGAGCGCCTCTTGGGCGGTCTTCAGCTGGGCGATCGTGTCGGCGATACGGGAGCGTTCCCGTTCCAGGTGATCCACCATTCCGGGACACGGTGATGGGACCAGATGCCCGCGGTCGTCGTGTACGCAATGCAGCACCTGCGCGATGACGGATGTGGGCAGACCTGCGGCGAGCAGGGAGCGGATGTGGGACACCGCGACAACGTCCGACTCGGTGTACTCGCGATAGCCGTTGGCCAGCCGGGTCGGCCGGAGCAACCGCTGCTCCTCGTAGTAGCGCAGCAGGCGCTGGCTCACTCCGGTCCTACCGGCCAGGACACCGATCCGCATGCGACCATCCTCATCCGCTATTGACCTTCACATTGATGTGAAACCTTAGTTTTCTCCCGTCGGACGCGGCCAGAGCAGAGGAGCGCGCAATGTCGGGAGCGGTAATCATCGGGGCTGGACCGGGCATCGGGCGGTCGGTCGCACTACGGTTCGCTCGCGAGGGCCTGCCGGTCGCCCTCGTGGCCCGCACCAACGCGGTGGTCCGGGACATCGCCGAGTCGGTCGGTTCCCTCGGCGTACCGGTCGTTCCGCTGACGGCCGACAGCACCGACGAGACAGCACTGAGGGCCAGTCTCGACGCGGCGGCCGACCGGCTCGGCCCGCCGGACGTCGTGGTCTACAACGCCGCCATCATCCAGGCCGACTCGCCAGGCGAGCTGTCCGTCCGTGCTCACCTGAACGCATGGGCGGTCAATGTGGTCGGCGCCCTCACCGCCGCCGCGCACGTCATGCCAGCCATGGCGCGGCATGGTAGCGGTACGTTCATCGTCACCGGCGGAATGCCGGAGCCGAAGCGGCAGTACGTGTCGCTGTCGCTCGGCAAGGCGGGCGTACGGACCCTGGTGGCACTGCTCGATCAGCAGTACGGGCCGTCGGGTGTCCACGTGGCCACGGTGACGGTCGCCGGCCCGGTCGCCCCGGGGACGGATTTCGACCCGGACGACATCGCCGAACACTACTGGCGGCTGCACCTCCAGCCACGGTCGCTACGGGAACGGGAGATCGTGCACACCGGTCGAGCCACCGACGGTGCCCCGGTGACCGACGGCCGGGCAAGCGCGGTGATCGCCTCGCTGTTCAGTAGCTGGCAAGCCGCGTTCAACGACCATCGCGCCGGCGACCTCAGCTCGCTGTTCACCGATGACGCACTCTTCCAGGGCCGCAACCCGCAACTGGTCGCCGGCACCGCGCAGATCCGCAGGTACTACGAGAACGTCCCCGAGGGCACCACGGCCAAGGTCGAGGTGCTCGAAGGCAAACTGCTGTCGGAGAACATCGTGACCGGGTTCGCAGACGTCACCTGCACCGCGCCCACTGGTGAGACGACGCCGCTGCGGATCTCCGTCACCGCCGAACAGATCGGCGGCACCTGGCTCATCCGCCAGTACCACGCCGCCGCTCCGGTCGCCCAACCGCTACGAGGCAGGTGACTTGAGGCCCTCGGTGAAGCGTAGGAAACGCCGCGCACCTCCCGGGTATCCCGGGGGATGCGCGGCGCCCTTCCTATCTGACCGTCACTGGCCGAGCGCCGTCAGAGCCACGGCCCGCAGCAGCTGGACGCCTACGGGGATGCAGCCCTCGTCGACGTCGAAATCGCCGCGATGCAGGTCGCACTTCTTCCTCGAACCCGGAGTGCGCACGCCCAGCCGAACGTAGGCGCCCGGGATCGACTCCAGGTAGAGACCGAAGTCCTCCCCGCCCATGCTCTGCATGGTAGGGACGGCCGCGGCCTTACCCAGCGCCCGTTCAGTGGCCTCACGGAAGATCTGGATGCTGGCTTCATCGTTGACCGTGGGCGGCACGCCGCGCACATAGGTCAGGTCCGCCTCGGCCTTGTAGGCCTTGGCGACCAGGGGCACCAGGTCCCGGAGGATCTGCTCAGCCTGGCTTCGTGTCTCGTTGCTCTGGCAGCGCAGTGTTCCCTCCAGCTCTCCCTCGCCGGGGATGACGTTGGCCGCCGATCCGGCCGAGAGCCGTCCCCAGACCAGCACGTGGCTGGAGCGAGGATCGATTCGCCGCGACAATGCCGCGGGCAGATCGGTCGCCAACGTGGCCACCGTCTGCACCAGATCGACGCTCTGGTGCGGCCGCGCAGTGTGCCCGCCCGGTCCGGTGACCTTCACCTGGACCTTGTCGGATGACGCCGTGATCGGACCGGTGACCAGGCCCACCTGGCGGACCTCGATCGACGGGTCGCAGTGCAGCGCGAAGACGCGCTCCACACCCTCGATGCCGCCGGCTTCGATCACGTCCCTGGCGCCACCGGGGACCTCCTCGGCGGGCTGGAACAGCAGCCGTACTCGTCCCGTGAGTTCTGCGGCCTGCGGAGCCAGGGATAATCCCAAGCCCAGCAGGATGGTGGTGTGCACGTCATGTCCGCAGGCGTGCGCGACACCAGGGACGGTTGAGCGGTACACCACGTTCTTCTCGTCTGGCATGGGCAGGGCATCGATGTCGGCCCGAAGCGCCACCACCGGTCCTCGGTTGGGACCGATGTCGCAGATCAGCCCGGTGCCCCCGGGCAGGATCTTCGGCTCTAGACCGGCCGCGGCCAGCCGGGCGCGGATGCGCTCGGTGGTGCGAAATTCCTGGTACCCGGTTTCGGGGTGGGCATGGAGGTCCCGACGGAAGTCGATCAGTGCCTCGCCCCCTCGGTGCAGGAAGTCCGGTTCACGGCCAGCCTCGCCCATGCCGCTGATGGTGGACATGAGTCTCCTCCTCTGTTTGCGTTCCGTGGCGTCCTGTCTGATCACCACGACAAGGAGGACCGTCCAGAGACCGCCTCGACACGCATCCGCGTGAGCGCGCGTGGCGGCCGCCGGTCGCACCGCCGACGGCAAGCCGATCACGGTCTGGCCGGTGGCCTAACGGATGGCGTTCCACTCCTGGACGAGCGTGGGCCCGTCCTCGCAGCGGCGCGCTCGGCCTCGGTCAGGCCGAGACGCGGTCGAGGATGAGGGGGTCCAGGTCGGGGACGCCCTCATCGACGATCTCGATTGCGCCTTCGAGGGCCTCCAAGGCACGGGGGAAGCGGGAGACGTCGTCGGCGTACAGGGAGAGCAGCGGCGCGCCCTCGGCGACCTTGTCGCCCGGATTGGCGTGGCAGATGATCCCGGCGCCGAACGACACCGGGTCCTCCTTGCGGGCCCGGCCCGCGCCCAGCCGCCAGGCGGCCACGCCGACGCCGAAGGCGTCCAGGCGGGTGACGACGCCCGCGGACGGGGCGGTGAGCTCGTACGACTCGCGCGCGACCGGCAGCGGGGCGTGCGGGTCGCCGCCTTGGGCGCTGATCATGCGGCGCCACACGTCCATGGCCGAGCCGTCCTGGAGCACGTCGGCCGGGTCCTTGCCGTCCAGGCCGGCGGCGGCGAGCATCTCGCGGGCCAGGGCGATCGTGAGGTCGACGACGTCGGGCGGGCCGCCGCCGGAGAGGACCTCGATGGACTCGGCGACCTCGACCGCGTTGCCGACCGCGTTGCCCAGCGGGCGGTCCATCGCGGTGAGGAGGGCGACCGTGCGGACGCCGTGGTCGGTGCCGATGCCGACCATGGTCTCGGCCAGCTCGCGGGCGTCCCGGGGCGTCTTCATGAACGCGCCCGAGCCGACCTTGACGTCCAGGACGAGCGCCCCCGTGCCCTCGGCGATCTTCTTGGACATGATCGAGGACGCGATCAGCGGGATCGACTCGACCGTGCCGGTGACGTCGCGCAGGGCGTACAGCTTGCGGTCGGCGGGGGCCAGGCCGCTGCCGGCCGCGCACACCACTGCGCCGGTGGTCTTCAGGACGTCCAGCATCTCCGTGGTGCTCAGCGACGCCCGCCAGCCCGGGATCGACTCCAGCTTGTCGAGGGTGCCGCCGGTGTGGCCGAGGCCGCGGCCCGACAGCTGCGGAACGGCCGCGCCGCACGCCGCGACGACCGGCGCCAGCGGCAGGGTGATCTTGTCGCCGACGCCGCCGGTGGAGTGCTTGTCGGTGGTGGGACGGTCCAGCGCCGACCAGTCCATCCGGTCACCGGAGCCGATCATCGCCTGGGTCCAGCGGGAGACTTCTGGGCGGCTCATCCCGTTCAGCAGGATCGCCATCGCCAGGGCCGACATCTGCTCCTCGGCGATCTCCCCGCGGGTGTACGCGGCGACCGCCCAGTCGATCTGCCCGGGCGTCAGCTCGCCGCCGTCCCGCTTGGCGCGGATGACATCGATGGCGTCCACTCAGCGGCTCCTCAGGTCGTCCGGGCCGAAGGCGTCCGGCAGCACCTCCGACATGGGGCGGATGCCGCTGACGGTCTCCAGCAGCATGTCCGGGCCGCCGTGCTCGTACAGCAGCTGGCGGCAGCGGCCGCACGGCATCAGCGCCGTGCCGTTGCGGTCCACGACGGCGACCGCGAGCAGGCGCGGACGTCCTGGGGCGCCCTCCCCGTACAGGGCGCTGATCAGGCTGCACTCGGCGCACAGGCCGACGCCGTACGAGGCGTTCTCGATGTTGCAGCCGGTGACGATCCGCCCGTCGCCGGTGAGCCCGGCCGCGCCCACCTGGAAGTCGGAGTACGGCGCGTACGCACGGCCCATGGCCGCGCGGGCCGCCGCTCGCAGGGCCTCCCAGTCGATCTCCATCAGCGTGCTTCTCCTCGCCGGTACCGCTGGCCGTTGCTCGCGGGCATCCGCAGGCGCTGGCTGGCCAGCGCCAGGACCAGCAGGGTGGTCAGGTGCGGGGTGAACGACACCAGCTCGCCCGGGACCGTGTCGCTGAGCAGGAACCAGACCAGCAGACCGGCCGCGGCGGCCGCGGCCAGCGCCGCGCCCAGGAAGGCGTTGCGGACGTGCCGCCGGTCCAGGTCGGTGGTGACCTGCGGGCGCAGCCGGGTGCCGCGGGAGAGCTGCCAGCCCGCCACCGCGACCAGGATCACGGTCACGAACAGCAGCAGCGCGTGCACCGCCTCGCCGCCGCCGCGCACGTTCATCGCGTCGGTGTAGCCGAACAGCAGGGAGCCGGCGGCCATCCCGCCGGGCCGCCAGTTACCGAAGATCATCGCGGCCAGGCCGATGAAGCCGCGGCCGCCGGTCTGGCCGTCCTGGTAGACCGGGGACGCCACGGTGACCAGGAACGCGCCGCCCAGCCCGGACAGCGCCCCGGAGATCATCACGGCCGCGTACTTCATCCGGTACACGTTCACGCCGAGCGACTCGGCCGCGTACGGGTCCTCGCCGCACGAGCGCACCCGCAGGCCGAACGCCGTCCGCCACAGCACGAAGAAGCTGAGCGGGATCAGCAGCAGCGCCAGCAGGGTCAGCAGCGACATGCCGGTGGTGAGGCCGCGCAGGATCCCGGCCACGTCCGACACCAGGAACCAGTGGTGCCGTTCCAGCGGGCCCAGCACGTCGGGGCTCTTCCACCCGAAGATCTCGCCGCCGGACAGGACGGGCGCGGTGAGCGTCCCGATCGGTTCCACCGGCGGCGACTGCCGGGGGCCGCCGCCCAGCGCCTTCGCCTCGCCGGTGTTGAAGATCAGCCCGGCCAGGAACTGGGTCAGGCCCAGTCCCAGGATGTTGATCGCGACACCGGAGACGATGTGGTCGACGCCGAACGAGATGGTCGCGACCCCGTGCAGCAGCCCGCCCAGCGCGCCGCCGATGATCCCTGCCAGCACGCCGGCCCACGGACCCCACTGGAAGCCGGCCCAGGCCCCGGTCCAGGTGCCGAGGATCATCATGCCTTCGAGGCCGATGTTGATGATCCCCGAGCGTTCCGACCAGAGCCCGCCGAGCCCGGCCAGGAAGATCGGCACCGCCAGCCGCAGCGACGCGCTGACCGTGCCGCCGGAGGTGACGTCGTCCGCGCCGGTGAGCACCCGGACCAGCGACAGCAGCACCAGCAGCGCCGCCGCCAGCAGCAGGTAGTGCGGCCAGCGCAGCCGCCGTTTCCGGCCGAGTGCCTTGACCTTGGTCTCGGCCGCGGTGGTCACACTGCTCATGAGGCGGCCCCCTTGGCGGCGAGGTCGTGTCCGGTGGCGAGCTCGTCGGCCACGGTCCGCTGCTGCAGCCGGATCTCCCAGCGCCGGACCAGCTCGTAGACGATGACGACGGTCAGCACGACCACGCCCTGCATCACCCCGACGATCTCCTTGGGCACGTCGACCTCCTGGAGCACGTCGGAGGTCTGGTCGAGGAAGGCGAACAGCAGCGCCGCCAGCGCGATCCCGGCCGGATGGTTGCGGCCCAGCAGCGCCACCGTGATCCCGGTGAAGCCCAGCCCGGCCGGGAAGTTCAGCGAGTACTCGTAGGACGCGCCCAGCAGCTCGGGCATCCCGATCAGGCCCGCGACCGCGCCGGACGCCACCATGGTGATGACGATCATGCGGCGCGCGCTGACCCCGCTGGCCTGCGCCGCGGTCGGCGACAGCCCGGAGACCCGCAGGTCGAAGCCGAACCGGGTGTGGTTGACGACCACCCAGAACACCACCCCGACCACGACCGCCATCGGCAGCAGCCCGTACACCTGGCCGGGCAGGTCGGAGAGCACCGGCGCGACCACCAGGGCGGTGACCACCATGAACAGCACCGCGCCCACCGCGCCCCGGACCAGTCCCGCGCCCTGGCCGTCCCCGGATCGGCGGTGCGCGGAGTAGAAGATCAGAGCGGCGCCGGCGATCAGCAGCACGATCAGCCCGGGCCCGGAGAACAGCGCGGTCAGCACGTCGTTGAACGGGCCCACCCGGCCCGATTCCGGGACCGGCGCGGTCGCGACGTTGTTGCTGCCCGGACGGACCTCGGCCAGCCGCTGGTCGTTCAGCAGGTAGGCGATCAGGCCGGTCGCGATCGCGTTCAGCATGATCGTGGACAGCACCTCGCTGACCCCGCGGGTGACCTTGAGCACGCCCGCGATCGCGGCCCACAGCCCGCCGATCAGCATCGCCGCCACGATCACCAGGAACTGGCCGATCGGGGCGGGCAGCGTCAGCGCGCCGCCCAGCGCCGCCGACAGCATCGCCGCCAGCCGGTACTGGCCGTCCACGCCGATGTTCAGCAGCGCCATCCGGAACCCGATCGCCACCGCGACCGCGGACAGGTAGTAGCGGGTGGCACGGTTGAGGATGTCGACGATCGAGTTGTCGGTGGTCCCGTAGTCGATCATGCTGGTGATCGAGCTGAACGGGTCCGCGCCGGTCACCCGGAGCAGCCCCATCGTGATCAGCAGCGAGATCAGCAGCGCCAGCACCGGCGCCCCGATCCGCAGCCCCAGCCCGCTCGGCCCCAGCCCTTGCAGGACGGCCTTCCAGGCGGGTACCGCGGCCGGTTCCGGGGTGTCGACCTTCTCGGGGACGTCCTCGCGCTCGCTCACGTGTCCGCCCCGTCCACCGCGCCGGTCATCGCCGAGCCCAGTTGCTCGGGGGTGACCGTGCCCGGATCGACCTCGGCGACCAGGCGGCCGCGCAGGATCACGTGCAGGGTGTCCGACATACCGATGAGTTCCTCGAGATCGGCGCTGATCAGCAGGACGGCCAGCCCGGCGGCGCGGGCCTGGCGCAGGTACTCCCAGATGGCGGCCTGCGCGCCGACATCGATGCCGCGGGTCGGATGCGCCGCGATCAGCAGGTGCGGATCGCCGGACATCTCACGTCCCACGATCAGCTTCTGCTGGTTGCCGCCCGACAGCGCGGCGGCGGGCACGTCGATGCCCGGGGTGCGGACGTCGTACTCGCGCACGATCCGGGTCGTGTCGCGGCGCGCGCCCCGCCGGTCCACCCACGGGCCCCGGACGTTGGGACGCCGCGTCTGGTGCCCCAGCATCCGGTTCTCCCAGAGCGCCCCCTCCAGGATCAGCCCGTGCCGGTGCCGGTCCTCGGGGATGTAGGCGATCCCGGCCTCGCGGCGGCGGCGCGTCGGCCAGTGCGTGATGTCGTCGCCGCCGTAGGTGATCGTCCCGGCGTCCGCGGAACGGATCCCCATGATCGTCTCGATCAGCTCGCTCTGCCCGTTGCCCTCCACCCCGGCCAGCCCGACGATCTCGCCGCGCCGGATGCGCAGCGACACCTCGTCCACCACGGGACGGCCCTCGGAGGTGAGCACGGTCAGGCCGCTCACCTGGAGCTGGACGTCCTCGGTGACGGTGGACTCGCGCAGCTCCGGCGTCGGCAGCTCCGACCCGACCATCAGCTCGGCCAGCCGCCGCGAGGTCACCTCGCGCGGGTCGAGCCGGGTCGCGACCGTGGTGCCGCGGCGCAGCACCGAGATGCTGTCGGCCACCGACAGGACCTCGTCCAGCTTGTGCGAGATGAACAGCACGGTGAGGCCCTGGGCGCGCAGCTCCTGCAGGTTGCCGAACAGCTCGTCGACCTCCTGCGGCACCAGCACCGCGGTGGGCTCGTCCAGGATCAGCACCCGGGCGCCCCGGTAGAGCACCTTGAGGATCTCCACCCGCTGCCGGTCGCCCACGCCCAGCGACTCCACCAGCACGTCGGGGTCGACGCGCAGGCCGTACCGCTCCGACATCTCCTTGATCCGCGTCCGGGCGCGGGCGAAGTCGATCCGCCCGCCGCGGCGGGGTTCGGCGCCCAGGATCACGTTCTCCAGGACGGTCAGGTTGTCGGCCAGCTTGAAGTGCTGGTGGACCATCCCGACGCCGCAGGCGATCGCGTCGGCGGGAGTGCGGAACACCACCCGCTTCCCGTCGATCTCGATGGTGCCCTCGTCCGGCCGCTGCATCCCGTACAGGATCTTCATCAGCGTGGACTTGCCGGCGCCGTTCTCCCCGCACAGCGCGTGCACCTCGCCGCGCTCGATGGTGAGATCGACGTCGCGGTTGGCCACCACGCCCGGAAAGCGCTTGGTGATCGATGTCAGCCGTACGGCCGGCATCTCCTCAGGCACGAGTGCCCCTCCTGACTGGCTGTCGGCGTCCGCCGCCGGATCGTAGTGCCGGAGCGCCGGCGAATGCACGCGTCCCCGGCGCCCTCCGGGGAGGGAGCGCCGGGGGCGGGCACGGCCGCGCGGCCCGGACGTCCGGTCAGGGCTTGGACGGGACCTGGATCTTGCCGGCCACGATGTCGGCCTTGTAGCCGTCGAGCTTGGCCTTGACGTCGTCCACCTTGTTGCCCGAGGTGGCGTAGCCGACGCCGTCGTTGGTCAGGTCGTACTTCTTCGTGCCGGGCTTGAAGGTGCTGTCGCTGACCGACTTGACGAAGTCGAAGACGGCCAGGTCCACCCGCTTGACCATCGAGGTCAGGATGTGGTCCTTGGCCTCGGCCACCGCGGGCAGGTTGTACTGGTCGGAGTCGACGCCGATGACCCACTTCTTGTCCGCGCCGACGGTCTTGATCACGCCGATGCCGGCGCCGCCCGCGGCGTGGTAGATCACGTCCGCGCCCCCGTCCAGCTGGCCCTTGGCGGCCTCGGTGCCCAG
This sequence comes from Actinomadura vinacea, assembly GCF_039532545.1. Lineage (NCBI taxonomy): Bacteria > Bacillati > Actinomycetota > Actinomycetes > Streptosporangiales > Thermomonosporaceae > Actinomadura > Actinomadura vinacea. The sequence continues at coordinate 191,485 of NZ_BAAARW010000038.1, read as the reverse complement.
CGCCGGGTTCTTGAAGCCGTCGAAGTTGGGCGGCTGGGTCAGGTACTTGGCCGGCAGGATCTTGATGCCCGGCTTGGCGTGCTTGGCGCCCGCCTCGTACCCGGCCTGGAAGCTCTGGATCAGCGGCACGTTCACACCGCCGATGAACCCGATGGTGTTGCTCTTGGACTTCAGCGCGGCGGCGGCGCCGACCAGGAACGAGCCCTGGTTCTCGGCGAAGCAGGCGCCCAGCACGTTGGCGCCCTGCACTTTGCACTGGTCCGCGTCGATCACCAGGAACCTGGTGTCGGGGAAATCCTTGGCGATCTTGTTGACCGCGTTGGTGTAGGCGAAGCCGACACCGATCACCGGGTTGTAGCCCTTGTTGGCCAGCAGCCGCAGCCGGGATTCCTTATCGGCGTCCGGTTCGTCGGGTTTTGCGGAGATCTCTTCCGTTGTGATGTTCAGGGTGCTCTTCACCCGGTCCAGGCCGGCCGCGGCCGAGTCGTTGAACGACTGGTCGCCGCGGCCGCCGATGTCGAAGGCCAGCCCGACCTTCAGCGACTTCTTGCCGCCCCCGCCCTCCGAATCGGAGGCCTTCTTGCCGCCGCACCCGGCAGCACTGAGGGTCAGCGCTGCGCCCGTCAGAGTGACGAGCGAGATCTTCATTCCACGGCGCAAGACAGCGCTCCTTCCGTTCCCCTGAAATCGATCGGACGCTACCCCGCAAAACACGGATAACGCCCACGCTGCATCGTTTCGCAACGCGTCCGTTACCAAGGCGTAGGAATAGATCACCACAGGTCAGGACACGGACACTGATCCCGGAAAGATGCGGCGCTTCCAGGGAGGAAGCCGCGGGGGACCGTGAGGCGGGAGGAAGGGGAGAAAGCAGCCCGCGGGGGACGGGGTCAGGCCAGGGCGGCGCCTTCCACGGTCGTCTCGGCGTCGCCCGGACGGCCGCCGTCCCACAGCGCGGTCAGGGCAGTGGCGGTCAGCACCCGCACGCCGACCGCGATGCAGCTCTCGTCGACGTCGAAGTCGCCGCGGTGCAGGTCGTACTCGCCGGACGAGCCGGGGGCCCGCACGCCCAGCCGGGCCAGCGCGCCCGGGATCGACTCCAGGTACCAGCCGAAGTCCTCGCCGCCCAGGCTCTGCGGCGTGGGCACCGCGGCGTCCTCGCCCAGCACCTGCGCGGCCGCGTCCCGGAACATCTGCACGCTGTCGGCCTCGTTCACCGTGGGCGGCACGCCGCGCACGTACTCCAGCGACGCCTCCACGTCGTAGGCCGCCGCCACCGACTGGAGCAGCGACTTCATCATCTCCGGCGCCCGGTGCCAGGCCTCGTCGTCCAGGCAGCGGACGGTGCCCTCGGCGATGCCGTCGTCGGGGATCGCGTTGGCCACCGACCCCGCCGACACCCGGCCCCACACCAGCGACAGGCTGGAGCGCGGGTCGACCCGCCGGGACAGCGCCGACGGCAGCTCGGTCACGATCTTGGCCAGCGCGTACACCAGGTCGGCGGTCAGGTGCGGGCGCGCGGTGTGCCCGCCCGGACCGGTGACCTTCACGTAGACCTTGTCGCAGGCCGCCGTGATGGGGCCGGTCCGCAATCCCAGATGGCCGACCTCGACGCGCGGGTCGCAGTGCAGCGCGAACGCCCGGTCGACCCCGGCGATGCCCCCGGCCGCCATGACGTCCAGCGCCCCGCCAGGGGTCTCCTCGGCGGGCTGGAACAGCAGCCGCACCCGCCCCGGCAGCAGCCCCGCGCGGGCCTGCTGCGCCAGGAACAGTCCCGCGCCCAGCACCATCGTGGTGTGGACGTCGTGGCCGCATGCGTGCGCCACGCCCGGGACGGTCGAGCGGTAGGGCACGCCCTCCTTCTCGTCCTGCAGCGGCAGCGCGTCGATGTCGGCCCGCAGCGCGATCGTGGGGCCGTCCTCGGGGCCCACGTCGCAGATCAGGCCGGTGCCCTGCGGCAGGACCCGCGGCCGCAGCCCCGCCGCCGCCAGCCGCTCGACGATCCGCTGGGTGGTGCGGTGCTCGGCGTACCCCAGCTCCGGGTGCATGTGCAGGTCGCGGCGGAACGCGATGAGCGCGTCCTCGTGGTCGGTCAGGAACGCGTCGAGCTGGAGTTGCAGCGCCGCCCCGCCCAGCATGGCCGGGACGTTCCGCGCGGGCGGGCGCGACCGGTCCGGGACGCCGGCCGGGCCGGCCGCCCCCGGGTCCGCGGCGCCGCCGCCCGCCATGCTCTGGTCTTCCGCCTGCGCCACCGCCGGAGCGGTGGGTGCTTCAAGGCCGGGCATCACCCCGGGTCCCGGTTGGGTCATCTGCGCCCCCTGAGCGAAGGCGGCGCCGAACGGCGTCCGCCCGTTGGTCTGATCGTTTGAGGTTCCGGCGCCCGCGGGCCCGGAATCCGGCGGCCTGCCCGCCGGATCGGCCGGCCGCGCCCCCGGCCGGTCGCCGTCGCGCCCGCCGCGTCCCGGGGCCTGGCCCTGGTCGCCGCGCCGCGCCGGATCGGCGGGCCCGGGATCCTCAGGTCCCGGCATGGGCGACCTCCCCGAAAGTGACGAATCTGTCCTGCTCGAACTCCATGATCGCCGCGTCGACCAGGTCCGACACGGTGCCGCCCTCGGCGCGGATCGCGCGCTGGCGCTCGTACGGCGCCCCGTACTCCAGTACCTCGGTGGCGACCTTGAGCTCCTCGGCGCAGCCGAGCCGGTCGGCGACCGGCTCCAGCTCCCGGATCAGCTCGTAGAGATCGTCGCGGAGCGGGGCGGTGCTGCCCGCGTCGTCGGTGATGACGATGGCGTCGAGCCCGTACCTGGTGGCGCGCCATTTGTTGTCGCGTACCACCCAGGCGGCCGGCCGCGGCAGCGTGTAGCCGCGGTCGAGCTGCTGTTCGAAGAGCGTGACCAGGCTCTGGCAGAGTGCCGCGGCCATGCCCAGCTCCCGCATGGTGGGGATGCCGTCGAACATCCGGATCTCGACGGTGCCGAAATCAGGATGCGGGCGGATGTCCCACCACACCTCCTTGATGCTCCGGATGGTACCCGCACGCAGCAAGGTGTCCATGTAATCCTCGAAGGCCGCCCAGTCGTCCAGCAGGTGGGGCGGCCCCGCGGTGGGCAGCTGGCCGAAGACCACCGCGCGGCTGGAGGCCAGGCCGGTGTCGTTGCCGCTCCAGTACGGGCTGGACGCGGTGAGGGCGAGGAAGTGCGGCAGATAGGCCGACAGCGCGTTGACGATCGGGATCGCCTTGTGCACGTCGGACACGCCGACGTGCACGTGCACGCCGAAGGTCTGGATCCGGCGGGCCAGCCATTGCATCTGCTCGAGCAGGTCGGCGTAGCGCTGGACGGGCGCCATGACCGCGTCCCGCCAGTCGCTGATCGGATGGGTGCCCGTGCAGGCCAGCGTGATCCCGCGCGCGGCGGCGGCGGTGCGCAGCTCGGCCACGGTGGCGGCCAGGTCGTCCTTGGCCTGCCCGACGGTGTGGCAGATGTCGGTCACGATCTCGACCGTGGACTCCATCAGCTCGTGCCGGATCTTGGGGTTGTCCCCGCCCTCGCTCAGCGACGGCAGGGCGGCCAGCACCTCGCGGGCGTCCTGCCGCAGGTGCCGCGTCTGCGCGTCGATGAGCTGGAGTTCCCACTCCACGCCCAGCGTCGCACCGCGCGATGGGTTGAAGTCAATGGCCACGGCCAACCTCCGTCCACAATCCTCGCAGGTCGATGCGTGGCACGTGGCGCAATTCAGCCAGCGGGTCCCTAAGCCTGAACAACTCGGCTCCAGGCCGGGGGGTCGCCACCATGATGGCGCCCAGTGCCCGCCACCCATCGGGAAACCATGCCCTATGCGGATCATTTGACTCGTCCGGACGGGCGACGATCACGCCCTGTCACCCTTTTCGGTCATCAAACAACCAGCACGACGTGACTCAAACAGACTAGTCCGCCCGTCCGGAAATCGATATGACAACTCCGAGTAATGGAGTCATGTCGGAACGTGTCAGCGTGCGCCGGCCGGGGGATGATCGCCGCCGAGCGGCGAGCCGCACGGCGACCGCGCGCCATGACGCGCGGTTCGATCAACGGGATGCCCGTTCTTCCGGGTACGTCGCTAGTCTTCTACTCTGCTGGAGCGGGGCGACCGGAACGAGGAGCGGAAGCTTGCGAGCACAGCCACTGCCGGCACAGTCCTCAACTGCACAGTCCTCGAAGGTACGGTCATGAGGCGTTCAGGACGGTCCGCGGCCGCACTCGCCGTGCCGCTCGTCACCGCGTCCCTCACCGCGCCGCTGGACGCACCGGCCGCGCACGCCGCGCCGGACGGCGTCCCGGGCGGTCTCCCGGGCCGCCTTCCCGGCGCGGGGCGGGCACCCGATCCCGCCAAGCCGAAGGAACCGGTCGGCGGGGCGAGGCTCGGCGGCAAGGGCGTGATCGTCAACCAGGCGGCCGGGGTGCCCGCCGCACCGAAGATCGGCGCCTCCTCGTGGCTGATCGCCGACGCCGGCAGCGGCCAGGTGCTGGCCGCCAAGGACCCGCACGGCCAGTACCTGCCCGCCAGCACCATCAAGACGCTCACCACGCTCGCCCTGGTCCGCAAGCTGAACCCGGCGCAGCTGGTTCGCCCCACGCAGGCCACCTGCGACGTCGAGGGCACCAAGGTCGGCATGACCACGAAGATGCAGTACAAGGTCTCCGACATGTTCTACGCGCTGATGATGATGTCGGCGAACGACGCCGCGCTGGGCCTGTCGCAGGCCAACGGCGGCGTCCAGAAGACCCTGGCCGACATGAACGCCGAGGCCCGCCGGATCAACGCCCACGACACCCTCGCCGGCTCCCCCAACGGCCTGGACAAGGACCTCGGGCTGACCGTCAAGACCCAGCACACCTCGGCCTACGACCTCGCGCTGATCCTGCGCGAGGGCCTGAAGGTCCCCGACTTCCGCAAGTACACCGAGACCATCGACCACGACTTCCCCGCGCCGCCCACCAAGAAGGAGCGCAAGCGGGGCAAGAAGACCGGCGGGTACCCGATCCACACCCACAACCGGATGCTCCCGGGGCAGTCCCAGGCGTACAAGGGCATGATCGGCGGCAAGAACGGCTACACGGTCGCGTCCCGGCAGACGTTCGTGGCGGCGGCCGAGCGCGGCGGCCGCACCATCGTGATCTCCCTGATGCGGGCCGACGAGCAGCCGACGCGGCCGGCGGCCGAGCTGCTCGACTGGGGCTTCGCGGCGTCCGGCAAGGTGCAGCCGGTGGGCACGCTGGTGCCGCCCGGCGACCTGAACCCGCCGAAGAAGCACGCCCCGAACGCCCACAAGCTGCTGCCCACCAACCCGGTGACCGGCGACGACTCCGCCGGCGGCTGGGGGCTGCTCGTCGCCGGGGGCGCGGCGGCCGTGGGCGTCGCCGGAGGGGTGCTGGTGCTGGACATGCGGCGCCGCCGCGCCGAAGCGTCGGACGACGTCCCGCCGGAGCCGGACGACACCCCGCCGGAGCCCGTCGGCGCCGACGAACGCTGACCGCGATCGGGCACGCACCCCTCCCTGACCAGCGGTAAGACTGGAGGGTAAGGCCCTCCTCACTGGTGGCGGCTCCGGTCGCGGACTTACCCTCGTGACTGGCGCCGGTCACCGCGTCGCCGCCTGGACGGCGGGCCGGTGCCGCTGTGGAGGGAACCGCCGTGTCCACTCACAACGTCCACGCGCCCCCGGGCGGAGTCCACGCGTCCCCGGGTGCGGGAGAGCACCCCAACACGATCCTGATCCGCGACGGCTACATCGCCTTCGCCAAGGGCGACATGGAGATCATCCGCTCCCTGCTGCACGAACGGGTCGTGCACCGCGTGCTCGGCCGCGGCCCGCTGTGCGGCGAGTACCGCACGCCCACGGAGGTGCTCGGCTTCTACGTCCGGGTGTTCGAGCTGTCGGGCGGCACGTTCCGGTCCGAACCGTACGCGGTCATGGCGGGCGACGACTACGCCGTCGCGCTCGTCCACACCTACGCCGAGCGTCCCGGCAAGGTGCTGGACGGCCGCGCGGTGAACGTTTTCCGGATCGAGGACGGGCGGATCACCGAGATCCGCACGCTGGCCGAGGATCAGTACGCCGACGACGCCTTCTGGTCCTGACCGGGCACGCCGTGATCACGCGACTTCCGATCCGGCGCGCGCTGCCGCCGGTGCGCCTCGTCCGCCTCGGGCGCCTCGTGCGCTTCGGGGGCGGCCCCGGCCGAGGCTCCGTCCGGGCCTCCATTCGGGGCGTCCACGTCAGGCGTGTCCACGTCCGGGGCGTCGGCGCCGAGGACGGCCCGGCGGGTCGCCGTCCAGGCCGCCACGAACAGCAGGAACCGCGACACGATGTTGATCCAGATCATCAGCCCGACCAGCACGGCGAACGAGGCGTACACCGGGTTGCCGGTGACCCGGCCCAGCAGCAGCGCCGCGGCCTGCTTGAGCAGCTCGAAGCCCAGCGCGCCGAACAGCGCGCCGCGGTAGATCGTCCGCCACGGCGCCCGGGTGCCCGACAGCCGGGAGAACAGCACCAGGAACACCACCGCGTCGACGAAGATCGCCACCGCCAGCGACAGCAGCCGCAGCGCGACGCCCGCTCCGGTGACGCCCTCCCAGCCGAGCCAGCCCAGCACCGTCTGCGTCGCCGTCGTCGTCACCGTGGACACGGCCACCCCGGCGATCAGCATCCCGCCCAGGAACAGCAGGACGCCGGCGTCCCGGAGCCGGCTCGTCAGGAAGTTGCCGCCCGGCTGCGCCGGGTTCCGCCAGATCACGCGTAGCGCCTCGCGCAGCATCTGGACGCAGCCCAGCCCGGTCACCAGCAGCGCGGCCAGGCCGACCAGGCCGACCGCGGTCTTGGACCGGGCGATCTGCTCGACCTGGAGCCGCTCCGACAGGCCGGGCAGCAGCCCGTCGACCGCGTGCACGAAGTAGTCGCGGGCCGGTTCGCTCACCCCGACCAGGTAGCCGAGCAGCGCGTACGCCAGCGCCAGCAGCGGGAAGAACGACAGGAAGGCGTAGGAGGTCAGCGCGGCGGCCAGCCTGTCGCCGCGGCAGTCCTGGTAGCGCCGGTACGCGCGGCCCAGATGGTCGAACCACGGCCAGCGGGCCCGTCCGGCGCGCACCCTGCGCGCCCCGGCCCCGCCCGCCGCCTGGAACCGGCCGAGGAACCTGCCGATCATCTGGCGCATGTACGCCCTTTACCCCGAAAGCGCCGGACGATGCTCCGCCTCGTGATCGTCCCATCACCCGCGGCGCGGGGATCAGCCGGCGGCGGGGGCGGCGCCCGCCGGGGGCGCGGACGGCGGGACGGCGGCGAACCCGAAGTGCCGCCGGGGCCGCCACACGCCGTCCGCGCCATGCTCGTACAGCGAGAACCCGCGCACCTCGAACGCCGCCTCGTAGCCCGCGAGGTCCTTGTAGGCCCTGTCCATGACCTCCTCGGGCAGGTGGTGCGCGACCGTCACGTGCGGGTGGTACGGGAACTCCAGCTCGCGCCCAGGCGGCCCGGCCAGCACCCGGCTCTGCAGCCGCTCGCAGTCGCCGATGCCCTCGGCGAGCGCGATGAACACCACCGGGGAGACGGGCCGGAACGTGGCGGTGCCGCGCAGCCTGATCCCGAACGGCCGTTCGGTGGCCGCGACCGAACTCAGGTGGTCCTCGATCTCGGCCACCGCCGCCGGGCCGCCGCGCACCTCGGTGGGCGGCAGCAGCGTGATGTGGGTCGGGATCGCGTGCGCCATCGGATCGCCGAGGGCGGCCCGCATGCGCTGCAGCTGGGGACCGTACGGGTCCGGGATCGGGATCGCGACCCCGATCACGCGCGCGGGCTCTCCGCCGCGGTCAGAGGCCACGTCCCGCGAATCCAACCCGATCACGCACGACCTCCATGGTGCCCCTGGCCACCGCGCCCGCGCGGTCGGCGCCCTCGGCCAGGACGCGGTCCAGCTGCTCCTGATCGTCCAGCAGCTTCAGCGTCCGCTCGCGGATCGGGGTGAAGGTGTCGACCACCAGCGCGGCGAGCTCCTTCTTGAACCGGCCGTACCCGGCGCCCTCGTACCGGCGCTCCAGATCCTCGATCGGGACGCCCTCCAGCGCGGAGAAGATCCGCAGCAGGTTGGCGATGCCCGCCTTGTTCTCCTCGTCGAAGCGCACCTCGGTGCCCGTGTCGGTGACCGCGCGCATGATCTTCTTGCGCATCGGGCCGGGCTCCTCCAGCACGTCGATGATGCCCTGCGGGGAGGAGGCCGACTTGCTCATCTTGGCGGTCGGCTCCTGCAGGTCGGTGATCTTCGCCGCGGTCTCGGGGATGTAGGCCCCGGGCGGCACGAAGGTCTCGCCGAAGCGGTGGTTGAACCGCTGCGCCAGCGTGCGGGTCAGCTCCAGGTGCTGGCGCTGGTCCTCGCCGACCGGCACCTGGAGGACCCGCTCGCCGGGGCCCGGCTCGGGGCTGTAGAGCAGGATGTCGGCGGCCTGCAGGATCGGGTAGGTGAACAGCCCGACCGTGGTGCCGCTCGTGCCCTGCTTGGACGACTTGTCCTTGAACTGGGTCATCCGCCCGGCCTCGCCGAACCCGGTGATGCAGCCCAGGATCCAGGCCAGCTCGGCGTGCTCGGGGACCTGGCTCTGCACGAACACGGTGGCGCGCTCGGGGTCCAGGCCCATCGCCAGCAGCTGGGCGACCGCGACCCGGGTACGGCGGCGCAGCGTCTCCGGGTCGTGCTCCACGGTGATCGCGTGCAGGTCGACCACGCAGTAGAACGCCTGGTGGGAGTCCTGAAGGGCGACCCACTGCCGCAGCGCGCCCAGGTAGTTGCCGAGGTGGAAGGAGTCGGCGGTCGGCTGGATGCCGGAGAGCACGCGCGGGGTCGCGGTGCCGGCCGGGCTGGGCGCTTCGGACATGGTCACGGATCGATTCTCTCAGGCCTCGGTCGAGGCGATGTCACTGGTGGGGGCACCTTCCGGGACGGCCGCCCCGGAAACGCCGTCAGCGGTTGGGACGGCGCCGGCCCCGGCGGCGTTCGGACCGGCACCGGCCACCGGCCGTGGCCGCTGCGGCACCACGCGCACGCGGGCGACCCGGCGGCCCTCCATGCGGACGACCGCCAGCCGGCATCCCGGGGCGTCGACGGCGTCCCCGGCGGCGGGGATCCGGCCGAGCGCGGCCATGACATGCCCGGCGACCGTCTCGTAGGGGCCGGCGGGCAGGCGGACGCCGGTCTCGGCGGCGAAGTCGTCGAGGTTGAGCAGACCGTCGACCTCTACCACCCCACCGTGCAGACGTTGCGCTTGCGCGTCCTGGACATCATATTCGTCGCGGATGTCGCCGATGAGTTCCTCGACCAGGTCCTCCAGGGTGACGATTCCGGCAGTGCCTCCGTACTCGTCCATGACGATGGCCAGGTGGTGGCCGCCCCGGCGCATCTCCGACAGCACGGGCAGCACCCGCTGGGACGCGGGCAGGTAGAGCACCGGCCGCACCAGCTCCGCCACCGGCACGGCCTGATCGGCCGGGTCCTGGACGAGCAGGTCGCGGATGTGCACGAATCCGATCACCTCGTCGTGGGAGTCGCGGCACACCGGGAACCGGGAGTGCGGGCCGGCGGCGGCGATCCGCGCGGCGGCCGCGAGCGGCAGCGCCGCGTCCAGGAACTCCACCTCGGTGCGCGGCACCAGCACCTCGCGCAGCGGGCGCTTCCCGGCGGCGAAGACCTCCTCGATCAGCGCCCGCTCGTCGGCGGTGAGGTGGGTGTTGGCCGCGACCAGGGCGCGCACCCGCTCGGCGGTGATCTCCTCGCGGAGCGCGCCGGGATCGGCTCCGGCGGCGCGCGCGACCAGGCCGGCGGCACGGGCCAGCAGGCCCGCCAGCGCCCGCGCGGGCGCGGCGGCGCGGCGCCGGGTGCGATCGTCCATGGCCGGTGTCGGCTTCCTCCGGGCGTTCCTGCCAGCCGAGGGGCGGCGACGCCTGCCAGGCTACCGGTTGGGGCCTGTCCGGCCGGTGTTGCCGATAGCCTGGGCGGCGTCCTACGCCCAACCGACCGGGAGGTCTTTTCGTGAAGCTGCTCGTCACCGGAGGCGCCGGTTACATCGGCAGCGTCGTCTCCGCCCAGCTCCTGGACGCGGGGCACGAGGTGGTGGTGCTGGACGACCTGTCCACCGGGCACGAGGACGCGGTCCCGGACGGCGCCCGGCTGGTGCGCGGCACGCTGCGGGACGAGGCGGCCGCGGTCCTGGGCGAGGGCGGCTTCGACGCGGTGCTGCACTTCGCGGCCAAGTCCCTGGTCGGCGAGTCGGTGCAGAAGCCGGGCCTGTACTGGGACAAGAACCTCGGCGAGTCGCTGGCGCTGCTGGAGGCGATGCGGGCGGAGGGCGTTTCGAGGATCGTGTTCTCCTCGACGGCGGCGACGTACGGGGAGCCGGAGTCCACGCCGATCCTGGAGACCGACCCGACCCGGCCGACCAACCCCTACGGCGCGTCCAAGCTGGCGATCGACACCGCGCTCGCCGAGTACGCGCGGATGTTCGGGATCGGCGGCGTCTCGCTGCGCTACTTCAACGTCGCCGGCGCCAGGCTCGCCGCGGACGGCGGCCCGTCCCAGGGCGAGCGGCACACGGTGGAGACCCACCTGATCCCCAACGTGCTGAAGGTCGCGCTGGGCGAGCGGGAGTCGGTCAGCCTGTTCGGCGAGGACTACCCGACGGCCGACGGCACCTGCGTACGCGACTACATCCACGTCGTCGACCTGGGCGCGGCGCACCTGCTGGCGCTGGAGGCGTGCGAGCCGGGCGTCCACCAGATCTTCAACCTGGGCAACGGCAGCGGCTTCTCGGTACGCGATGTGATCGAGGTATGCCGCACGGTGACCGGGCATCCGATCCCGGCCGAGGTGAGCCCGCGCCGCGCCGGCGACCCGGCGGTGCTGGTCGCGTCCGCGGAGAAGATCAAGTCCGCGCTGGGCTGGAAGCCCGAGCGCGACCTGCGCGCCATGGTCGAGGACGCCTGGACGTTCGTCCGGCAGTCCCGCTGATGGACGCCACGTCCCTGGCGGCGGCGTTCACCGAGGCCTACCGGCGGGCGCCCGAGGGCGTGTGGCACGCGCCCGGGCGGATCAACCTGATCGGCGAGCACACCGACTACAACGACGGTTTCGTACTGCCGTTCGCGCTGGCCCGCGGGGTCACGGTCGCGGCGGCACGACGCGACGACGGCGTCCTGGAGATGCGGTCCCTCCAAGTCGCCGATGCCGGCGTCTCCGTCGCCCTCGACGGCGCCGGGCCCAAGACGATCGACGGCTGGACGGAGCCGCGGCGCTGGGCGGCCTACCCCTTCGGCGTCGCGGCGCTCTTGCGCGAGCTCGGCACGGGCGGCGCCTCTCTCCTGTTCGACTCCGACCTTCCGCAGGGCGCGGGCCTGTCGTCGTCGGCGGCGCTGGAGTGCGCGACCGCGCTGGCGCTGTGCGAGCTGTACGGGATCGACGCCGACCGGGCCGGACTGGCCCGGGTGGCGCAGCGGGCCGAGAACGAGTACGTCGGCATGCCCTGCGGGATCATGGACCAGTCGGCGTCCCTGCTGTGCACCGCCGGGCACGCGCTGATGCTCGACTGCCGCAGCGGGCTGTCCGCGCAGGTCCCCCTCGACCTGCCCGGCAAGGACCTGACGCTGCTGGTGGTCAACACCAACGCCCGGCACACGCTGACCGACGGCGACTACGGGCGGCGGCGCGCCGAATGCGAGCGGGCCGCGGCGCTGCTGGACGTCCCGGCGCTGCGCGATGTGACCGATCTCGCCGCCGCGCTGGACCGGCTGCCCGATCCGGTGCTGCGCCGCCGCGTCCAGCACGTGGTGACCGAGAACCACCGGGTGGAGGCGGTGGTCGGGCTGCTGCGGGCCGGCGCGGAGACGGAGCTGGGCGCGCTGCTGACGGCCTCCCACCTGTCCCTGCGCGACCAGTACGAGATCTCCTGGCCGGAGGCCGACCTCACGGTCGAGGCGGCGCTGCGGGCCGGGGCCCGGGGCGGGCGGATGGTCGGCGGCGGGTTCGGCGGCTCGGTGATCGTGCTGGCGGCGGCCGACCGCGCCGGCGCGGTCCAGGACGCGATCGTCGCCGCCTACCGGGAACGCGGCCTCACCGAGCCCGACTTCCTCGACGCCGTCCCCTCACCCGGGGCGCGACGCTGTGTTAATTAAATCCCGGCCCAGGGCACTCGCCTGGCGGGCTGTGTTAATTCAACCCCGGCCCAGGGCACTCGCCTGGCGGCTCGTACCCTGACCGTGCTTGGGGCGAGCGCGACATCGCTTCGCGATCTGGCCGGTGAGGCTCGCCTTCGGCTTTGCCTCACCGGCCAGGCAGCGCGCTCGCGCGGCACCTGAGGCCCGCCTAAGGCCCTAGGAGCCGGACTGCTCTATGGCGGCCTCGATGTCGGTGCGGAGGCGGGTCGCGGTCTCCGCGGCGTCCTTCTCCTCCAGCTCGGTGAAGCCCGCGACCGCCTCGCCGACCCGTCCGAGCGCGTCGTCGAAACGCCCCAGCTCGGCCAACACCCGGGACTCGTCGTACGACACCCGCGACGCCTCCCACGTGCGCGCCGCCGGGTTGTCGGCGGGCAGCTCGGCTAGGGCGCCCCGGGCTCGCTCCATCTCCGCCAGGCCCTCCTGCGGACGGCCGCTCCACAGCAGGCACAGCCCGGCCTGCCTGCGGGTGCGGACGACGCCGTACGGGTCCCCGGCGGCGGCGAAGATCTCGGCGGACTCCACGAACCGCTCGGCGGCCAGGGCGTCCTTGTCCAGGCGGGTCAGCACCTCGCCCGCCAGCTCCACCAGCCGGCCCGCCGACGCCGGATCGGTCTCCCGCTCCTCCGCCGCCAGCTCGATGAACAGCTCGGCCGCCTGCTCCTCGCCCAGTTCCCACTGCGCGTGCGCCAGCACCAGCCGGATCCGCCGGTACGCCTGCGCGTCGTCGAACGCGGCCAGCTGCGGCAGCGCCTCCTCGGCGGTCTCGGCGGCCTCCAGGTACCGTCCGGTCGCGTAGTAGGCGTTGGCGAGGTCGAGGCGCGCGTAGGCCGCCTGCGGCGCGGCTCCGGCGGCGGTGAACCCGGCGACGGCCTCCTCCGCGTCGGGGACCGCGTCCGCCGGACGGTCCAGCCCCAGCAGCGCGCTCCCGCGCTCGGCATGCGCGGCCGCGGTCATCCACGGGCCGGCGGACCGGGCGTGCGAGACGGCCTCGTCGAAGACCGTCATCGCCTCGTCCAGGACCTCGGCGTCCTGATGGCTCTGGTGCACCAGCAGCTTGGCCAGCAGCAGCGACGCCTCCGCCAGCTGCGACGGGTCGTTGTTCTCCTGAAGCGCCTCAAGGGCGTCGCGCAGAACCGGGATCGCCGCCTCGGCGTCGCCCTTGCCGATCAGCGCGTTGGCACGGACCAGCCCCAGATCGCCCGCGTCGCCCCGCGTCTCCGGGGTGAGCGGCTCCAACGCCGCCAGCGCGTCATCGGGCCGGCCCGCGTTCAGCAGAAGGGCGGCCAGCCGCATCCTCGCGACGAACAGCCGCCTGGTGCCCGCGGCGTGCTCGTCCAGGTAGGCGACGGCCGCCTCCAGCAGCGGCTTCCCCTCCTCGAACCGGCCCTGACCGGCCCGGACGGCTCCGATCCGGCCGAGCACGGCATGCCGCGACACCAGATCGTCCGCCTCGGCGAACAGCTCGGCGGCCCGCTCCCACTCGGCCGTCGCCGCCTCGACGTCGTCCGCCGCGATCAGCTCCGCACCGCGCCCGTCGAGGCGCCGCGCCCGCTGCAGGACGGTCGGCTCGGCGGCCGCCGCCAGCTCGTCGTAGCGCCGCCACGCCGGGATCGCGCGCTCCAGCCGGCCGGCCGACCACTCCTCGTCGCCGACGCCCAGCAGCGCGTCGAGATCATCGAGCTCCGCGTAGTCGGGCTCTGCGGCCGGCGCCTCCGGGACGGCCGCGGGCACCGCCGCCGCGGGACGGCGGTCGTACCGCGACAGTGGCAGCTGGTCGACCATCGGCTCGGCGTCCAGCAGCTCCCGGATCAGACCGCTCTGGTACTCGCTGCCGTTGCGGGCGTCGAACCGGGCCGCCAGCTCCTCCGCACGCCGCGCCAGCTCCACCCGCAGCTCACCGACGGCGACCTCCGCCGCCTCGCCCTCGGCCGCCGGACGGGAGATCGTCAACTCGCCGTGCCCGGCCTCCTCCACCCGCCGCAGCAGCAGCGCCGCCGACGCGGAGAACCGCATGTCGGCGTACGGGCTCGGCGCCTTGTCCAGCCACCCCAGATGCCGCTGGACGATCTCCAGCCCGCGCGCCTCGTTGCCCGTCCGCGCGCAGAACTCCACGTGCTCGCCGATGTAGCCCAGCTCGTTCAGCCGCGACCGGATCAGCCGGTATGCCCGCAGATGCGCGTTGCGGGCCTCCTCAAGCCGGCCCGCCCGCACGAACACCGGCAGCAGCGTCGTCAGGATCGACTGCGGCTGCTCGGCGCAGTTCAGCTGCTCGCTCAGCACCGGCTCGGCCACGGCGAGGGCCTCGTCGTCCCGGTCCCGCCAGGCGAGCAGCTCGGCCTTGCCGGTCGGATCGCAGCCCGCGCAGTCCGACAGCTCGTCGGACGGCGTGGTGTGCCACATCGCGAACCAGCGCTCGGCGGCCTCTCCGTTGCCGAGATGCTGCGCCACCCGCGCACGCCTGCCGTACACCGCCTGGAGGCTCTTGCCGCCCATTTTGTAGCGGCGGTCCATGTCGTCCAGCACCGACCGGGTCTGGTCCAACGGAACCTCAGGGAACAGCGTCAGCGAATGCACGATCCACTTGAACTGCCACAGCAGCCGGTGCTCGGCCATCTCGCCCAGCCCCGCCGGATCGGCGTCGTACTCCGACAGGCACCGGCTGAACGTGGTGAACGTCTTGATCGGCTCACCGCCGAACTGGTACGCGCTGCCCAGCTCCATCCGGACCTGGAACGCCAACCCCGGATCGCCGGTCTCCTCCGCGCGGCGCAGCGCCTCCTCCGTCACCACCGTCCGCGCCTCGCCGTAGGGCAGGGAGTACGCCCGCTCCATCAGCTCCTGGACCTGCTCAAGGCTCACTTGCCCTCCCCTGAAGAGTCGCCGTGCATGGCCCATTCCAGCAATCCCAGGAACGAGCGGTTCAACGCCGCCGTGTCGGCTGGACGCAGCGGATGCTGCCCGTACAGCAACGCCTGCCCGTACAAACCCTGCACCGCCAACTCGATCAGCCCTTCCTCGGTCAACGCCGTCGCCCTCCGGGCCAGCGGGTTGCGGTGGTTGAGCACCAGCTGCGGACGGTCCGCCGCCACCGCGCCGTTCAGCGCGCCCAGCACGTCCGACCACAGATCGTCGGCCATCTCCCGGGCCTCGGTCAGCTCCGCCCGATGCTGCGCGGCACGGCTGGTCAAGTACAGCGCGGGCAGCGACGCCGGATCGAAGTCGCGGATCACCACCTCGCAGCCCAGCCGCTCGACCGCCCGCTGCGCCGCCGCCAGGAACGGCCGCAGCGCAAGCTCCGCCGCCGGATCCAGCACCCCGAAATGCGTGGTCAGCTCCGCCGGATCCAGCGGGCGCAGCGCCGCGTCCGGATCGATCGCCGCCAGCCGTTCGATGATCTCGGTGTCGTGCACGTAACCGCCGTTGACCAGCCCGACGCCCTGCGCGCCCGCCACCGCCGACAGCCGCCGGAACTCCTCCACGCTCGTCACAAACCGGGCATCGGAATGCCGCCGCCGGAACTCCGCCAGCGTCATCGGCCCGGCCGAGGTCTCGAACTCCAGCCACCGGTGCACGATCCGCAGCATGTCGTCGTCGTGCAGCGCCATCGCCTTCACGCCCAGCTGATGCAACCGCAGGAACCCGCGCAGCCGGGCCGGATCGGTCTCCGACAACCGCACCAGCCACTGCCGCAGCCGCTCCCCCAGCGCCTGCCGGGCCGACTCCAGCAGCTCGTCCTCGTACAGCGCCTCCCGGCTCGCGGTCGGACGCAGCTCACCCGCGTCCACCACGCACCGCACGAAGAACGCCCACTCCGGCAGCAGACCCTCGACGTTCTCGGCCAGCAGCATCCGCTTCAAATACACCCGGTGCGCGCCGCGCGCGGTCGGCGACACCGGCTGCGGCAGCACGAACGCCACACCCGTCAGCCCCGCCTCCGGGACGTCCAGATCGATCACGTCGAACGGCTCGAACCCGAACAGATCACGGCAGTAGGCGTCCAGGGCGCGGCGGCGGCGCGCCGGATCGGCGTGCGCCGCCCGCCACGGCGGGCCCTCCCCCGTGACCGGCGCACCGTCCACGGTCAGCTCGACCGGCAGCAGCGACCCGTACGTCCGCGCCAGCTCCGCCACGATCTCCGGGTCCAGCAACTCCGCCGAACCGGGACGCGGGCGCAGCGTGACCGTCGTCCCGGGCGCCTCCCGCTCCCCCGGCTCCACCCGGTAGCGGCCATCGGCGTACCCCGTCCAGCGGACCGCCGCCTCCGGGGCGTCCGCGCGCGCCGACCGGGTCACCACCTCGATCTCGTCCGCCACCAGGAACCCCGACAGCAGCCCGATCCCGAACTGGCCGAGGAAGTCGTGCCGGGCGAAACCCAGCTCGTCCCGCTTGGACGAGCGGCCGATGGTGGCCAGCAGCCGGTGCACCTCCTCCTCGGTGAGGCCGATCCCGTCATCGTGGACGCGCAGCCCGCCGCCACCGAGGGTCTCGATCCGCACCGTCCCGGGCACGCCGTCCGCCGCGGTGATCGCGTCCACCGCGTTCTGCAGCAACTCCCGCAGGTAGACCCGCGGGCTGGAGTAAAGATGCCTGCTGAGCAGGTCCACCACACCGCGAAGATCTACCTGAAACGCCTGTTCCACCCTGCCGTCCCTTCACCCGCCCCCGTGTCGCCGCGCCCGCGCGCGGACGGCGGTTGCGAACCGGCCAGTCAGCCTAGTAGCGACCGGCGACGGTCACGCACCGATTTGCCCCCAGATGCCGCGAGCCCCGGACCGCGCGGTCCGGGGCTCGTCAGGGAGCGGACGTCAGATGAGGCCCAGCTTGCGAACCGCGTCGCGCTCCTCGGACAGCTCGTTGACCGAGGCGTCGATCCGCGCCCGCGAGAAGTCGTCGATCTCCAGCCCCTGGACGATCTCCCACTCGCCGTTCCGGGTCGTCACCGGGAACGAGGAGATCAGCCCCTCCGGCACCCCGTACGAACCGTCCGACACCACCGCCATGGACGTCCAGTCGCCGTCCGCGGTGCCGTTCACCCAGGTGTGCACGTGGTCGATCGCGGCCGAGGCGGCGGACGCGGCCGACGACGCGCCGCGCGCCTCGATGATCGCCGCGCCCCGCTTGGCCACCGTCGGGATGAAGTCGTTCTCCAGCCACGCCTGGTCGTTGACCGTCTCGGCGGCGTTCTTCCCGGCGATCTCGGCGTGGAACACGTCCGGGTACTGGGTGGCGGAGTGGTTGCCCCAGATCGTCAGCTTCCTGATCTCGGAGACCGACACGCCCGCCTTCTTCGACAGCTGCGCCAGCGCCCGGTTGTGGTCGAGCCGGGTCATCGCGGTGAACCGCACGGCCGGGACGTCCGGGGCGTGCTGCTGCGCGATCAGCGCGTTGGTGTTGGCCGGGTTGCCCACCACCAGGACCTTGATGTCGTCGGCGGCACCGGCGTTGATCGCCTCGCCCTGCGGCTTGAAGATGCCGCCGTTGGCCTCCAGCAGGTCACCGCGCTCCATCCCCTTGGTCCGGGGCCGGGCACCGACCAGCAGCGCGACGTTGGCGCCCTCGAACGCCTTGGCGGCGTCGTCGAAGATGTCGACCCCCGCCAGCAGCGGGAAGGCGCAGTCGTCCAACTCCATGGCGGTGCCCTCGGCGGCCTTGACCGCCTGCGGAATCTCCAGCAGGCGCAGGCGTACCGGGGTGTCGGCGCCCAGCAGCTGGCCGGACGCGATACGGAAGAGCAGCGCGTAGCCGATCTGGCCGGCGGCGCCGGTGACGGTGACGGTGACTGGGGTACGGCTCATTGCCTCTTCTTCTCCTGTGACCGGACGGGCTCAGGCGGCCATCCTTCGTTCTCGAACCCGACCGCCCGAGAGGGGCCCCACGCGGGATTCTCTCGCCGTCGAGATATTTCTCCGCCAGGCTATCGCGCACCGCGCCCGCCGGTACGCCCAGGTGCACCACCCGGCATGGCGCACCTCCCCGGACCCCGTCCCGAACACACCGAAGGCCGCCCCGGGATCACCGGGACGGCCTTCGCACGCATGTGCTCTCCGCTCGTGCCGGAGTCGGGAAGATCAGCCGTTGATCTTCTTCTGGAGGTTGGTGTCGAGGGCCTCCAGGAACCCCTGCGTGGTCAGCCACTCGGTCTCAGGGCCGACGAGCAGGGCCAGATCCTTGGTCATCTGGCCGCCCTCGACCGTCTCGACGCAGACCTGCTCGAGCTTGCGAGCGAAATCCGTCACAGCGGGGGTGTTGTCGAGCTTGCCGCGGTGCTCCAGGCCCCGGGTCCAGGCGAAGATGGACGCGATCGGGTTGGTGGAGGTCGGCTTGCCCTGCTGGTGCTGCCGGTAGTGGCGGGTCACCGTGCCGTGCGCGGCCTCGGCCTCGACGGTCTTGCCGTCCGGGGTCATCAGCACGGAGGTCATCAGGCCGAGCGAGCCGAAGCCCTGGGCGAGGGTGTCGGACTGCACGTCGCCGTCGTAGTTCTTGGCGGCCCAGACGAAGCCGCCGTCCCACTTGAGCGCGGCGGCGACCATGTCGTCGATGAGGCGGTGCTCGTAGGTCAGGCCCTTGGCCTC
This sequence comes from Actinomadura vinacea, assembly GCF_039532545.1. Classification (NCBI taxonomy): domain Bacteria; kingdom Bacillati; phylum Actinomycetota; class Actinomycetes; order Streptosporangiales; family Thermomonosporaceae; genus Actinomadura; species Actinomadura vinacea. The sequence goes on along the minus strand of NZ_BAAARW010000038.1, from coordinate 172,678 downwards.
GAAGTCGGCCTTGAACTCGGTGTCGAAGATCTCCTGGAAGAGGTCCTTGAACCGGCCGTCGTAGGCCTTGAGGATCGTGTTCTTCGTCGACATGTACAGCGGCATCTCGCGGTCGAGCGCGTACCGCATGGTGGTCCGGGCGAAGTCGCGGATCGACTCGTCGAAGTTGTACATGCCCAGCGCGACGCCGCCGCCGGGGAAGCGGGCGACCTCGAACTCCATCGGCTCACCGCTGCCCTCGTCGGGCGTGTAGGTGATGGTCACCGTGCCCGGGCCCGGGACGACGAAGTCGGTGGCGCGGTACTGGTCGCCGTGCGCGTGGCGGCCGATGATGATCGGCTTGGTCCAGCCGGGCACCAGCCGGGGGATGTTGGAGGCCACGATCGGCTCGCGGAACACCACGCCGCCGAGGATGTTGCGGATCGTTCCATTGGGGGAACGCCACATCTTCTTGAGGCCGAACTCCTCAACGCGTGCCTCGTCCGGGGTGATCGTCGCGCACTTGACGCCGACGCCGTGCTGCTTGATGGCGTTGGCGGCGTCGATCGTCACCTGGTCGTCGGTGGCGTCCCGATGCTCCATCCCGAGGTCGTAGTACTTCAGGTCGACATCGAGGTACGGCAGGATCAACTGGTCCTTGATGAATTTCCAGATGATCCGGGTCATCTCGTCGCCGTCGAGCTCGACGACGGGGCCCGCTACTTTGATCTTGGGCATGCTGTTGCTGTCCCTTTCCTACACCGGCCAGCAGTCCTTGTAAGGCTCAACTGCGAAGGCTATCCGAGAGCGCCGGGAGGTCTAGACCTGGCCTCTACCCTGGCTTGACCCCGGGGGGCGCGTCCCCCGGACCGCCGCGCGGACTCCCCCGGTTCGCCAGGAGGAACCGCGCTCCGCGCACGACGAACACCACGGCGATCAGCATTCCGAACGCCGCGGCGACGGCCAGCCCCGTCTTGTTCATGGGCGGGACGCTCAGCGCCACGAACGCGACCGCCTCGCCGAGGAACACCAGCGTCCAGCAGTCGATCGAGCGGCTCCGGACCGCCAGCATGCCGAGCTGGGCCTCCGGGAGGAGCAGCCGGGCCAGGGCGCCGAACAGCAGCGCCGCGGCGATCAGCACCGAGCCCTTGCGGAAGTAGTGGAAGAAGCACAGCACGAGCCCGGCCGCCACGCCGCACAGGACGATCAGGTAGGGCAGCTGGCCCAGCCAGTGCGGCCCGGCGCCGCGCCCCTTGGGCGGCCTGCGCCGCCGCCGGCGCAACTCGGTGCTCATGGGACCGACCGTAGCCGGTTCCGGCCCCTCCCGTGGCGCCCCCTCACATCTGCCCGGGAAGGGGCCGCCTTGACGGGAGATTTCTCTCACCTTTACGTCTTCCGCCGCAACCTCTTCACGCCGAAACCGTGACGGATGAGGCCCAGAGCGTCCCGATGGACGCCACATGCCTTGTGGCATCGGTCCTACCGGCCAGTAGGAGGGTGTGACGGGTACGCGGCCGGGTAACCCGCCAGACAGGGGTCGCTAACTAGCTGGGAGGACTGCCGTGGAGGGGCCGTTCATGCGGATCGAGGACAGCGGGCTGGTGGTGCCGCTGCGCCCCGACGTCACGACGGTCGGCCGAGGGCGGGGAGTGGACATCCGCCTCGACGACCCGAGTGTGTCCCGTTTGCACGCAGAGATCGTTCGTCGCGGCCCGTACGTCTACGTCGTCGACATGGGACTGTCCCGCAACGGGACACGTGTCAATGGCCGCCCGATCGCCCGCCGGGTCCTGGAGGACGGCGACGTCGTCAGCTTCGGCACGGCGCGCTGCCGGATGGGGGGCATCCCCCGTGAGGAGGTCGATCCCGACGTCGAGTTGCGGCGCGCCGTGGCTCCGGAGCTCACCCGACGCGAGGTCGACGTGCTGACCTCGCTGTGCCGGCCGGCGCTGTCGGACGAGGCGTTCGTCGCACCCGCCACCGCGCGGGAGATCGCCGCCGACCTGGTCGTCACCGAGGCGGCCGTCAAGCAGCACCTGCTGCGGCTCTACCAGAAGTTCCGCATCCCCGAGGGCGCCAACCGGCGCACCCGGCTCGCCAACGAGGTCATCGCGATGGGCCTGGTCCGCCCACTGCCGCCGGTGCACGTGCCGCAGCAGAACCGTCCGATCGACGCGGGTCGGAGCAGAGGCCCGGAAGTCCGCCGCCCGGGGCCGCACGCCCCGGGCCATGTCACCGCGGCGAGCCGCCAGGCGGCCGCGGCGGGGCGCCGGGCGAGCTGATGAAGTGATCGTGCGATCGCCCCGTCCCGGGTAGCGCTGTGCCAGGGGCGATCGCCACGCCACCCGTACGGGGCCGCCGGCCGGCGGCCCCGTACGGGTGTCAGGCGGCCTCGGCGGCCTCGACGACGTTGGACAGCAGCATCGCGCGGGTCATGGGGCCGACGCCGCCCGGGTTGGGCGCGACCCAGCCGGCCACGTCGTGGACGTCGGCGGCGACGTCCCCGGCGAGCTTGCCGTCGACGCGGGAGACGCCGACGTCCAGGACGGCGGCTCCGGGCTTGACCATGTCCGCGGTGATCAGGCCGGGGACGCCGGCGGCGGCCACGATGATGTCGGCGGCGCGGGTGTGCGCGGCCAGGTCGCGGGTGCCGGTGTGGCAGAGCGTCACGGTGGCGTTCTCGCTGCGCCGGGTGAGGAGCAGCCCGAGCGGGCGGCCGACGGTCACGCCGCGGCCGATCACCGTGATCTCGGCGCCGCGGACCGGGACCTCGAAGCGGCGCAGCAGGGCGACGATGCCCTTGGGGGTGCACGGCAGCGGCGCGGGCTGCATCAGGACGAGCCGCCCGAGGCTGATCGGGTGCAGTCCGTCGGCGTCCTTGAGCGGGTCGATGCGTTCGAGCACGCGCTGCTCGTCCAGGCCCTTGGGGAGCGGCAGCTGGACGAGGTAGCCGGTGCAGGCGGGGTCGTCGTTCAGTTCGGCGACCGCCCGTTCCACGTCGTCCTGGGTGGCGCCGGCGGGCAGGTCGCGGCGGATGCTCTCGATGCCGACCTCGGCGCAGTCGCGGTGCTTCATGTTGACGTAGGCGGTGCTGCCCGGGTCGTCGCCGACCAGGACGGTGCCCAGGCCGACGGTCACGCCGCGCTCGCGCAGCGCCTCGACCCGCACCTTGAGATCGGCGCGGATCTCCGCCGCGGTGGCCTTGCCGTCCAGGATCTGTGCCGTCATCCGTACCTCCGCGCTGATCTGGCCGGGAGCCTCGTCCGGGCGGGGGTGCCCGGTCCCGGCTCGGTGCCGGCCACCCAGGCGCGCGGTGTCCGGACTGCTTCGCTCCCCGGTGGTCGAGTCCACCTTGATCGCGCCAGTCACGTCCCGGCCAGTCTACCGACGTCTCTTCTAGTCCTCGTCAGGGCGTTCGCGCCAGGACAGCAGGCGGTCGGTTCCGTGCCAGCCGAGGTGGGCGGCCAGGAGGGCGGCGCACAGGGCGGCGGCGATGCCGATCACGTGGCGGGATTCGGCGAGCAGCGAGGCGGTCCGCGTCACGCTCGACAGCAGCAGGGTCAAAAGGACGTCCATGCACGGGCTCCATCAGCGAGGGTCGCGCCGAGGCTGGGCGGAGGGGGTGCGCGACCCGGCCGAGGCTACCAACCATAAAAGGTAAAAACGCCCATGATCGGCCAAATCACCCTCGGGTCCGGTGCGCCGGAACGCGCCGGACCCGAGAGGATCGGCGGAGGATCAGTGGAAGAAGTGCCGGACGCCGGTGAAGTACAGGGTGATCCCGGCCTTCTCCGCGGCGGCGATCACATCGTCGTCGCGGATCGAGCCGCCCGGTTCGACGATCGCCCGCACCCCCGCCCTGGTCAGCACCTCCAGCCCGTCCGGGAACGGGAAGAAGGCGTCGGACGCGCCGACCGCGGCGGCGGCCCGCTCGTCCCCGGCCCGCGAGACCGCCAGCCGGGCGGAGTCGACCCGGTTCACCTGGCCCATGCCGACGCCGACCGTGGCGCCGTCGGCGGCCAGCAGGATCGCGTTCGACTTCACCGAGCGGCACGCCTTCCACGCGAACGCCAGATCGCGCAGCGTGGCCTCGTCGGCGGGCGTGCCGGTCTTGAGCTCCCAGCCGGACGGGTCGTCGCCCGCCTCGTCCACCCGGTCGACCGTCTGCAGCAGCACGCCGCCGTCGATGCGGCGGAACTCCACCGGGTTCGCCGGCCCCTCCGGGCAGCGCAGCAGCCGGATGTTCTTCTTGCGGGTGAGGATCTCCAGCGCCGCGTCCTCGAAGCCGGGCGCCACGATCACCTCGGTGAAGATGTCGGCGACCTGCTCGGCCATCGCCGCGGTCACCGAGCGGTTCACCGCGATCACGCCGCCGTAGGCCGACACCGGGTCGCAGGCGTGCGCCTTGCGGTGCGCCTCGGCCACGTCGGCGCCGATCGCGATGCCGCACGGGTTGGCGTGCTTGATGATCGCGACGGCCGGGTCGGCGAAGTCGTAGGCGGCGCGGCGGGCCGCGTCGGCGTCCACGTAGTTGTTGTAGGACATCTCCTTGCCGTGCAGCTGCTCGGCGCCCGCCAGCCCGCCGGTGTCGTCGCCGTAGAGCGCGGCGCGCTGGTGCGGGTTCTCCCCGTACCGCAGGACGGCCGACCGCTCCCAGACCGAGCCCAGGAAGTCGGGCCACGCCGCCTCGGCGGCGACCTCGTCGGGGGCGTACCCGTCGGCGAACCAGGAGGCCACGGCGACGTCGTAGGCGGCGGTGTGCGCGAACGCGCGGGCCGCGAGCCGGCGCCGCTCGTCCAGGGTGAAGCCCCCCGCCTGGACGGCCGCGAGCACCGCCGGGTAGGAGGCGGGGTCGACGACGACCGACACGCTGGCGTGGTTCTTGGCGGCGGCGCGCACCATGGTGGGCCCGCCGATGTCGATCTGCTCGACGCACTCGTCGGGCCCGGCACCGGAGGCGACCGTCTCGGAGAACGGGTAGAGGTTCACCACCGCCAGATCGAACGGCTCGACGCCGAGGTCGTCGAGCTGCTGGAGGTGGTCGTCCTTGCGCCGGTCGGCCAGCAGCCCGGCGTGCACCTTGGGGTGCAGGGTCTTGACCCGGCCGTCCAGGCACTCGGGGAACCCGGTGAGCTTCTCCACCTTCATCACCGGGATCCCGGCGGCGGCGATCCGGCCCGCCGTGGAACCGGTGGAGACGATCTCCACACCGGCCTCGTGCAGGCCCCGGGCCAGCTCCTCCAGCCCGGTCTTGTCGTAAACGCTGATCAGCGCGCGCCTAATCGCCAGTCGGCTCACCGGCCGTGCTCCCCTCATCGTCTGCGGACGTGTTGCAGGTCCTGCACTTCATGGAGACCCGCCGGCCCTCGGCGGTCCAGCCGTCGCGGGCCAGGCGCCCCACGACCTCGACCATGAGCCGGCGCTCCACCTGCTTGATGCGCTCGTGCAGGGAGTCTTCGTCGTCGTGCCAGCGAACGGGCACGGCCTCCTGGGCGATGACGGGTCCGGTGTCCACGCCTTCGTCGACGAAGTGCACCGTACAGCCCGTGAGCTTGACCCCGTACGCCAGGGCGTCCCGCACCGCGTGCGCGCCCGCGAAGGACGGCAGCAGCGCGGGATGGGTGTTGATGGTGCGGCCGCCGAACCGGGCCAGGAACACCGGGCCGAGGATCTTCATGAATCCGGCGGAGACCACCAGATCGGGCTCGTGCGCGGCGATCGCCTCGGTGAGCGCGACGTCCCACGCGGCGCGGTCGGCGAAGTCGGGGATCCGGACGGTGAAGGCGGGCAGTCCGGCGCGTTCGGCGCGGGCCACCCCGCCGGTGCCGTCGCGGTCGGCACCCACGGCAACCACTTCGGCACCGTAGGCTGGATCCGCGCACGCGTCGAGCAGCGCCTGTAGGTTGGTCCCCGCGCCGGAGACGAGGACGACGAGCCGGGCGGACACCATGACTCCTTGGTGGACGGTGCTGGTGGACGTCGGACCCGCGGCGGGCCGACGATGGGCGGACCGGGCACGGTCCGGGCACGGCGGCGTGACCGGGCCGTGTAAAGACTATCGGCCCTGTTCGACGCGGCGGCATCCGCACCAGAGGTCGGCATCAGGAGGACGGAACGTTGAGTGAGCAGCCGGACCACGGCGACGGCGGGATCGGCCGGGACACCGCCCCCGCCACCGGCGGGCCCGCGGGGCAGGGCGGCGACGCCGGTCGCGCGGGGCGGCGCGCACTGTGGCTCGGCGGCGGCGCGCTGGTCCTGACCCCCTTCTTCTTCCCGGTGGGGCTGGTGCTGGGCATCGCCGCGCTGGTGGTGGGGATCAAGGCGCGCAAGCAGGCCGTACGGGAGAAGACCGCGGCGCCGGGCGCGATCGGCGGGATCGTGCTGGGCGCGGTCGGGCTGGCGATGGCGAGCTTCTGGCTCGCGGTGACGGCGCTGCTGTGGCCGCAGCTGAGCGGCTACCAGGAGTGCCTGGGCTCGGCCAACACCAAGACCGACGAGACCCACTGCCGCGACCGCTACTTCTCCGAGATCGAGAAGAAGCTGAACCTGCCGGAGGGCAGCATGTCCCGCTACGGCGACATGTTCTGAGCGGGGCGCCGGTCAGTCAATTTCGGGGGGACGACCCCCCAGCCCCCCGGCAAAAGCAGACTGACCGACGCCCTCCACTCCGCTGGCGCTCCGTTCCGGTCGCCGGTCAGTCAATTTCGGGGGGACGACCCCCCAGCCCCCCGGCAAAAGCAGACTGACCGACGCCCTCCACTCCGCTGGCGCTCCGTTCCGGTCGCCGGTCAGTCATCTTCGGGGTCGTCCCTGAGGACGTAGATGGCGCCGCCTCGGGTCTCGATGCGCTCGACGTCCTCGCGGGGCGCGGGGACCTTGCGCGGAGCGGGTTCGGGCTCGTCGGCGACGGGTTCTTCCTCCTCGGCGGCCCAGCGCGTGTCGTGGGCGGGCTCTTCGGGCCCGTCCGCCGGTACGGGCTCGGCGGGGCGCCTGGGAGCCTTGGCGTGCTTGCGCGGCCCGAGGACGGGCTCGGCCTCCTCGAACTCCAGCGCGCCGTCGTCGAACGGCGCGGGCTTGCGCGCGGGCGCCGCAGGCCGCTGGACGGGCTCGGGGCCCGGGACGGGCGCGGCGAGGATGGGCTCGGGCCGGGACGGTCCGGCGGGCTCCGCCGCCGGCGCGGGCTGGGAGGTGGTCCTCTCCTCGCGCCGCCGCTCCCGCTTCTCGGCGGCCCGCCGCCTGGGGGCGCGCTCCTTGCGGGTCCGCGACCGTGGCCGCTCCTCCTCGTCGCCCGCCGCCTCGGCGCGGCGGAGCGCCCGCCAGTTGGCCAGCCAGGCCGCGATGGCGGCGGAGATGCCGACCTCCAGGGCCGCCAGCAGGCCGACCTGCCACGGCGACGGGCCCATGGTCGCCAGCCGTCCGCCGCCCAGCGGGCCGCCCGCCAGGGCGCTCAGCCCGGCCGCGACGGCCCCGGTCAGGGCGCCGGAGGTGAAGCCCCAGAGCGGCGCGGCCTCGTACAGGGGGCTCGGCAGGGCGCGGACGGTCAGCACGCCGCCCACGGCCCCCGCGAGGAACGGGCCGGCCAGCGCGACCAGTGAGACCAGCGGGGCCGGGCCAGGCTCGGGCAGCGCGGCCAGCGGCGGGAACAGCGGGACGACGTCGATGAAGATGCCGGAGGGCGAGACCCCGGTGCCGGCGCCGACCGAGAAGCCGGGGCCGATCGCGTACGCCATGCCCCAGATGACCCCGTTCGGCAGGAAGGCCAGCTGCAGCAGCAGGAGCAGGAGCCCTCCGACGGCGCCGGGGGCGAGCGCGTCGTACAGCTCCGTGGCCTGCGGGATGTGCAGCGCCAGAGAGGCACCGACCAGTACCGCGCCCGAGCCGAGCAGGACGGCGGTGGCCCCGGCGACGCCGATCACCAGCGAGCGGGGGCGTTCGGGCAGCAGCCGCAGCAGGGCGCCCAGGCCGGAGCGGACCCGCCGGCCGCGCGCGGCGACCAGGGCGCGGGCGGCGCCGAGCGCTCCCGCGCCCAGCGCGACGACGAACGCGGCGACCAGCGCCTGCCACGCGGACGGGCGGACGGCGGGCGAGGTGGCGGCCAGCGCGAGCAGCCCGGCCAGGGCGGCGTAGGGCGCGGCCAGCGCGACCGCGACGTGCACCACGCCGATCCGGGGACGGCCGGGCACCCCGGCGGCCCGGATCATCCAGCCGCCGCTGCGGTAGAGCAGGGCCCCGGGCAGGACGATCAGGCCGAGGGGCAGCAGCCCCACGCGGCCCTGGGGGACCGAGAACCCGGCGTGATGGGACACCAGCCACAGGTTGACCGCGGTGCGGAACACCCCGGGCAGCCCTGGGCCGAGGGCGGTGCGGGGCGCGGCGATCCAGCCGAGCAGCGTGATCGTGGTGAGCACGGCGAGCCCGATGCCGATGCACCACAGCGCGCCGACCAGACCGGTGACGTACAGCGGGCGCGGCGCTCCGCCGCCCCGGTCTCCCCGGTCGCCGCCGTCGTCCTCAGAGGAGCGGGCCGCGGCCGCCCTCGCCGGCTCCGATCTCCCCCGCTGTCCAGGGCTAGCGTCGTTCACGCGTTCCATGCTGGCACCCCGGCCGCGCCCCGGCGGCCCGCCCGTCCGGCGTGTCGTCTTTGTCGTCGGTGATCAGCGGGCGTAGTGGACGTCGTAGAGCGCGGTTAGGCGGGGAAGGTGGCGCCTTGTCTCCTCACGGTCGTCGAAATCCCAGCCGGGGCCGGGATCGGAGTGCTTGATCGTGTACGCGTCGTGCGGCATCTCCTCGCCCTGGGCCGTCCGGTAGGCGCCGTAGGCGATGCCCAGCATGGACTCGTTGTCGAGCTCCATGAAGTCCTTGGCGGCCTCCTGGACGACGGGGTTCCCGGCGAGCGAGTCGGGGTCGGCGACCGCGCTCTCGAACGTCGCGCGCCCCTGGCCGATCAGCCAGCCGCGGAAGTAGTCGAACCCGTCGTCGGAGCAGCCGCCGTTGATCGTGTAGGCGGCGCCCCAGAGCGGCTCGCGGTACGACTCGGACATCAGGTCCCAGAAGAGCTGCTGGAAGGCGAGGATGTCCTCGCGCGGCCGCACCGCGAGCAGCGCGGTGGCCCGCTCGGCGATGGCACGGTCGTCGGGGGCGCCCTCGCGGGCCTGGTCGATGAGGTGCCAGAAGTCTTGTCTATCCACAGGGGCCGAGCATGCCAGCCCCGTCCGACAGGAAACGAAAGACGCCCGGGCCGCCGGACGAACGGCTCGGGCGTCTTTTCGGACTCTGAGCTCAGGTCAGAGGTTCTTCATGATGTCGCGCATCAGGCGGGCCGTCTCGCTCGGGGTCTTGCCGACCCGGACGCCGACCTTCTCCAGCGCCTCCTTCTTGGCCTGGGCGGTGCCGGCCGATCCGGAGACGATGGCGCCCGCGTGGCCCATCGTCTTGCCCTCGGGGGCGGTGAACCCGGCCACGTAGCCGACGACCGGCTTGGTGACGTGCTCCTCGATGTAGGCCGCGGCGCGCTCCTCGGCGTCGCCGCCGATCTCACCGATCATCACGATCGCGTCGGTGCCGGGGTCGTCCTGGAACGCCTTCAGGGCGTCGATGTGGGTGGTGCCGATGACCGGGTCGCCGCCGATGCCGACGCAGGTGGAGAAGCCGATGTCGCGCAGCTCGTACATCATCTGGTACGTCAGCGTGCCGGACTTGGACACCAGCCCGATCCGGCCGGGGGTGGTGATGTCGGCGGGGATGATGCCGGCGTTGGAGGCGCCCGGGGAGGCGATGCCGGGGCAGTTGGGGCCGATGATGCGGGTCTTGCCGCCCTTGCGCTCGGCGTAGGCCCAGAAGTAGGCGGTGTCGTGCACCGGGATGCCCTCGGTGATCACGACGCAGAGCGGGATCTCCGCGTCGACGGCCTCGACCACGGCGTCCTTGGTGAACTTCGGCGGGACGAACACCACCGACACGTCGGCGCCGGTGCGCTCCATCGCCTCGGCGACGGTGCCGAACACCGGGAGGGTGGTGCCGTCGAAGTCGACGCTCTGCCCGGCCTTGCGGGCGTTGACGCCGCCGACGACCGCGGCGCCGGAGGCGAGCATGCGGCGGGAGTGCTTCATACCCTCCGAGCCGGTCATGCCCTGCACGATGATCTTGCTGTTCTCGGTCAGCCAGATGGCCATTGTCATGCACCTGCCGCAGCGAGTTCGGCGGCACGCTTGGCCGCGTCGTCCATGGTGTCGACCTGCTCGACGCCGGGCAGCGCCGCGTCGGACAGGATCTTGCGGCCGAGCTCGGCGTTGTTGCCGTCGAGCCGGACCACCAGCTTCCGGTCGACGCTCTCGCCGCGCTCGTCCAGCAGCTTGTACGCGCTCACGATGCCGTTGGCGACCGCGTCGCAGGCGGTGATGCCGCCGAAGACGTTGACGAACACCGACTTGACGTCGGCGTCCGACAGGACGATCTCCAGGCCGTTGGCCATCACCTCGGCGGACGCGCCGCCGCCGATGTCGAGGAAGTTGGCCGGCTTCTGCCCGCCGAACTCCTCGCCCGCGTAGGCGACCACGTCCAGGGTGGACATGACCAGGCCCGCGCCGTTGCCGATGATCCCGACGCTGCCGTCGAGCTTGACGTAGTTGAGGTCCTTCTCCTTGGCCCGCGCCTCCAGGGGGTCGGCGGCGGCCTTGTCCTCGAGGGCCTCGTGCGACTCCTGCCGGAACGCGGCGTTGTCGTCGAGGGTGACCTTGCCGTCCAGCGCCATGACGCGCCCGTCGGCGGTGAGGATGAGGGGGTTGACCTCGACCAGGGTGGCGTCCTCGTCGGAGAACACCGCCCACAGCCGCTCGATCAGCTCGGCGGCGCCTTCGCGCGCCTGCTCCGGCAGCCGGCCGGCCTCGGCGATCGCGCGGGCCTTGGCGCGGTCGACGCCGTCCAGCCCGGAGACGGCCACCTTGGCGACGGCGTCGGGGTTGGTCTCGGCGACCTCCTCGATCTCCATGCCGCCCTCGGCGGAGCAGATCGACAGGAAGGTGCGGTTGGCGCGGTCGAGCAGGAAGGAGAAGTAGTACTCCTCCGCGATCGCGCTGCCCTGCTCGATCAGCACCTTGTGGACCGTGTGGCCCTTGATGTCCATGCCGAGGATCTGGCCGGCGAGGGCCTCGGCCTCGGCGGCGTCGTCGGCCAGCTTCACGCCGCCGGCCTTGCCCCGGCCCCCGGTGAGGACCTGGGCCTTGACGACGACCTTCGAGCTTCCCGCGGTGAACAGCTCTTCCGCGATGGCCCGGGCTTCCTGGGGAGTATGGGCGACCTTGCCGGTGGGCACCGGTACCCCGTACTCGGCGAAGAGTTCCTTCGCCTGGTGTTCGAACAGGTCCACGAGGGCGTCCTTAACGGATCGACAGACAATGACCGCTCAATTGTGGTGGCTCGGCTGCCCGTGCGGCCTGGCCACCCGGCGGTCCGCTCCGTCGATGCAGCCTAGTCTCCCCAGTTCCGTGCTGATGCCTCCGGGGCCGCCCGAAGCGTCTGGGCCCTGCACTCCGATAGGCCGAGGATGTATGGGGGTATGAACCTTAAGGAGGATATCGGGTTTGCTCCTTGAGGAGGATGATCCCTTTAGTGGCGGTTGATGTACTTATCTTCCGCCTTGCGGGAAGGCAGGGTGACTGCCTGAAGGCAGGGTGATGAGGGGGAGGCACGCCGTTGGCCGTAGACCGGATCGGGCCGCCCAGGGGGGCCACGCTCAAGAAGGTCCGGCGTACGGCCGCGCTCCTGCTCGTGGCCGCCCTGGTGGGCACCTGCGGTGCCACCACCTTCCCCGGACAGGGCGGCCCCGGCTTCGCCAGCCCCGGGCTGGTCGGAGGGGGCGGCTGGCCGTTCGCCGGCGTCCCGATCTCCGTGGAGAACGCGGCGGGCGCCTCCTACATCCCCGGCAGCTCCGTCCTGCGGCTCAAGGACGGCAGGGTCCGGCTCGTCCCCTTCGGAACCGGCACGACCATCACGGTGGAGGGGTCCGACCCCCAGGTGGAGGCGGCGGTGCTGTCCGACAACATCTGGCTCGACGGCGGCCTCGTCCCCAACGGCGGGAAGACCGTCCCGGACGACAGCCGGCGGGTCTACGAGGAGATGGCCAAGCGCGCGCTGCTCGACCTGCGGCTCCTGACCCGTCCCAACGGGGCCTCCCTGGCGTCCTGGTACGGCGCCTGGCACTACACGTGGCCGCGCGACTCGGCGTTCACGGCGGCGGCGTTCACCATGACGGGGCACGAGTCGGAGGCCCAGCGCATCCTAAGCTTCATGGCCCGCGTCCAGGACGAGGACGGCCAGTGGGCGGCCCGCTACCACCCTGACGGGACCGCCGTCGCCGATGGCCGCGAGCCTCAACTCGACTCGCTGGGGTGGATGCTGTGGGCGAGCTGGCTGTTCCGTGACCGCGCCCCCGCCGCCGCAGCGGAACTGCCCGAACTGTGGCCGATGGTCGTACGGTCCGCCGACCGCCTGGCCAAGTCCCTGGACGCGGAGGGACTGCCCCCGCCGTCCTCCGACTACTGGGAACGCAAGCCCGACACCGAGGAAGACCCCCGGCGCCCGACTCTGGGCGTCGTCGGCCCCGTACTCGCAGGGCTGCGTTCGGCGGCGTCCCTCGCGCTGGGGGTCGGGCAGCACCACAAGGCCGCGGGCTGGGAACGCGCCGCACAACGAGTGTCCGAGGCCGTCACACGCCAGTTCACGCCCTACGGCTACCCGCGCTCACCCGTCCGCGGCGGCCTCATGGACACATCTGTGACATTCATCGCGCCCCCGTTCGCCCCGGCCGACCCGGGCGTAACCGACGCCGTCGCCAACGCCCTCCAGCGAACCAGACTGCCGAACGGCGGCGTCCTGCCCGGCGAGAAATGGTCCGGCAACCCCGGGGTCGCCTGGACTCCGGAGACGGCGCTGTTCGCGCTGACGGCGGCCGCCTCGGGCCGTCCGGGCGAGGCAGTGAGCCACCTCGATTGGCTCGCCGCTCACCGAACCTCCCTGGGCGTGCTGCCCGAAAAGGTCGACGAGCGCGGGAACCCGGCCTCGGTCGCCCCGCTCGGCTGGACGGCCTCACTGGTCCTGCTGACCCTTTCCGCCCTGGAACGCCCCCTCCCCACCCCGACCGGACATTAAGCCCAGGGGCACCCGCGCTGACCGGCGAGCGGATCCCCACCCTGGAGGAGGCGGCCGATCCGCCCGGACAGGATGCGGGGACGCGCGGTCTTCTACCCGATGGGCTGGGACGACAACCGGCCGAGGGATTCCGCTTTGGCCTGCCGGGATGGGCGTGGCGGTGCGTCACGTACCGGCGTCGGCTCCCGATCCGCGAGGCGCCGCACGGAGGGCCGGAACCGCGCCGCGTACCAGGGTGAGGCCCAGCGGGACGAACGCGACCAGGAGGACCAGGATGAAGGCGATGCCGTGTGGTTCGCCCGCCTTGAGCACTCCGGTGGCGTGCAGGGTCATCGGGGCGAGGCAGAGGGACTGCCACAGGCCAAGGGTGCGGGAGAGGTAGGCGCCGATCGCCAGGACGATCCAGCCGAGGTTGTACGCGGCGGTCAGCGCGTACGCGAGGTTCGGGGAGGCGTAGGCGTCGCCGACGGTGGCGGTGGCGGTGGCCAATCCTTGGTGGTCCACCAGCCGGAAGGCGAGATGGTTGATGCCCTCATAGAAGGCCAAGGCGATGAGCCCGATGAGGGCGGACGCGCCTCCTAGCAGTCCCCACCCGGGCCTCGTCCTGCCGATGAGGGCGGCAAGCGAGAGGAACGCCGGCCACAGGGCGAACCAGCCGAGCGCGAAGACGACGTACGACGCCGTCATGAGCGCCGGGTGGTCCTGGTAGGCGGCCAGTTGCCCGGGATAGGCGAACCCGGTGGACGGCCCGTCGGGCGAGAGGAGGTCGGCCTGGATCCGCAGCGACTCCCCGACCAGCAGCAGCAGCGGCGAGATGAGCATGGAGGCGCCGCCCAACCGGTGGATCAAGGAGAGGAAGCCGCCGTCGTCGGCATGGTCAGAGGAGGACTTGGTGAGGACACTCAGCACAGTGATCATCCTGCGGGCGCTGTCCCGGTCTCGCACTGGACGAAAGTGAATGCCTCGCCCCTCTTTGGTGGGCGCTTGCTGGGCGCCGCCTAAAAGGTCGCCTGGGCGCGGCTCAGGTGAATTGCTCGTAGCCGAGTTTGATGACCAGGGCGGTCACGACGCAGAGCAGGACCGCGCGGACGAAGCCGGCGCCGCGGTTGATCGCCATGCGGGCGCCCATCTGGGCGCCGACGATGTTGCAGACGGCCATCGCCAGTCCGATCGCCCACAGCACCTGGCCCTGTGCGGCGAACACCAGCAGCGCGCCCAGGTTGGTGGCGGTGTTGATGATCTTGGCGTTGGCGGAGGCGTTGACGAAGTCGGTGCCCAGCAGGGTGGTGAAGGTGATCACGAGGAACGTTCCGGTGCCCGGCCCGACCAGTCCGTCGTAGAAGGCGATCAGCACGCCCGGGACCAGCACCGCAGCGCCCACCCGGCGCCGGGTGCGCAGCACCATCTTGGGGACGCGGCCCAGGTCGGGCTTGAGCACCACGATGGCGGCCACCGCCAGCAGGACCACCATGATGACCGGCTTGAGCACCTCCGAGGAGATCGCGGCGGCGCACAGCGCGCCGCCCGCCGAGCACGCCACCGCCACTCCCGCCCCTGGCAGCGCGACCTCCAGGTCCGGCTTGGCCTTGCGCAGGTACGCGACGGCGGCCGACGACGTGCCCGCGATCGAGGCGATCTTGTTGGTCGCCAGCGCGCTCGCGACCGGCGCGGTCGGGTTGAGCAGCATCAGCGCGGGGAGCTGGATGAGCCCTCCCCCGCCGACGACCGCGTCGACCCATCCGGCCGCCAGCGCGGCCAAGAGCAGCAGGAGAACCTGCTCTACGTCCAAGTGGGGCTCCGGGGGGCAGAGTGACGTGAGGTGGCGGCACGTAAGGAGTCAATCGGCCGCACGGAGCTTAAAACTACCCTGCGGGATGTTCACACCTTCTGTCCGGGTTAGCCCGAGACGCCGCGACGCCAGATAACTGGGGCGACGCCGTCGATTGTCCGGCCCGCCCGCGGCCGCCAACAGTGCTCATATGCCAGTTGTCGTACTGATCGGTATGTTGGACGTCCAGGGCCTGGAGTACGCGTGGATCCGCGACCGCCTCAAATCGCTGGGCGCCGAGGTCGTCCTGGTGGACGTCGGCGTACGGGACGAGCCGGTGGTGCATCCCGACGTGCCGCGCGAGGAGGTCGCCCGGGCCGGCGGTACCGGCCCCGACGGCATGGGACGCGGGGCCGCCGCGGTCGTCCGCCGGCTCTTCCGCGGCGGACGGCTGCACGGCGTCCTGGCGATCGGCGGCCACGTCTCCGCCGCCGCGATGCGGGAGCTGCCGGTCGGTGTGCCCAAGCTGATGATCTCCAGCTCCGGCGACGTCTCGCCCTACATCGGCGGCGCCGACCTCACCGTCATGTACAGCGTCGTGGACATCGCGGGCATCGACCGGATCTCCTCGCGGGTGCTGGCCAACGCCGCCGCCGCGATCGCCGGGATGGCCACCGGGTACGCCGCGGGCCGTCCGGCCGCCACCGCCGACGGCCCCATCGTCGGAGCCACCCTGGCCGGCGTCACCGGCCCGGGCGTCAGCGCGGCGCGCGAGCTGCTGGGCATCCTCGGCTACGAGGTCCTGGTGTTCGCCGGCGGCCGCTCGTACGAGGCGATGGCCGCCGGCGGCCTGCTCACCGCCGCGCTGGACGCCACCCTCCTGGAGCTGTCCACCGAGCTGCTCGGCGGCGGGCCGGCGGCCGGACGCCTGGAGGCGGCGGCGCGCAACGGCGTCCCGCAGGTCGTCAGCCCCGGCGGGCTCGACATGGCCCGGTTCGACTCCAGTGCGCCCGACCGTCTGGCCGGGCGGCGCGTCCACACGCACACGTCGGCGACCATGGTCCGCACCACCCCGGCCGAGAGCGGCGAGCTGGGCCACCGGGTCGCGGCCGCGCTCCGCGACGCCGCCGCCCCCACCGCCGTGTACCTCCCGCTGCGCGGCCTGTCCACGCTGAGCGCGCCCGGCGGCCCGTTCCACGACCCCGCCGCCGACGCCGCCCTCTTCGACGCCGTGCGGGACGGTCTCGCCGGCTCACTTGTGGAAATCCACGAAGTCGACACCGACCTCAACGACCCGGTGTTCGGACGGGCCATGGCCGATCATCTGCACACGATCCTCACCGGCTTCCAAGCACGCGCGGCGGCCTCCTGAAACAACCCCTCCGTGGCCTTGCGGTCGCGCACGGTCGTGCTGCACAGTTTTTGATCGCCCTGCCCCCCGAACACAGGGAGATCCCTTGCCACCGGCAGACCAGGCCAAGCCCTCCGGGGCGGACACCAGCGCGACCCGGGCGAAGAAGAAAAAGAAGGGGTTCGACGCCGATGCCGAACTCAGCACCGCCTACGGCTGCCTGGCCCCCAGCTTCTTCGCGCACGTGCTGGGCACCGTGTTCGTCCTGTCCCCGCTGGAGTGGTCGGGCGTCGGCGCGACGCTGAGCGCGCTCGGCGCCCTCGTGGTGTTCATGGCGGTGGTCGGATCGGATTTCCAGAAGTTCAAGCCCGGGGCCGCGGCGTTCACGAAGGCCCGGCGGCTGGCCTCGTTCCTCGTCTGGTACGGGATCGCCACCTTCGGGTGGAGCCTGGGCGTGCTGTGCGTGCGCGACAGCGAGGGCAGTCTGTGGAACGCGATCTTCTCGGCCGGAATCACCGGCGGGGGTCTCTACATGCGCGGATCCCTGATGGGCTCGAACCGCGCGATCGCGCCGCCACTGGCGAACGTCCTCACCCTGGTCATTCCGGTGCTCCTGGCCGGCAACGCCGTCGCGTTCATGACCTACCCGGGCGTCACCAGGGCGGCGGTGGTGCTGTCGCTCGCCGTCCTCGGCCTGCTCATCGTCTGCCTGACGTGCAACACCTACCGGACGCCGGCACTTCTCAACATCGCGCTCGTCGCGATCGCGCTGCTCTTCTTCGCCACCAACAACAATGACCGGAGTTCAAGAGCGGTCTGGCTGACCATCGCGGGCGAGCAGCAGACCTGCCGCCTCATCCCCGACAAGTGGGAAAGCGGTGGATTCAACGCCCTCTCCAAAACCGACTACTACCTCTGCCCGGGCGAAGTACTCGAGCACGAGGCCACGACCAGGAATCCGGCACATCCCACGGACGTGCGAATGGTCTGGGACCGGACGCGCTGGACCACCGCGATCCTCAAGCCCGGCGAGGTGAACGCGGGCACCGCGGCGCTCTGGCTCGTGCACCTGGGCGTGGTCGTCGTCCTGCTGGCCGCCGTCCTGGGCTTCGCGCTGGTGCGCCGGGGAACACCGTCCGGCTGAGACTCAGGTGGATCGTTCCCATTCGTTGGCGAGCAGCGACCAGATCATGACGTCACGGCGTTGACCGTTCATCACGAACGCCTTCAGGAGGGTGCCTTCGCAGGTCATTCCCAGCCGTTCGGCCACCGCGATGCTGCGCTGGTTCTCCGGATCGCACTGCCATTCCACGCGCGCCATTCCACGCGTTTCGAACGCCCATCTCAGCATGTGGCGGGCGGCCTTCGTGATAAGCCCGCGCCCCTGTCCCGCCGCCCCCATCCAGACGCCGATCTCGCAATTGAGGAGCACCGGGTCGAACTTCCGGAAGACCGTCCCGCCCTGGAGCACGCCGTCGATCCAGATGCCGTACATGCGCCCGTCGTCGGCGGCGGCCCGCTGGGCGTACGAGACGAGGATCTCCCGGGCGGACGCGGCGTCGGTCACGGTGGCGGCCCACGGGATCCACGGCGAGATGTCCTCCCGCACCCGTTCCGCGTGGTCCGCGAACTCCGCCGACTGCCACGGCTCCAGCGTCCGGAACTCGACCCCCTCCGCCAACTGGACAGTGAGCATGAGACCTCCCTGCGTGCATACCCAACGTTTGTTACGTACACTAGCGGAATGCCCGCACGAGGTGATCACGATGCCCGCCGCCGCGACGTGTCCGAGGCCGTCTGGCGGGTGCTGGCGGAACGCGGCTTCGGCGGCCTGACCCTGCGCGCCGTGGCCGCCGAGATGGACGCCTCCACCGGCCTGCTCACGCACTACTTCCCCAGCAAGAAGGCCCTGGTCTCGCACGCCCTCGACATCGCCGAGGAGCGCACCGCCGCCCGCGCCCGGCGCGCCGCCGCCCCCGGCCTCGCCGCCCTCCGCGCCGCGCTCCTGGACGTCCTCCCGCTCACCCCCGACGCCACCGCGATGAACCGCGTCTGGGTCGGCTCATGGGACGGCTCGCTCGGCGACCCGGAGCTGTTCACCCGCGAGACCGCCCGCTACGAAGGCTGGCGCGCCCGCCTCCGCCCGCACGTCGAAGCGGCCGTCGACCGGGGCGAACTCCCACCCGAAACCGACATCGACGACACCGTCGCCACGGCCGCGGCCTTCGCCCACGGCCTCGTCCTGCAGGCCCTCTTCGACCCCGCCGCCTTCCCCCCGTCCCGGCAGACCGCGCTCCTCGACCGCTTCCTCCGCGGACTCGCCGCCTGAAGCACGCGCCCCCTCAGGGCAGGGCCTCGATACGGTCGATGTGCTCCTCGCCCCACTCGCCCAGCGGACCGAGCGCGGTGTTCAGCGACTGCCCGAAATCGGTGAGCGAGTACTCCACCTTCGGCGGCACCTGGTGATACACCTCCCGGTGCACCAGGCCGCTGGCCTCCATCTCCCGTAGCTGGAGGATCAGCACCCGCTCGCTGATGCCCGGGACCGCCCTCCGCAGCTGCCCGAACCGCACCGGCCCCTCGTGCAGCGCGAAAAGGATCAGCCCCTTCCATTTGCCGCCCATGACGGCGATGGCGGCATCCAGCCCGCACGTGTACGACCGCCTCTTCATTCCGCCCTCCACGAACAAAATCGTCAGTACCCGAAGAAATTGTAGGTACTTGATCGATTGTCAGTGAACGCCGCAGCATGGGGTCCGCATCCCCGAACCGCTCAATCCGAACTGGAGCGTCATGACCGGCAACAATCGCACCCCCGTGACCGTCCTCGGGCTCGGCTCGATGGGCACGGCGCTGGCCGAGGCGTTCATCAAAGCCGGGCACCCCGTCACCGTCTGGAACCGGACCGCGGACAAGGCCGCACCGCTCGTCGCCAAGGGCGCCCGCCACGCGAAGTCGATCAGGGACGCCCTCACCGTGGGCCCGCTGATCATCGCCTGCCTCACCACGTACGACATCACCCTGCGGGCCCTCGGGCCGGACGGCGCCGCACTGGCCGGACGCACCCTGGTCACCCTCAACAGCGGCACCCCCGACCGCGCCGCCGAGACGGCCGCCTGGGCGGCCGGGCAGGGCGCCCGCTTCCTGGACGGCGCGGTCAAGGACGTGCCCGCCGCCGTGGGCGGACCGGACACGCTGCTGTACTACAGCGGCGACAGGACCGTGTTCGACGAGCACGAGGCGACGCTGCGGGCGCTGGGCGGCCGGACCGTCCACCTCGGCGCCGAACCCGACCTCGCCGCCCTGTACGAGACGGCCGTCGGCGCCACGCTGCTGCCCGTGCTCGTCGGTTTCCTCCAGGGCGCGGCGCTCGTCACGGCGCGCGGCCGCGAAGCGGGCACGCTGGTCCCGTACAGCGTGAAATGGCTGGAGATGATCTGCTCCATCCTGCCGGTCCTCGCGAAAGAGATCGACAGCGGCGACTACACCGAGCCGGCCTCGTCCATCCGGATCTTCCACGAGGCGCTGGACGACGAGCGCCGGTTCGGCGCGGCATCGGGCGTCGACCACTCCTGGCTGGAGCCCCTGTACGGGCTCATCGAACGGGCCGTGGCCGACGGCCGCCGAGAGCACAGCGTCTCGGCCCTGGTGGAGGTGCTGAGAAAGCCGCGCCACCGGGCCGCCTGACCACTGGCCGGACGGCTCGGCGGGCGATGGCGGCCGAGCCGTCCCGTCATGTGCTCGGCGGTAGGGAGGATTCCGCTGCCGAGACGCCCAGCGCGGACAGGAAGGCCGCGGCGGCGGGGGACGGCGGGAAGCGACTCCAGATGAGGTGCTCCACGCGGGCGGGAGCGTCGCGAAGCCGGAGGACGGGCAGATCGGGGAGTTCGGACACGAAGGCGGCGGGCAGCATCCCGATGCCCAGGCCCTGCCGGATCAGGCGAGCGATGAAGTCCACGCTCGTCACTTCGAAGGCGACCTCGCGCCGGACTCCGGCCGCTGCGAAGGCATCGTCGGACTGGGCCCGCGCGGCGCTGCCCGCGGGGAAGTCGACGAACGGTTCGTCCGACAGTCGGCGCAGGTCCACGTCTTCTTCGTCCGCCAGCGGATGGTCGGGCGCGACCACGGCGACGAGGTCACCGCGCGCCAGTTCGCGGCCGCGGACGCCCTTGGGCCGTACGCCCAATGGAAGCCCCAGGAACGCGGCGTCCAGAGTGCCCTGCCGCACCCGTTCGATCAGCTCCTCGCTCGCGCCCGAGCGAAGGCTGATCCGCACCTGCCGATGCCGCAGGTGGAATTGTTTCAGCGCGGTCGGAAGGTCGACCGCCGCGACGGTGGGGATGGCGCCGATGGCGAGCCGGCCGCGGATCTCGCCGCCGGCGGCCGCCACCTCGGCGCGGGCTCGTTCGGCGGCGTCGAGAGCCTGGCGGGCCGCGGGGAGGAACGCCTCGCCGGCCGGGGTCAGCCGGACGCGGCGGCTGGTGCGGTCGAACAGCTTGGCGCCCAGCTCACGTTCCAGCCGGGCGATCTGGTGACTCAGCGCGGACTGGACGACCAGGCACTGTTCGGCGGCGCGGGTGAAGTTGCTCGTCTCCGCGACGGCGACGACATAGCGCATCTGCTGAAGCTCCATGGATCAATCGTCATACGCGATCGTTGTCAATGACAAACATGTGTTGGACTCATTGATCGTTCATCGCCGAGGCTGGGCGCATGATGACGACGAAACCCCTTCCGGACGGCGGACTGTCGCGCGGGCTGCTCCTGCTCATGTCGGTGGCGACCGGGTTGGCGGTCGCGGGCAACTACTTCGCGCAGCCGCTGCTCGACCTGATCGGCCGGGAACTGGGGCTTGGACCCTCGCTTGCGGCGCTGGTAGTGACGGCCGCGCAGGGCGGGTACGCATTGGGGCTGATCCTGCTGGTGCCGCTCGGCGACCTGGTGGAGCGGCGGCGGCTCGCCGTGTCGCTCTACGCGGCGACCGCGGTGTTCCTGCTGGTGTCGGCCACCGCGGCCAACGGCACAGTGCTCTTGGCCAGTACAGCCCTGACCGCGCTGACCTCGGTCGGAGCGCAAGTCGTGGTGCCCTTCGCGGTGACGCTGGCGGACCCGGCCGAGCGTGGCCGGGTGGTCGGCACGGTGATGACCGGGCTGATGCTCGGCCTGTTGCTGGCGCGCACCGCGTCCGGAGCATTGTCGGAGCTGGGCGGGTGGCGGACGGTCTACTGGGCGAACGCGGTCCTGATGGCACTGATGGCCGTGCTGCTGCGTGTCTTCCTGCCCCGGCTGGGCGGCGACGGCCGACGCCTGTCCTACCCTGGCCTGCTGCGCTCGACGGTGGCGATGTTCCGGTACGAGCCGCTGCTGCGGTGGCGGGCGGGTATCGCCGCCCTGGACATGGCTTCGTTCAGCGTGCTGTGGACGGCGCTGGCCTTCCTGCTGGTGCGGCCGCCGTACGGCTGGTCGGAGTCGACCATCGGCCTCTTCGGCCTGGTCGGCGCCGCTGGTGCGCTCACCGCCACGGTGGCGGGGCGGCTGGCCGACCGCGGGTACGTGCAGGCGGTGACCGGCGCGGGGACGCTCCTGCTCATGGCGTCCTGGCTGCCGATCGCCGCCGGGGCGCGCTCGCTGGTCTGGCTGCTCGCCGGCGTGCTCGTGCTGGACCTGGCGCATCAGGCGGTGCTCAACAGCAACCAGAACGTCCTCTACGCGCTCCGGCCCGAAGCCCGCAACCGGATCAACTCCGCCTTCCTGACCTCCTTTTTCGTCGGCGGCGCGGCGGGCTCCGCGCTGACTTCGGTGGTCTGGGTGCACGGCGGCTGGACCGGCGTGTGCGTCCTGGGCGGCACCCTCTCGGCGGGGTCCGTCGCACTCTGGCTCCTGGAACGCATCACCGTCGACCGGGCCGCGGCGAAGCGCCCGGAGATCTCAGTTCACCAAGGCCTCGGCCCGACACCGACCACCTCGACCACCTCGACCACCTCGACCAACTGATCCAAGGAGCTGAACGTGTCGCGCACCGTGCTGATCACCGGAGCCACCGGAACCGTGTCCACCCCGCTGATGAACGCGCTGGAAGGGGCCGATGTGAACCTTCGTGCCCTCGTCCGCGACGAGTCCAAAGCGGACGGCCCGCGCGAGCGGAACGCCGAGGTCGTCATCGGCGACCTCGATGACGCCCGGTCACTCCCGCCGGCCTTCGAGGACGTGCAGGACGTATGGCTGCTCACCCCGAACGGCCCGCGCGCTCCCGAGAACAACATGAACGCCGTGTGGGCCGCACGCCAGGCCGGTGTGGAGCGCATCGTGCGCTTGTCGGTCGTCGGCGCGGCACACCACGCGCCGAACCGCAGCGGCAGGCTGCACGCGCTGTCCGACCGGGAGACCGAACGGTGCGGCCTGCGCTGGACGATCCTGCGTCCACACTGGTTCATGCAGAACCTGCTGAACGAGGCGGGCGACATCTCCGCCACCGGCACGTTCTCGCTGAACATGGCCTCGACGGGGATCGGCATGATCGACGTACGCGACATCGCCGAGTGCGCCGCCAGCGTGCTCCTCGACGACCCGGATCGCCACCACGGCGAGACCTACACGCTCACCGGCCCGCGCTCGCTGACGTTCGACGAGGTCGCCGACCAACTGGGGCTCGCTCTCGGCGGCTCCATCACATACCTGCCGGTCAGCGACGACGCCAAGCGCAAGACACTGCTCGGCTCCGGCGTTCCGAAATGGACCGTCGACATGCTCGAGGAGTACGCGCAGGCATATGTCTCCGGCTGGGGAGACTTCACCACCGATACGGTCGCGGACCTTCTCGGCCGCCCCCCGCGCGACGTCGCCGACTTCGTCCGCGACCACGCCGCGGCATTCACCTCAGCCGGCGACAGCTGAAACGCCGACGGTCAGAGCTTCTCCACCGGGGCGTAGCGGAGGACCAGGCGCTTGACCCCGTACTCGCCGCCGAAGTCGATGCTGGCGGCGGCGCGGTCGCCGGCGCCGTCGACGGTGACCACGGTGCCCAGGCCGAACGAGTCGTGGGTGACCTTGTCGCCCGCCGAGAGCGTGGGAATGGGCCGGTTGCCCGGGGAACGCACGCCGGGCCGGGCGGCCATCCGCGACATGGCCGGGGACGAGGAGGACGACGCCTCGCGTTCCCACTTCATCAGCCTGTCCGGGACCTCGGCCAGGAAACGGGACGCCGGGTTGACCTGCGGGGCGCCCCACGAGCTGCGCATGGTGGCCCGGGTCAGGTAGAGCCGCTGCCGGGCCCGGGTGATGCCGACGTAGGCGAGCCGGCGCTCCTCTTCGAGCTCCTTGGGGTTGCTCATGGCCCGCAGGTGCGGGAAGACGCCGTCCTCCATGCCGGTGAGGAAGACGACCGGGAACTCCAGGCCCTTGGCGGTGTGCAAGGTCATCAGCGTGACGACGCCCTGCTCGGTCTCGTCCGGCTGCTCGCCGGGCGGGACGGGGTTGCCCTTGGGGCCGCCCGGGATGGAGTCGGCGTCGGCGACCAGGGCCACCTGCTCCAGGAACTCGACCAGGCGGCCCTCGGCCGATTCGCCGTCCAGCCGCTCTTCGAACTCGCGGGCGACGGCCTCGAACTCCTGCAGGTTCTCGATGCGGGTCTCGTCCTGCGGGTCCTTGGACGCCTGCAGTTCGGCGACGTACCCGCTCTTGGTCAGGACCTGGTCGACCAGATCGGCGGGCGTCAGGGACTGGGCGGAGGCGCGCAGGTCGTCGAGGAGGGCGACGAATTCGCGGACGGCGTTGATCGAGCGGGTGGCCATGCCCGGGACGTCCTCGGGGCGCCGCAGCGCCTGCCAGAACGAGATCCGCTCCCGTGCCGCGTACGCCTCCACGCACGCCTCGGCGCGGTCGCCGATGCCGCGCTTGGGGACGTTCAGGATCCGGCGCAGCGAGACGGTGTCCTCCGGGTTGCCCAGGACGCGCAGGTAGGCCAGCAGGTCGCGGACCTCCTTGCGCTCGTAGAACCGGACGCCGCCGACGACCTTGTAGGGCAGCCCGACCCGGATGAAGACCTCTTCGAACACACGGGACTGCGCGTTGGTGCGGTAGAACACCGCGACATCGCCGGGACGGACCGCGCCGTCGTCGGTGAGCCGATCGACCTCCTGCGCGACGAACGCGGCCTCGTCGTGCTCGTTGTCGGCGACATAGCCGATGATCTTGTCGCCCTCGCCCTGGTCGGACCAGAGCTTCTTGGGCTTGCGGTCGGCGTTGCGCTCGATCACCGCGTTGGCGGCCGACAGGATCGTCTGGGTGGAGCGGTAGTTCTGCTCCAGCAGGATGGTGGTGGCCTGCGGGTAGTCGCGCTCGAACTCCAGGATGTTGCGGATCGTGGCGCCCCGGAAGGCGTAGATCGACTGGTCGGCGTCGCCCACCACGCACAGCTCGGCGGCGCCCACCCCGTCGACCGGGGCGGTCAGCTCGCGGACCAGCTCGTACTGGGCGTGGTTGGTGTCCTGGTACTCGTCGACCAGCACGTGCCGGAACCGGCGCCGGTAGTGCTCGGCGGCCTCCGGGAAGGCCTGGAGCAGGTTGACCGTCAGCATGATCAGGTCGTCGAAGTCCATCGCGCCGGCCTGCTGCAGCCGGGCCTGGTACATCTCGTAGGCCTCGGCGAGCGTCTGCTCCATGTGGGTGGAGGCCCGGTCCTTGCACGTCTCGTAGTCGATCAGCTCGTTCTTGAGATTGCTGACCTGGGCGGAGAACGATTTGGGCGGGTAGCGCTTGGGGTCGAGGTCGAGCTCGCGGCAGACCAGTGCCATCAGGCGCTGCGCGTCCGCCTGGTCGTAGATCGAGAAGCCGGACGGGAAGCCCAGCCGCTTGGCCTCGCGGCGCAGGATCCGCACGCACGCGGAGTGGAAGGTCATCACCCACATCGCGCGGGACCGGGGGCCGACCAGCGCGTCCACCCGCTCCTTCATCTCGGCGGCGGCCTTGTTGGTGAAGGTGATCGCCAGGATCTGGCCGGGGTGGACGTCCCGTTCGCTCAGCAGGTGGGCGATCCGGTGGGTGAGCACCCGGGTCTTGCCCGAGCCGGCACCGGCGACGATCAGCAGCGGCCCGCCGGAGTGCACGACGGCGTCGCGCTGCTGCGGGTTGAGGCCGTCGAGCAGGGAGTGGACTTCGGTCTTCGACATCACGTGCGAGTCTACGGCCCGCCACCGGTTCTTGTTGGCGGCTCCGGGGTCGTCCGGGCAAGTGATGCGCACCCCGTCCGGGCGCCGGGACCGGCGATCGGCGGCCGCCGGTCCGGATGCGGACAAAGGATCGCCCACAGTCGGACCCAGGGTTGACTGATCTTTCTGACCGGCGGAATGTGGGCCGGGCGGAGGGGTACGGCTTCGGCATCGGCTTCGACGTCGATCTTTGGGACATGCACCAGCCATCTCGACTGGGATTCTTGACGTCTACGCAGGTCGCAAAGCGTCACTAGGCACTTACATACGGACATGAAAGGTGCATCGATGACGATCCACCAGCAGGACATCCTGCGCCAGCACGAACTCGAGCAGGCAAGCGCGCGCGTCAGCGTCCCCCCGGCGCGGGAGGAGGAGATCCCGCAGCTCGTCCGCATGGAGGGAGCGGCCGCGACGCCCGCTCCGCAGTCCGTTCCAGTCCCGGTGCCGGAAGTGACCGGCCACCGCTTCCTGATCTACAAGCAGGACCCGTCGGTCCCCCAGCTGGGCGTCCGGGTGAGCTTCATCCCCAGCGTCGTCCTGAACGGCCCGACCGACACCCGCATCACGACCCAGCTCGACGGCATCACACCGGTCGCCCGCAACATCAACGGCGACTTCGTCTTCCCGGTGAACTCGCCGCAGTTCGACTGCGCGCACACGTTCGCCGTGGCGCGCCAGACGCTGACCATGTACGAGCGCCACCTCGGCGGCCCGATCCGGTTCGCCTGGAACACCGGCGGCAACACCGAGCGGATCACCGTGCACCCGCGCGCGGGCGTCGACCGCAACGCCTTCTACAGCCGCACGGGCAAGGTCCTGAAGTTCTTCTTCTTCACGCCGACGGGCCAGCCCCAGCCGATCTTCACCTGCCGGTCCCTCGACATCGTCGCGCACGAGATGGGGCACGCGATCCTGGACGGGCTCAAGCCCGGCTGGCTGAGCGCGGGCAACCCGCCGCAGACCGGCGGGCTGCACGAGGCCTTCGGCGACCTGACCGCCGTCTTCCTCACCCTCGCCCAGCCCGACCAGGCCGAGGCGCTGGTCGCGATCACCCGCGCCAACCTGCACGACAAGAACTTCCTGTCGGCGGTGGCCGAGGAGTTCGGCAAGGGGCTGGGCCGCGACTACGGCCTGCGCAACGCCGACAACGACCTCAAGCTCAGCCAGGTCGGCAACGAGGTGCACGACATCTCGCAGGTGTTCACCGGCGCGATCTACGACATCCTCGCCGACATCTACGCCTTCGAGCTCCGCCGCCAGATCGACTCCAAGGACCCGACGGTGCTGCTCATCGAGGTGGCCCACCGGCTCTGCAACCTGCTGCTGAGGGCGATCATCGGGTCCCCGCCGATCGGCGCCAAGTTCGTCGACGTGGCGAACAAGATGCTGCAGCTGTCCGCCGAGGACCGCGAGCCGGCGATCTACCGGACCTTCATCCGGAACCGGTTCGCGGTACGCGAGATCACCACGGTCGCGGCGCCCGAGCTGCAGGACCTGATGAGCGGGCGCGTCGACCTGGCCAACCCCGAGTACACCGGGGACGGCAGCGACGTCACCGAGGTCCAGATCCGCGACGAGAAGTCGGCGAGCCTGCGCGCCGAGCAGAACCGGAGGGGCTGCTGCGGCACCATGCAGATGCCCGAGTACAAGGTCATCGACCCGGAGAAGCTCAGCAAGGGGGGCCCGCTGGACGACGACGACATCCTCGCCGACCAGATGGCCGAGCTGCGCCGGGCCTTCTCGAAGTAGCACGCGCGGTACGCACGCCCAGTGCGGGGAACGGGACTCCTCCCGTTCCCCGCGCCCGTGAGCGGGCACGATGGGGTGGCCCGTCCAGGACGGCGAAGAAGGCGAGGGCGGTATGCGTGTGACGGTGGAGCGCGTCGGCGGTTTCGCCGGCGGGGCGACCGTGGTGGCGGACTACGACACCGCGGAGCTGCCGGAGAAGGAGGCGGCCAGGGTGCGGGAGGCCGTGGAGTCGTTCAGCGAGGCGCGGGTGCGCGGTCCGATGGGCGAGATCGGCGCCGATCTGCCCGGCTACCGGATCTCGGTGAGCGAGCCGGGCGGCGCCGCCCCCGACGTGTTCGACATCCGCGGCGACCCCTCCGCGGAGGGGGCCGCGCTGCAAGATCCGCTGGACGTCCTGCTCCGCGGTTCCGCCGGGTAGGACGGTTCAGGGCAGGCCCCACGTCCCGGTCGGACGGTTCCGCACCCCGCAACCGACCGGGACGTGGCTTTCCCGCGCGGCGGCCCAGGGGTCAGCTCTTGCGGTGGTCGTAGGCGGATTCGGCGGCGCCCACCACGGCGCCCAGGTCGGCGCCGGTCGCGGCCATCGACGCGGCGGCGACGGCGCCTTCGACCAGCGGCGCGTCGGCCAGCACGACATCGCCCTCCGCCTCGTCGATCACCAGCTTGGCGGTGAGCACCGAGCTGCCCAGATCGGCCAGCAGCACCACCCCGTCCCCTTCCTGAGCCAGCTCCAGGGCCCGTTCGACCAGCTCGACGCTGGTGCCGAGGCCGCCTTCGGAGTCGCCGCCGGCGGGCTCGACCACCGCCTTGCCGACGCCCATCGCGCGGGCCAGTTCGGCGACGCCCTCCGCCAACATCCTGCTGTGGGCGACCACCACGATCCCGACCATCAGATCCCCCTCATTTATTCACCGTGTCGGCCAGCGCGCGCAGGATGACGACGGTGGACGCGGCGCCGGGGTCGAG
Source organism: Actinomadura vinacea (assembly GCF_039532545.1). Classification (NCBI taxonomy): domain Bacteria; kingdom Bacillati; phylum Actinomycetota; class Actinomycetes; order Streptosporangiales; family Thermomonosporaceae; genus Actinomadura; species Actinomadura vinacea. Next base: position 144,510 of record NZ_BAAARW010000038.1, on the reverse strand, counting down.
GTGCCCGGCGCTGCGCGCCCCCAGGTAGCTGGCCCGTCCTTTGCGGGCCTGCATCGGCACCGTCGCCTCGGCGCCCTTCTCGGCGGCCGCGACGGCGGCCTGCACGCAGGTCACCAGGTCGCCGCCGCCCTCCAGCGCGGTCCCGTACGCGGCGGCGGCGGGGGCGAGCGCGTCCACGATCGTCTTGTCGCCCTCGGCGGCCTGGCCGAGCTCTTGCACCCCGTCCAGCGCGGCCCGCAGCGCGGCGCCGAGCGTGCCCGCGTCCACTTCGCCGGCGTCCCCGAACGCCTTGCCCGCGCGGCGCAGCGCGGTGCCGTACAGGGGGCCGGACGCGCCGCCGGTCTTGGACACGATCGCGCGGCCCGCGGCGATCAGCGTCCTGCCCGGGGTGGCGGTGCCCGGCTCCGGAAGCGCGGCGACGGCGGCGGTGAAGCCGCGGTCGAGGTTGTGGCCGTGGTCCCCGTCGCCGATGGCGGCGTCCAGCCGGGTGAGCCGTTCGACGTCGGCGGAGACCAGTTCGGCGGCGCGCCGGATCCACCCCGCGGCCGCCGCCGAGTCCAGACCGGTCATCGGCCCCACCGCAGCCCCGGGGTCTCGACGGGCGCGTCCCACAGCCGGGTCAGCTCGGGCGTGAGGCGGCACACCGAGACCATGCAGCCCGCCATCTCCAGGCTCGTCACGTACGGGCCGACCAGGGGCCGCACGGCGGTCGCGCCGTGCCCGGCGAGCCAGTCGGCCACCGCCGCGTAGGCGACGTACTGCTCGATCAGCGGGGTGCCGCCCATGCCGTTCACCAGCACGAGCAGTTCCGAGCCGGCCAGCGGCATGTCGGCGTCGATGGCGGTGAGCGCGGCGTCCACGACCTCGGCGGCGGGCATGGCCTTGGCGCGCTCCCGGCCCGGCTCGCCGTGGATGCCGATGCCCAGCTCGATCTCGTCCTCGCCCAGCTCGAAGGTCGGCTGCCCGGCGGCGGGCACGGTGCACGGCGACAGCGCCACGCCGAAGGAGCGGCTGCGCTCGTTGACCTCCCGGGCCACTGCGGCGACGGCCGCCAGGTCGGCGCCCTCCTCGGCCAGCGCGCCGGCGATCTTCTCCACGAACAGGGTGGCGCCGGTGCCGCGGCGGCCGGCGGTGAAGGTGCTGTCCTCCACCGCGACATCGTCGTTCACCACCACCGGGACGACCTCGATGTCCTCGTCCTCGGCCAGTTCGGCTGCCATCCGGAAGTTCAGGACGTCGCCGGTGTAGTTCTTGACCACGTGCAGGACGCCGGCGCCGCCGTGCACGGCCATGGTGGCGGCGAGGATCTGGTCGGGGACGGGGCTGGTGAACACCTCGCCGGGGACGGCGGCGTCGAGCATCCCGTACCCGACGAACCCGCCGTGCAGCGGCTCGTGGCCGGAACCGCCGCCCGACACCAGGGCCGCCTTGCCGGTGCGGGGCGCGTCCGCCCGCACGATGATCCGCTCGTCCGGGTCGACCCGCAGCGAGGGGTGGGCGGCGGCCAGCCCGCGCAGCGCGTCGGCCACCACGTCCGCCGGGGCGTTGATGAGTTTGCGCATGTCTCAGCTGTACCCCCGGACGGGCTCCCGTCCCAGGCCCGGCCGCACGGGTTCGGGGCCCGCCGGCCGAAGATCAGGATTGGCGGGGAGCGCTTAGGCTGGAGGCGTGACTAGCGTTCTCGACGACAGCGAGATTCAGCGGGTGCTGGCCGTGATGGCGCACCCCGACGATGTCGACTTCAGCAGCGCCGGCTCGATCGCGGGATGGACCGGGCAGGGCGTCGAGGTCGTCTACCTGATGGTCACCGACGGCGACGCGGGCGGCTTCGACGACGGCATCACCCGCGCGGAGATGGCCGAGTTGCGGCGGGACGAGCAGCGCGCGGCGGCCAAGTCCGTGGGCGTGACCGACGTGCGGTTCCTCGGCTACTCGGACGGCCGGGTGGAGGCGACCCTGGACCTGCGCCGCGACATCGCCCGGGTGATCCGGCAGGTGCGTCCGGACCGGGTGGTGACCTCCAGCCCGGAACGCAACTACCAGCGGATCTACCCGAGCCATCCCGATCATCGGGCGGTCGGGTCGGCGACGCTGGACGCCGTCTATCCGGACGCGCGCAACCCGTACGCCTTCCCGGAGCTGCTGGCCGAGGAGGGCCTGGCGGCGTGGACGGCGCGCGAGGTCTGGCTGAGCGGCGGCCCGTCCGCCGACCATTACGTGGACGTGACCGAGTTCCTGCCGCGCAAGCTCGCGGCGCTCAAGGCGCACGCGAGCCAGACCGCGCACCTGGGCGACGGGCTGGAGGAGATGGTGCGGGCCTGGCTGGGGTCCAACGCGGCGGCGGCGGGGCTGCCGGAGGGGCGGTTGGCGGAGGCGTTCCTGGTGGTCAATACCACCTGACTGTGTTTATTTCAATCCCGGCCCAGAGTGCTCGCCTGGCGGCTCGCACCCTGACCGGGTTTGGTGCGAGCGCGACATCGCTTCGCGATCTGCCCGGTGAAGCTCGCCTCCGGCGTCGCCTCACCGGCCAGGTAGCGCACTCGCGCGGCGACTGAGGCAACTGCCGAGACGTTCAGTCGTGGGGGACGGCGCGTTCCAGGATCTCGTTCACGGTCTCCTCTACGGTCTGGTCCGAGGTGTCCAGCCAGAGGCCGATCCGCGGAGTGGTCTGGCGCAGCACCTCGTCGAGGTCGTCGACGGTGAACGCGCCGTAAGCGCGCTTGGGCCGCGCCATCTCTCTCTCGGCGACGACCTTCGGCTGCGGGGCCAGCACCACCACGTATAGAGGCCGCGTACGGATCTGGGCCGCGACCCAAGGAAGCATGTCGCCGAGCACCACGTCCTGGAGCACGACGTCGAAACCGGCCTCGGCGTAGGTGTCGACGGCATCGGCCGCCAGGCGGTAGCGCAGCCGCAACTGGGCCAGGGCCTCCTTGGTGGGGTCGGGGCTCATGTCGGCGCGTCCGCCCACGATGAAGCGGCGGAAAGCGTCGCCCCGGACGTGCGCCGACCGCGGCAGCCGTTCGGCCAGCGCCTGGGCCACCGTGGACTTCCCGGCCGCCTGCACGCCGGTGATGAAGAAGACCCGTGCTGCGTTACCGTCCATTTTCCCCAGCGAACATTAGCGACATTTACGATCACAGTGGCACATCCGGCCGCCGTCCGCACTCTCCAATCAGACGAGGCGGCGGGCGGCGGCCCAGCGGGAGAGTTCGTGCCGGTTGGACAGCTGCAGCTTGCGCAGCACGCTCGACACGTGCGTCTCGACCGTCTTGACCGAGATGAACAGCTCCTTGGCGATCTCCTTGTACGCGTAACCCCGCGCGATCAGCCGCAGCACCTCGCGCTCGCGCTGGGTCAGCTGGTCCAGCTCCGGGTCGACGGCGGGGACGTCGCTGGCGGCGAACGCGTCCAGGACGAAACCCGCCAGGCGGGGCGAGAAGACCGCGTCGCCCTCGGCCACCCGGGCGATCGCGTCGGTCAGCTCCGGACCGGAGATCGTCTTGGTGACGTAGCCGCGCGCGCCGCCCCGGACGACGCCGATCACGTCCTCGGCGGCGTCCGACACCGACAGCGCCAGGAACCGGGACGGCACCGAGCCGTGCAGGCGGCGCAGCACCTCGATGCCCCCGCCGCCGGGCAGGTGCACGTCCAGCAGGACCACGTCCGGCTTCCGGTCGCGGATCACCGCCACCGCCTCGTCGACGTCGCCCGCCTCACCGACGATCTCCACCCCGTCGCCCAGCTCGGCCTTCACCCCGGTCCGGAACATCTGGTGATCGTCGACCAGCACCACGGTGTTCATGTCTTTTTGATCTCCAGTCGTACCTCGGTGCCCTCGCCGGGCGCGGTGCGGATCCTGGCGGTCCCGCCGTTGCGCTCCATACGTCCGATGATGGACCCTCGCACGCCCATCCGGTCCGCCGGGATCTGCTCCAGGTCGAAGCCCTTGCCCCGGTCGCGGACGAAGACGGCCACGTCGTCGCCCTCGACCTCGGCGTACACCGAGACCGACGGGGCCTCGGCGTACTTGGCGGCGTTCACCATCGCCTCGCGGGCGGCCTGCAGGGCGGCGCCGAGCCGCTCGTCCAGCTCGGTGTCGCCGACGCACACCACCTCGATCGGCACGCCGTGGTCGTCCTCGACCTCGCCGGCGATCTGCCGGATCGCGGCCGCGAGGGTCTGGTCCGGGTCGGCGCGCGGCTGGTACAGCCAGGTCCGCAGGGTGCGCTCCTGGGACCGGGCGAGCCGCTGCACCTCGCGGGAATCGTGCGCGTTCCGCTGGATCAGCGTGAGGGTGTGCAGGACGGAGTCGTGGACGTGCGCGGCCAGCTCGGCGCGCTCCTGGGAGCGGATCCGCTCGTGCCGCTCGGCGTCCAGGTCCTGCCAGAGCCGCACCACCCACGGGGTCACGATCACCGCCACCCCGGTCAGGATGATCAGCATCGCGATGATCACGGAGCGGGCCTGCGCCACGTCCACCCGCTGCGCCACGAACCCGCCGATCCCGCCGACGACCAGCAGCATGCCCAGCACGCTGCGCAGCCACTTCTGCCGCAGCGGGACGACCCAGCGCTGCCGCTGGTCGCGATCGGCCTGCTGCCAGAGGATGGAGGCGCCGACCCCGACCACGACGAACGGCCACAGCGCCACCTGCTCGAACCCCGCGCCCCAGGTCAGGGCGGTCAGACCGGCGGCCACCGCCGTGTAGGCCAGCAGCTGGCCCCAGTCGGTGCCGGCCCGCCGGGACGGCGCCTTCTCGGACGCGGGCATCGGCACCAGCGTCCAGAACGCGATGTAGGCCATCACGCCCAGACCGCTGGCCAGGGTGAGCAGCACGAACGCGCCGCGCACGTAGACGACGTCGACGCCGAGATGGATCGCCAGGCCGCGGCACACCCCGGCGAGCAGCCGGCCTTCGCCGTGCCGCTCCAGCCGTGCCGGCGCCGCCTTCTCGCTCACCATCGCACTCCCCACGTTAACGATCGTCACATCGCCCGGCCAGGGCCGCATCAGGGCGCTGCCCTGATCAGGTTGCGGTTTTCCTCAGGGGCGGGTCAGGGGCGTCCCGGATACCGCGCGCGGGTGGCCGGGCGCGACGATGGGGACCATGGCGGACGAGCAGAACGCGCCCGGCCCCCGCTCGCGGCTGTCCCGCGAAACCGAGGGCCGCGTACTGGCCGGGGTGTGCACCGGCCTGGGACGGCACACGGGCATCGACCCCGTGGTGTTCCGGATCGGCTTCGCGATCCTGGTGCTGGCGAACGGGCAGGGGATCCTGCTGTACGTGGCCGCGGCGCTGTTCATGCCCGCCGCGCCGGACCGGCCGGCGCTGCTGGAGCAGCTGTTCCGGCGCCGGTTCGACGCCGCCGGGACGCTGTCGATCCTCGGCGCGCTGCTGTGCGCGGCGGTGGCGATCAGCCTGATGGGGAACGGCCTGCTGGGGCCGAAGCCGCCGACGGCCGTGGTCGCGACGGTGACGGTGACCGGGCTGGTCATGCTGGTCGCGCACGCCCGCGGCGTGGATCTGGGCGCGGTCGCGCGGGCGTTCCCGGAGCGGCTGCACGGTTTCCCGCTGGAGCCGGAGCGGCCGGCGGCGACGCGGGGACGGGCCGGCGGGTCCGTCTCGCTCGAGAAGGACTCGGACGGGGGCGGGGGCCGGTTGCCCGAGGGGATGATCGATCTCGCCGCGCTGAGCCGTCCCGCGGACACGCCTGCCGAGGCCTCGCCGAAGGAAAAGGCGCCGCAGTGCCGGGCCGGGGGCCCGCCCGCGCAGAAGGTCGGGAAACGGCGTCCGGCGCTGACGTCCATCACCCTGCTGGCCGGATTGGCGGTCGCGGCCGCGGTGTGGCCGGTGGCGCAGACCTACCCCGGACCGCAGTGGGCGATGCTGGTGACGGCGTCCGCGCTGGCCGTCGTGGGGTGCGGGCTGCTGATGGGCGGCTGGTTCCGGGCGCACGGGCTGGCCACCATGGGCACCGTCCTGACCTGCGCGCTGCTGACCACGTCGGTGGCCGCGGAGGCGCCCCGGGACGCCCGCTACGGGGAGGTGGAGTGGCGGCCCATGGACATCGCCGGCACCCAGCAGGAGTACAAGATCGCGGCGGGAAGCGGGCGGCTCGACCTCACCGCGCTGCCTCTGAAGCCGGGGCAGCGGATCACCGTCAACGCGCAGATCACCTTCGGCGAACTCGACATCACGCTGCCGCGGAGCGCCCGGGTGGAGATCGACGCCAGGGTGACGCTGGGCGATCTGGCGCTGGCGGGCCGGACGATCGGCGGCCCCGGCGCCCGCGCGAACGAGGTGCTGGAGCCCGAGCCCCCGGAGGTGCGGAATCCGCCCGTGATCGCGCTGCGGATCCGCGGCAGGCTGAGCGATGTGCAGGTGACCCGTGTCTGAACCGGAACGCACCGACGACGCCCGCCCCGCGGAGGGCCGGGGACGGCGCGGGTTCGATCCCGGGTCCGCGGTGACCGGGCTGTTCTTCCTCGCGGTCGCCGGGATCTTCATCGCCGCGGCGCTGTCCGGCGATCCGGTCGCGGACCCGCGGATGCTGGGCCCGGCGCTGCTGGTCGGACTGGGCGTGGTGGGGATCGTCCGGGTGGCGACCCGGTCGCGCCGGCACTGAATATTTCCGCCCGGACGGCGCTGAACGTGGCCGGGCAGCTCACCGTCCCGGTGCTGGTGGCCCGTTCCGAGAAGCTGCTGGACGAGGACGTCTTCAACGCCGTCCCCGCCGAGCCGACCGCCGCGTCCGCGCCCGCCGGGGAGCGGAAGGCCCCCGAGCCCGCCACCGCGTGAGCGCGGTGCCCAGGAGCACCATGCGCAGGGCGCGTTCGGCGCCGTCGGCCAGGAACTCCTCGCCCCGGGACATCGCCTCCGCGAGGTCCACCGGGGCGGGGAGGATCCCGGCGAACGCGTCGATCCCGCTGCCGTAGACCAGGTGGGCGTCCGGGCCGATCGTCCCGGCCAGGGCCAGGACCGGCTTGCCGTACCGCTTGGCCCGCCGCGCCACCTCGGCGGGGATCTTGCCGCGCGAGGTCTGCCGGTCGATCGCCCCCTCGGCGGTGATCACCAGATCGGCGCGGGCGAGCAGCCCGTCCAGGTCCACGTGCTCCAGGAGCACCTCGAAGCGCGGCAGCAGCCGGGCGCCGACGGCGGCCAGGCCCGCGCCGAGCCCGCCCGAGGCCCCGGTGCCCGGCCCGGTGCGCAGATCGAGCCCGGCGGGCACGCCCAGGTCCCGTTCCAGGACGCCGGCCCAGCGGTGCAGGGCCCGGTCGAGCGCCTCCGCCTGTGCGGGGGTCGCACCCTTCTGCGGCCCGTAGACGCGTGCCACGCCGTGCTCTCCGCACAACACGTTCCAGGGGTTGCAGGCGACCAGGAGTTCGGTGCGGGCCAGGCGCGGATCGAGCCCGGCGACGTCGATCCGGTCCAGCCGGGACAGCGCGGCCCCGCCCGGCGGGAGGTCGTTCCCCGCCGCGTCCAGCAGCCGGGCGCCGAGGGCCCGCAACGCCCCCGCGCCGCCGTCCGAGGTTCCCGAGTCTCCGCAGCCGACCAGGATCCGGCGGGCACCGCCGTCCAGCGCCGCGGCGATCAGCTCGCCCACTCCGGCGGTGGTCGTCCGGCCCGGATCGCGCGCGTCCGGCGGGACGAGCCGCAGCCCCGCCGTCGCCGCCATCTCCACCACCGCCGTCCGCGGCCCCGGCCCGCCCATGATCGCGTAGTGCGACTCCACCGGCCGTCCGACCGGGCCCATGGTGACGCGCGGCACGATCCACCCGCCGGTCGTGCGGGCCAGCGCGGCCGCCGAGCCCTCGCCGCCGTCGACCAGCGGCAGCGGGTCGACGGCGGCGCCCGGGACGACCCGGCGCACCCCGCGGGCGATCCCGGCCGCCACCTGGTCGGCGCTCAGCGACTCCTTGAACCCGCTAGGGGCGATGACGATCCGCAACGGACACTCCTTGCTCAGCGGGTGATGGGCAGGCCGAGGAGCGGCCACGCGTACAGCGCGAAGGCCAGCACCAGCACGGCGGTCAGCGGCGCCAGCACCGCCGAGACCCGCAGCAGGTCGCGCGGCGTGTACGTGTCGACGCCCTCGATCCGGTGGAACAGCGCGACCGGCTTCGCCGACGAGGGCAGCGTGAGGCAGAACCCGGCCGCCGCGGTGGACGCGAAGGCCGCCGCGGCCGGTGAGATCCCCGCGCCCAGGGCGGCCGTCATGACCAGCGGCACCAGCACGCTCGACCGCGCCGATCTCGACTGCAGCACCAGGTGCGCCAGGAGGCTGACGGCGATCACGCCGCCGAGGAACAGCCAGGCGGGCGGCGGGCCGCCCCCGCCCCGGCCGCCGAAGAGGCCGCCGGTGATCCAGGCCGCGGCGCCCGACGACGTCAGCGCCGCACCCATGGCCATCGTCGCGGCCATGAACAGCAGCATCGACCACGGGACGGTCTTCAGCGCCTCGCCCAGCCGCACCGTGCCGAGCCACGGCGAGCAGCCGACGACCGCGCCGACCAGCGCGACCACTGGGGGCGGCACGCCGTGCAGCGGCTCGCTGCACCACAGCACGACCACCACCGCGAGCAGCGCCGCCGACCGCGCCTGCTGGTCGGTGAGCCGGCCGGTGACGCGCGTCCCGGCGGCCGCGCCGATCTCCTCGGCCCGGATCGACACGGGACGGCGGCGGTCCTCGCGGGTCGTGGTCATCAGCAGGACGACCTCGGTGGCCAGGTGGGACGAGACGATCGCGAGCGGCGCGCCCAGCAGCAGCCACCGGACGAAGCCGATCCGCTCCCCGGTGGCCCGGGCCAGCATCTCGGCCGTGATGAGGTGCGCGCCGGCGCCGATCAGGGTGGCGACGGCCGACAGCAGGATCACCGCCGGGAAGATCAGCGCGAGCGCCAGGACGACCCGGTGCCGCTCGCGCAGCGCGGCCGCCAGCGCGAGGAAGACCGGCAGCGCCAGCGCCGCCCGTCCCGAGGTGGCGGGGATCGCGAACGCGCTCGCGACCAGCGCGGCGGCGGTGAGGTGGGCGAGCTGCCGCACGGTCCGCGCGCCCGAGACGAAGAACGCCGCCGCGCGGGTGGCGAGCCCGGTCCGGGTCACCCCGGCGGCCAGCACGAACGCGCAGATCAGCAGCCAGATGGTCGGGTCGCCGAGGCTGCCGAACAGCACGTCGGCCTCCAGCGCTCCGGCCGTGACCAGCACCAGGCCGCCCGCCAGCGCGACGTAGGTGTCGTCGATCGGACTGAACATCCACAGCAGCGTCGCGACCGCGAAGACGGCGAGCGTGACGCGCCCGGACGTGCCGAGCCCGTCGATCCCGAACGCGACGGCCGCGCAGACCGTGCCGGCCGCGGCGGCGAGCAGTCCGTACCTGACCACCGTGCGCGTCTCATCGACCGCTGTTCGCACCGCTCCGCCAGCCCCCGCAAATCGCCCGGTTCAACCTGATATGTCGATCCTGCGAGAGGGCGGTGAGCCGATCATGAACGGCACATGAGGCCGTCTTCATCCACCGGCGGTCAGGGCAGCCGGTAGCCCATCCCCCGCACGGTCTCCACGCACCCGTCCCCGAGCTTCTTGCGCAGCGCCCGCACGTACACGTCCACGATGTTCGAACCGGGATCGAAGTCGTACCCCCACACGTGCGAGAGGATCTGCTCGCGCGACAGCACCTGCCCGGGATGGCGCAGGAACAGCTCCAGCAGGACGAACTCGCGCGCCGTCAGGTCGACCGTCCGGTCCCCCGCGCGGGCCCGCCGCGTCCGCAGGTCCAGGGTGAGGTCCCCCGACCCCGACCGCAGCAGCGTCGCCTCCGGCGCCCGCCCCGGCCCGCGCAACCGCAGCCGCACCCGCGCCAGCAGCTCCTCGAACCGGAACGGCTTGGTCATCCAGTCGTCCGCGCCGCCCTCCAGTCCCGCCACCGTGTCCTGGACGGAGTCGCGCGCCGTCAGCACGATCACCGGCGTGGAAACCTGGGCCTCGCGCAGCGCCCGCAGCACGGTGAACCCGTCCCGGCCCGGCAGCCCGATGTCCAGCAGGATCAGGTCGAAGCCGCGGCCGAACGCCTGCGCCAGCGCCGCCTCGCCGTCCTCGGCCACCGACGTGCTGAACCCGTTGGCCCGCAGCCCCTTCTCGATGAACGTGGCGATCCGGTGCTCGTCCTCCACGATCAGGATCCTGCTCAACCGCCCCTCCCGCCGTCGCCCCGGCCCGCCCTCGGCAGGTCGAGCTCGAATGTCGCGCCCTCGCCGTGCGTCCCGCCCAGGCGTACCGTCCCGCCGTGCCCGGCGGCGATCGCCCGCACGATCGCCAGGCCCAGCCCCGCCCCGGTACGCGGCCGCCGCCCGCCGGACGCCGTCGTCGCAGTCCCGTGCGCGAACCGCTCGAAGATGCGGTCCGCGTCATCGGGATGCACGCCCGGTCCCGAGTCGGCGACCCAGAGCCGCACGCACGCGTCGTCCAGAGCCGACCCGACCCGCACCACGTCGCCCGGCCGCGTGTGCTGGACGGCGTTGTGCGCCAGCTGCGCCACCGCCTGCGTCACCCGCTGCGGATCGACCCGCGCGTCGCCCTCGCCTATCCCGTCCAGCACCCACTCGCGGTCGCCCAGCGCCCGCACCTTCGCGTAGATGTCGCTGGTCAGCTCGGTCACCGGGACCCACTGGAGCTGGACGAAGTCGGGCCGCTCCGCCTTCGCCAGCAGCAGCAGGTCCTCCACGATGCGGCTCATCCGGTCCAGCTCGTCGGTGACCAGCCGCACCGTCTCCTCGCGCTCGACCGGATCGTCGCCCATCAGCTCCAGATGGCCGCGCACGATCGTGATCGGGGTGCGCAGCTCGTGCCCGGCGTCGTCGACGAACCGCCGCTGCGTCGCGAACGCCCGGTCCAGCCGGTCCAGCATCGCGTTGAACGTGGCCGCCAGCTCGCCCACGTCGTCGCGGCGCCGCACCGGGATGCGGCGCGCCAGATCCTGCTCGGTGATCTCGGCGGCGGTGCGGCGGACCAGCCGCACCGGGGCCAGGATCCGTCCCGACACGATCCAGCCGATCCCGGCCCCGCACAGCAGCGCGGCGCCCGAGACCCCGCCCATCACCCGCATCATCCGGCCCACCTCGGCGAAGTCCCGCTCGATGAAATAGGCGATGACGAACGTGGCGGGCCGCCCGCCGCCCGCCGCCGCCGTCTCCACCTTGGCCCAGCGGATCTCCCCCGCCGGGCTGCCCGTCCGGCCCGAGGGACCGGGCGCGGCCAGGATGCGGCGCATGACGGCCGCGTCGTCAGGGAGGTTGTACGGGCCCTCGCGGTCCTGCCGCAGGATCCGCCCGTCCGACATCACGCCGAGCAGGATCTCGTCGTCGTCGGCGTGCTGGCGGCTCAGATGGGTGAACAGCAGCCGGCCCGCGTCCGCGAACGGGCGCCCGGTGTCGGGATCGCGGCCCACGCGGGCGAACCGCTGGAACTCCCGGGCCTCCTGCTCCAGGAGCTGGTTGCCGTCCCCCTCGACCTCGGCGATCAGGACGGCCCGCACGACCAGCCCGACCGAGCCCAGCGCGACCGCCATGACCGCCACCAGCCACAGCAGGATCCGCATCCGGGCCGAGACGCCGGGACGGTCAGCCGTCATCCGCGTCGTCGTCCCCGATGTCGTCGTCGTACACCGGCGGCGGAGCGGGAACGAGCGAGGGCGCCTTCGTCGGCGTGCGGCTCGGGCTCGGCGGGCCGGTCGACCGGGGGCCGCCGCCGTCCCCGACCCGGACCTGCGCCGGGACGTCCGGCTCGCCCGGCGAGTCCGAGAGGGCCTGGCTGATACCCGCGATCCCCAGCGGGACCGCCACGATCGCCCCGATGACCGCGACCCGCTGCACGATGCTGCTGCTCATGCCGTCGAGGCTGCCGTGCGGCGGGAAACCCCGGATGAGCCCAGGATGAGGATTTCTTCATCCGCAGGCGAGGCCGCCGTGCAGGGTGATGGCGTACGCGGGACCCGGATTGGTCAGCTCGTGCGTACGTCCACCGCCGTGCACGCGCACCCGGTTGGCGCGCAGCGGGCGCCGCACCACCCCGTCCGGAGTGATCCGCACCTCGGCCAGCTCACCCGCGATCAGCGTGCTGACCTCGTGGTCGTGCACGTCGGTGCGGTGCCCGGGCGGCCAGGTGATCAGCCACAGCCGGACGCCGTCGGCCTCCTCCAGCGGCACCCGCACCGGGCCGGTCTCGAACCTGACCAGATGCCACCAGTCGCCGGGACTGGCGCTCAGCGCGTGAATACGGGCGGCCAGCTGCCCCACCGTCGGGGGACGCCGGACGAGGGCACGGCCGTGCGGGTCGTCCTGGCCGCGCATCGTGATATCGGGAACCATGCGGAAGGTCCTTCGGAAGCCGGAAAGCGAACGAACTGGCTCAACGACACGAAGGACGACACAGCGCGCTGGCCACGCGGCGGAGGGCCACGGGGCAACCAAGAGAGATTCGCGCTGGCACGACACCAAGGAGACCTTGGTCAACGGGCGTTGTCAAGTCGATCAGAAGAAGGGCCCGATATGTCCGGTGTTCACGCGTCAGCCACCGGTCTCGGCGAGCATGCGACCGCAACTCACCCCGAGAACGGAGACGCCGATGATGCCTGACCGACGGAGCGTCCTCCGAGGCGGCCTCGCCGCGGGCGGAGCGGCCCTGGGCGGCCTGCTCGGCGGCGGCGCGGCCGCCGCCTCCCCCGGGCTGGTCCGCGCCGGCCGCCCCCAGCTGACCCACGGCGTCCAGACCGGCGACGTCACCGCCCACGAGGCCGTCGTGTGGGCCCGGTCCGACCGTCCCGCGCGGATGATCGTCGAGGTGAGCGGGCGCCCCGACTTCAAGGACCTCAAGCGGATCCCCGGGCCCGTCCTGACGCCCGACACCGACCTGACCGGCAAGACGTTCCTGCGCGGCCTGCCCGCCGGACGCGAACTGCACTACCGGGTGCGGCTGGCCGACGGCTCGCTGCTGTCCGAGGCCGTCACGGGACGGCTCCGCACCGCGCCCACGCACCGCGCCGACATCGGCTTCGTCTGGTCGGGCGACCTGGCCGGGCAGGGCTGGGGCATCAACACCGAACTGGGCGGCTACCGCATCTTCAAGGCCATGGGCGCCGTCGACCCCGACTTCTTCCTGTGCAGCGGCGACCTGGTGTACGCCGACGGCCCCCTCGCCGAGACCGTCGCGCTGCCCGACGGCCGGACCTGGCGCAACCTCGTCACCCCGGAGAAGACCAAGGTCGCCGAGACGCTCGCCGAGTACCGCGGGCAGTTCCGGTACAACCTGCACGACGCCAACCTGCGCGCCTTCAACGCCCGCGTCCCGATGATCTACCAGTGGGACGACCACGAGGTCACCAACAACTGGTACCCGGGCGAGATCCTCGACCTGCCGCAGTACACCGAGAAGCGCGTGGACGTGCTCGCCGCCCGCGCACGCCGGGCCATGTTCGAGTACACCCCCACCAAGGGGGACCGCCTCTACCGCCGTCTCTCCTACGGCCCCATGCTGGACGTCTTCGTCCTCGACATGCGCACCCACAAGGACCCGAACGGCCCAAACAACTCCGCGTCCCAGACCAACGGCGTCCTGGGCGCCGAGCAACTCGCCTGGCTCAAGCGCGAACTGCGCCGCTCCACGGCCACCTGGAAGGTCATGGCCGCCGACCTCCCCATCGGCCTCATCGTCCCGGACGGCTCAGCCGCCCAGGAAGGCATCTCCCAGGGCGACAACGGGGCTCCCCTGGGCCGCGAACGAGAAATCGCCGACCTGCTCTCGTACGCCAAGAAGCACAAGGTCCGCAACATGGTGTGGCTGACGGCGGACGTCCACTACACGGCGGCGCACTACTACGACCCGGCCAAGGCCGCGTTCAAGGACTTCGACCCGTTCTGGGAGTTCGTCACCGGCCCCCTGAACGCCGGCGCCTTCGGCCCGAACAACCTCGAAGGGACCTTCGGCCCGCAGTTGGCCTTCCGCAAGACGCCCCCGCGCGCCAACACCTCCCCCGCCGAGGGCTACCAGTTCTTCGGCGAGGCCGCCATCGACGCCGCCTCAGGCGAGTTCACCGCCCGCCTCCGCGACATCGACGGCAACACCCTCTACTCCAAGTCACTGCGCCCCATCCGTTAGAACCACTACACAGCCGCTGCCGAGCGGCGACCATGGGGTCTTATGAACGACTATGTCGTGAGCCTCATCCGCACCTGGGTCCCGGTCGCCGTCGGCGCGGCGCTCACCTGGCTGGCCACGAAGGCGGGCATCGTCCTGGACGACGACACCAGCGCGATGGCCACCACTGTCGCGGTCGGGTTCGTGACCGCCACCTACTACGCCGCGGCCCGCGCGATCGAGCAGAAGTGGCCGAAGGTGGGCCGCATCATGCTCGCCCTAGGCCTGACCGGCGCCCGAACCCCCGCCTACCAGACCCCGGCTCCCCCGCAGCAACCCCAGTCGACCCCGCAAGCACCACCCGCAAACTGAGCCACCGCCCGCCTCGTCCAGAAGTGAACTCGGCCCACTGGACGCCGTCCAAAAGGCCCAGGCTCGGCGCAACCTGGGGCCTGACGGTCCCGTACATCCTCCGCTTTGCGGCAGATCGACACGCGCACGGCGACCCGCGATATCGAGGCAGTTGTCCTGCATACGCCTGCGCCGGGGGGACCGTCTTGAGTGCTCCGGCGCAGGCGTGTATGAACCGGACTACTGGCGGTCGAGGTGCTGGAAGCAGCCGGACTCGTCGCCGAGCCAGATGGTGGGCTCCCCGACCAGGGCCGAGTAGGAAACCGTGGCGCCGCTGGCCGCGGTGACGGTCACGTCGACGCGCTCGAGGTGCCAGTCGTCCAGGTCGGCTGCGCTGTTGGCGCGCGCGCCCTCGAAGCGGATGTACACGGGCCTGTTGTGCAGGTCGCCGAGGGTGCGTTGGGGGTCGCGGGGGTCGTTCCACTCGGGCCGCTCGACGTTGTGGCCGTCGCCGAAGATGTAGAGGTTGCTGCTGTACTGCTGGAAGTCGTCGATGTCTGCGCGGGCCAGGCGGAACTCGCGGCCGGCGATGCCCAGGAACACCTTGCTGTCGGGGATGGCGTTGCCCAGGGTGCCGTCGGTGTGGTCGCCGCCGGTCCAGACGTTGGCGGAGATGGAGACGATCGGGTCGGTGCTGAGGATCGGGTCGGTGGCCATGCATCCTCCCGGTTGTTGCCTAAAGCAGTCATTTGACTACTCTCAGTGAGATTTCCCTGGTTACCTCTGAGGCCATCCAGGCCGAGTGGCCACGTTCATGTCGCAAAGTGACATGCGATGCTTACTATGAGTGCGTCTCACCGAAGGCCCTGTGCATCGGTGCATGGCGTGGTGGGTCGCCGAACGCCAGGGTCTAGCGATCGTAAGCACGCTTCTCGGCTCGGCCAACGCCCCGGCGTACGAGCGGCCGCACCGGCAGCATCGCCCTACGGGTCGCGACCGGTCGTGACACCAGGTGCCCCGGCCCCCTCCCACGAACGGGCGCCTTGTCGTGCCCAGGTCAGTGCGGAATTCCGGCGATGATGTCCCGGGCACCCTTGCGTGCCAGCGTCGCGGCCACGTAGACGCCGAGCTCGTACGCTCGGGTACGCGAATCCCATTCCTGTGCGTAGGCGAAGTGCGCGCCCTCCCGGGTGAACACCATGCCGCGCAGGGACAGTTGCCCGTCTTCGGTGGTGTGGCAGTGCCCGGCGATCGGGGAGTTGCAGTGGCCCTGCAACCCGTGAAGCATCGTGCGTTCCGCGGTGACGTGAATGCGGGTCTCTTCGTGGTCGATGAGCTGGAGCAGCTCCACCATGCCCTCGTCAGCCTTGCGGCACTGGACACCGACGACACCGGCGCCGACGGCCGGGCACATCTCCTCCCGGCTGAACACCTGTCCGATCCGATGGTCCATACCAACATGGACCAGGCCTCCACGCGACAGGACGATCCCCTCCAGGCGATCGGATTCGTCCAGCCTGGTGATCCTCGGGACGACGTTCCCGCGGAACCGTTCGACCTGGAGGTCGGGCCGGTGCCGGAGGATCTGGGCCTTGCGTCGGACGGCGGATGTGCCGATCGCGGTGCCGGGCGGAAGGTCGTCGATGCCGGCGTACTTGGAGCCCTCACGCCAGACCACGCAGTCGCGCACGTCGTCGCGCTCCAGGTAGGCGGCGAACACCAGCCCATCGGGCAGCGGGACGTCACCGGGCACGTCTTTCATGCAGTGCATCGCCATGTCGATCTGCCCAAGGCTCAGCGCCTCGTCGATCTCCTTCATGAACAGGCCCTTGCCGCCCAGCTTGGACAGGTCACCCTTGTGCCGGTCTGCGGAGGTGGTGATCTCAACGAGCTCGATCTCCAGGCCGGGCGCGATCCGGCTCAGGGCGGCCATGACCCGTGCGGCGTAGGCGCGGGCGAGATGGGATCGACGGCAGCCGAGCCGCAACGGCCGGTCCGGAAGCTTGGCGCCAAAGTACTGCTCGGCCGCCGCCGGGACCTGCGCGGACGTGTTCGGCATGATCGTCATGTGGTCGGGGTCCTTGGTCGTTGCCGGTGGGTCGGTGGTTGGCCTGTCGCCGACCAACCGGACGAGGCGGGCGCACATGGCGATTGAGGCGGTCACCAGTGGTCGGCTGGTGCCATCGAATTATTGGCGCGCCGCTGAGGTCATCGCCGCTGTGAAGTCCAGACAGGTGCCCGAAGCCGCCGAACTGCAAGAGGCGTACCGGCAGCAGTGCACACCGACTGAGCCAGGGAACGGGAATCCGGGCTACACGTCTTGAGCTGAAGTCTCCTCATTCCATCCAGTTCAGATATAACGCCGGGCCGGAATTGATCGGAATGGAGATGATTTAGGCGACTCTGCAGGCATCTGGCGTACATGCGCTTCGAGTTGAAGATAGCGCACGGCCGGGGCTTTGATCGGGAATAGGTGCTCCTCGTCGACACGGACTTCTCGGCGCACACTAGGCGTGCACCGGCCTCCCGCCCCCCTCACATGAGGCCGTCCATCGCACATGCTGATCACGAGACACCGGCCGACGTCCCGGGCCGTCTCTGGGCCCGGCGAGACATCGTCGTCAAGATCGCGGAAGCCCTGGGGCTGACCTGGGCTTTCTTAGTCTGCATGCGTACTCCGTCTCGGAGTACTTCATCCGAGGTCTTGAGGTGTGCACGAAACCGAGGGCGGGCCGAACCGGGCCGGAACTGATTCAGCAGACGAACGCGATGTCACGCCTAGCCGCTTGACACAGGGCGACATGCTCGAACAGTAGCTACTGCTCGGGTCAGAACCGCAGGAACACCTCAACGAATGGACCGAATCATGAGCAACGAGCCGTTTTCCATCACGAACAGCTTCAAGTACGCCAAGTCCGACGACAAGTCCAAGGACAGCCAGCCTGCCGACAAGCCCGCCTCGCAGCGCCTGGGCGAGGCCGCGCGGGACGGTGTGCCGACCGGCACGGCGGAGGAGACCGTCAGGCGGATCGTCGAAGGCTAGCGGTCCGGAACGGCTGCCGGCCCAACCCCTGACCGGTCCCGGTCCCGCCTCGCGGCGGGACCGGGACCGGTTCTGCGACGCGCTTCAGCTTGCGCCCGCCACAGCAATTTGGGCAGGTCGATGGCCGTCCACCAGCCCAAACGCCAGGCCTCCACGGTCGGACAGGGCATGAGCGTCTCACTGGGCCGCTACAACTCGGACTCCGCTGGGAAGATCTTGTGCTTCGGCTGCTCCTTGCCACCAGCCCGGCCTGATTGAGAACGGCGCGAAGGTCGTGTAGGACCGCAAAGAACAGTTCCTCCCCGCGAGGTGGCCGTCGGGGCTCGTCAGAGGTGCTGTTCGTCGGCTCGGAT
Source organism: Actinomadura vinacea (assembly GCF_039532545.1). Classification (NCBI taxonomy): domain Bacteria; kingdom Bacillati; phylum Actinomycetota; class Actinomycetes; order Streptosporangiales; family Thermomonosporaceae; genus Actinomadura; species Actinomadura vinacea. Next base: position 126,632 of record NZ_BAAARW010000038.1, on the reverse strand, counting down.
GCGGCGGTACTCCTCCTGGCGCTCGTCGGTGATGTAGGCGGGGACCGGGAAGTCCCACCATCCCGGTGTCCACGGGCCCGCCGCGTCCCGGTCGGTCGGGACCTCGACGAGGGCGGGCGCCCCGGACCCGATGGCCTCGCGCAGCGTGGGCTCCAGTTCGCCGGGACGCTCCACGCGCCACGAGCGCAGCCCGAACGCCTTGCCGAGCGCCGCGAAGTCGGGGCTGTACGGCTCGCCGTCCGGACGGTTGAACTCGGTGCCGATGTGCCGGGAGGTGAGCTTGCGCTGGCCGCCGCGGATGGACATGTAGCCGCTGTTGTTCTGCACGACGAAGACGACCGGGATGTCGCCGGTCACGCACAGCGCGATCTCCTGCGCGGTCATCAGGAAGTCGCCGTCGCCCAGCACGCACACGACGTGCCGGTCCGGGCGGCCGAGCTTGGCGCCGATGGCGGCCGGCACCGCCCACCCCATGGACGAGAACCCGCCCGAGGTCAGGTGCGTGCGCGGCTCGTACACCGGGAACGTCTGCTTGACCGCGCCCTGGGTGTTGCCGGACCCCACCACGATGATCGCGTCCCGTGGCAGCGCCTTGCGCAGTGCGCCGAGGGGGCGCTGCGAGGTGAACGGGAAACGGTCGCTGTCGCGGCGTTCGGCGAGCCGCACCTCCCACTCGCGCTGCAGCGTGGCGAGCTCGTCGAGGTAGCCGGAACGGTCCGGGGCGGTCTCCGGCAGCGAGTCGGCGACGGCCTGGAGCGCGCGGCCGGCGTCCGCCACGATCCCCACCTCGGCCGGGTAGTTCTTGCCGATCTCGTGCGGGTCGATATCGATGTGGATCAGCTTGGCGGGCGGGATCGAGAAGCTGACGCCCTTGGCGTAGCTGGAGGCCGACCAGTCGGTGAACCGGCAGCCCACCGCGACCACGACGTCGGCGGACGCGGCGATGGCGTTGCCGGGTATCGTCCCGGTCTGGCCGACGCTTCCGGCGAACAGCGCGTGGTCCTCGGGGAAGGCGCCCTTGCCGTTCCAGGTGGTGACGACAGGGACCTGCCAGCGTTCGGCCAGCGCCAGCACCTCCCCGGACGCGTCCGCGGTGATGGCCCCGCCGCCGACGACGAGGACCGGGCGGCGGGCGCCGTGCAGCACCCGCGCGGCGCGCTCGACCGCCCCCGGGTCGGGGTACGGGACGCCCACAGGGAGGCGCGCGGCCAGGTCGTGCAGGGCGACCTCGGCGCTTTCGGCCTGCACGTCCATCGGCACCTCGACGTGCACAGGCCCCGGCCTGCCGGTGAGCATCGAGTTGAACGACCGGTGCAGGATGAACGGCAGCTCCTCCACCCGCGTCGCCACCCAGTGCCGCTTCGACACCGCCTCGGCGGCCTTGGGGAAGTCGTTGGCGTTGTTGCGGTCCAGCTCCTGGAGCAGCCCGTGGCCCCGCATGTGGGTGGGCGGGCCGCCGGTGATGACCAGCACGCTGGTGGAGTCGCTGAACGCGGTGGCCAGCCCGATCACGGTGTTGCTGGCGCCTGCGCCGATCGAGGCCACCGCGGCCATCGGCCGCCCCGTCACCCGGTAGTAGCCGTCGGCCAGATGCACCGCGCTCTGCTCGTGGAACACCTGGTGGAACGGGATCCTGGACGCGTCGTCCAGGAAGGCGTCGGTGACCGACCAGATGCCGTGTCCGGGGATACCGGCCACATGGTCGACGCCGTAGGCGCGGAGGGTCCGCGCGATGATCTGTCCGCCGGTCAGTTTCGGCACGATCTTCCTTTCGAACGTTCGCGTGTCAGGCCCCGCGCCGCGCGGCCCAGGCGATGCCCTGCTCGACCAGCCTCGTCACGTCCGGGCCGGTCAGGTCGTCGACGGTGTGGCCGACGGCGCTGTAGAACACCCGGCCGGCGCCCCAGCGCCGCGTCCACGCCTGCGGCATCCGGTGGCCGTCCAGCCAGGGCAGGTGCTCGCCGGTGAACTCGGTCTCGGCCAGGACGTGGTTGTTGGGGTCGACGAGCATGTAGTACTGCTCGGAGGCCACGGCGAAGTCGCCGACTCCTCGGGTGATCTCGTGATCGCGATCGGTGATCCGCACGGTGTACGGGTACCGCACGCCCTCGCCCGCGGGATGCTCGGCGAAGCTGCCGCCGAGCAGGAGGTGGTAGCGCAGGCTCGCCCGGAACGCGGCCGCCGCGCCGTGCCAGGCCACGACCCCGGTGCCGCGCTCGACCGCGGTCAGCAGGCCGTCCTCCTGGGCGGCCGACAGGCCCTCGGTGGTGAGCGCGTTGTTCCAGTTCAGCGCGATCAGGTCGTAGCCGGTCAGGTCGCCGTCCAGCCGGAAGACGTCCTGCGTCTCCTCGACCTCCAGGCCCTGCCCGGTGAACAGGGGCCGCGCCCAGTCGGCGATCTCGTACGGCCGGTGCCCGGGCCATCCCCCGTACAGGTAGAGCACGCGTCTCATCGCGGCCCCCGGAGCTTGGCGGCGATCTCGATCGCGTCGCCCTCCGGCGCGGTGGAGCCGGCCCCGGGCCTGGCGGCGAACAGGTAGGCCAGCCCGACCAGGACGACGACGGCGAATCCGATCAGCGCGATCCAGCGGTCGTAGAAGGGCAGGTCGCCCTCGCCGGTGGGCCTGGCCAGCAGGATGATCGCCACAACGCCGTACGCGAGCGCGCCGACGGTCACCGGCAGCCCGGCCCGGCCCAGGCTCCACGCCCCGGCCGGTCGCCAGCCGCGCATCCGCATCCGCAGGGCGGCCAGCACGACCATCTGGAACGCGACGTACCCGGCGAGCATCTGGAAGGCGGCGATCCGGAAGAGCGAGTCGGGCGAGTAGAACACGAAGACGTACAGGGCGAGCGGCGGGACGTTGACCGCCACCAGCGCGTTCAGCGGGACCTTGCGGGTCTTGTGCACGCGGGAGAACCACTGGCTGCCCGGGAACATCCGGTCGCGGGCGAAGGAGAACACCAGCCGGCTCGCCGCGGCCTGCTGGCCCATCACGCAGGCCAGGAACGAGGTCAGCGCGACCACCAGGAACGCCTTGGTGCCGAACGTGCCGAGCGAGTTCTGCAGGATGGCCGGGATCGGCGCGCCGACGTCGCCGGCCACGATGGCCGGCAGGTCGGGCGCGGCCAGCACGTACCCGGCGAACGACAGCAGCGCCGACCCGCCGCCGACCAGCACGGTGAGCTGCATGGCGCGGGGGATGCGGCGGGCCGGGTCGGGGACCTCCTCGGCGACCTCACCGCACGCCTCGAAGCCGTAGAACAGCAGCAGCCCGACAAGGGAGGCGCCCAGGAACGCGCCGAGGTAGCCTTCGCCGCCGCCGGTGCCCATGGTGTCGAACAGGACCGAGAACGGCTGGTGCCGCTCGAAGGCCAGCAGGTAGAGCCCGACGGCCAGCACCCCGATCAGCTCGGCGGCCAGGCCGATCTTGGAGATGCGGGCGAGCGTCCTGGTGCCGGTGACGTTGAGCAGCAGCGCCACCGCGGTGACGGCGACCGCGATCAGCAGCCGCGATCCGGGCGAGGACGTGGGGCCGGGCTCGGCGGCCGTGCCGAACAGCAGGCCGGCCACGAAGTCGGCGCTGAACAGCGCGGTCGAGGTGATGCCGATGACGACGCCGCAGATGTAGATCCAGGACAGGATCCACGCGTAGCGGCCGCTCCACAGGCGCCGCCCCCACTGGTAGAGCCCGCCGGCCAGCGGGTACTGCGCGACGATCTCGCCGAAGACCAGCGCGACCAGGAACTGGCCCGCGGCGACGACGACGATCCAGAACATGGCGGGCGGCCCGGCGGCCGTCAGCCCCATCGCGAACAGCGCGATGACCCCGACCAGCGGGGACAGGTAGAGGAAGCCCAGCGCGAAGTTGGCCCACAGGCTCATCTCGCGGTCGAACTTCTGCTCGTAGCCGAGGGCGGCAAGGTGGCTGTCGTCGGCGGACCCGTGATCGGCCCGTTCACCCGTCATCGACATGTCCTCATCCTTTTCGTTCGATCACTTGACGGCCCGGTCGGTCCAGGTGAGCGTGCGCTCGCCGAACTTGGCGGAGCGCAGATCGCCCGAACGGGCGTGCCCCTCGAAGTTCTCCAGCCGGGACGTCCGGCCGCAGATCTCGCCGAGGTAGGCGCTGGAGGCGGGGTCGCGCACCTCCTGGTAGGTGACGGTCCTGAGGAACTTGCCGACCCAGAGCCCGCCGGTGTACCGGGCCGCGCCCCGGGTGGGCAGGACGTGGTTGGTGCCGATGACCTTGTCTCCGTAGGGGACGCAGGTGCCCTCGCCGAGGAACAGCGCGCCGTAGTGGCGCATCCGCTCCAGCGCGGCCCGCGGCTCGGCGGTGAGGATCTGCACGTGCTCGCTGGCGTAGGTGTCGGCCAGCGTGTAGGCGGCGTCCAGGTCCGCCGTCACGTGCACTTCGCCGTGGTCGCGCCAGGCCGCGCCGGCGACCGGGCCGGTCGGCAGGCCGGGCAGCAGTTCCTCGATGTGGGCCAGGACGCGCCTTCCCACCTCCTCGGAGGTGGTGATGAGCACGGCGGGGGAATCGGGGCCGTGCTCGGCCTGGCTGAGCAGGTCCACGGCGACCAGGAACGGGTCGGCGGTCTCGTCGGCCACGACGAGGGTCTCGGTGGGACCGGCGAACAGATCGATGCCGACCTCGCCGAACAGCTGCCGTTTCGCCTCGGCGACGTAGGCGTTGCCCGGTCCGGTGATCAGGTGCACCGGGTCGATCGTCTCGGTGCCGAGCGCCAGCGCCGCCACGGCCTGCACGCCGCCGAGCACGTAGATCTCGTCGGCGCCCGCCAGGTGCATCGCGGCCACGCTGATGGGCGGCGGGCCGTCGCCGAGCGGGGGCGTGGTGGCCGCGACGCGTTCCACGCCGGCGACCTTCGCGGTGAGCACGGTCATGTGGGCCGAGGCGGTGAGCGGGTAGCGCCCGCCCGGTACGTAGGCGCCCGAGGCCTCGACCGGGAGGGAGCGCTGCCCGAGGACGACGCCGGGCAGCGTCTCGACCTCGAAGTCGGTGATGGAGTCGCGCTGGGCGCGGGCGAAGTCGCGCACCTGCCGCTGGGCGAAGCGCAGGTCGTCCAGCACGGTCTCCGGCAGCGCCGACACGATCGCCGCGACCCGGTCGGGGCCGAGCCGGAACGAGTCGGGCGCCCACGAGTCGAACGCGCGGGAGTGGCGGCGGACCGCCTCGTCGCCACCGGCCCGGACGTCCGCGATGACCCGCGCGACGGTCTCGGCGACCCGCGGATCGGTGCCGGCCGCCGGGCCCGGGCCGGACGCGGCCTTGAGCGTGGTGAGCACTGGAAGGTCTCCTCGTAGAACATGTAGGGACGCCGTTGTTTCGGTCGCCACCGACCGGAGCGAAACCGAACATGCGGTTGTGATATCGGCCAAGTCTTGCCATTCGGAAGCGGCCACTGGCAGACTCAGGACGCGCAGCGATTCACGACATTTCTGCGCATTGTGTGAAACAGGCCCGGCGTGCGGCGGCCGGGTTCCGGGCGGGACGGGGGCGATGGGGCCGACGGTCAAGGCGGTTCTGGATCTGCCGATCTTCAGGCGGGCGGGCGCCCGGGTGCTGGCCGGCGAGCGGAACCTGCACCGCGCCGTCCGCTGGGTGCACGCGGGCGAGATCCCCGATATCGCGCGCTTCCTGTCCGGCGGCGAGATGCTGCTCACCGCCGGGCTCGGCATCGGGCGCGACGCCCGCGAGCAGCGCGACTACGTCCGGCGGATCTCCTCCGCGGGCGCCACGGTGCTGGTCGTCGAGCTGGCCGGGCGGGCCTTCGACGCGATGCCGCCGGCCGTGATCGAGGAGGCCGAGCGGCAGGGCCTGCCGCTGGTGGGGCTGCGCGAGGAGATCCCGTTCGCCGAGGTGTCGGCGCTGGTGCACGAGACGCTGGTCGAGATGCGGCTCCAGGAGCTGACCGCGGAGGAGGCCGTCAGCCAGGCGTTCATGAACCTGCTGCTGGACGGCGCCGACCACCTGTCGCTGACCGGCGAGCTCGCCCACCGCATCGGTCACCCCGTGGTGCTGGAGGACATGACGCACCAGGTGCTGGCCTACTCGGGCCGGACCCCGATGTCCGACCGCGTCGTCTCCGAGTGGAACGCCCATTCCCGGGTGCTGCACGAGTCCGCGTCCGAAGGCCCCGAGCCGGCCGAGTGCGCCCGCCGGGCCGTGGTGCTGCGCGGCGAGCGCTGGGGCTGGCTGCACGTCCTGCACGGCACCGCCGAGCTGACCGGTCCCGGGCTGTACGCGCTGGAGCGGACGGCCGCCGCCGTGGCGATCACGCTGCTGGGCGAGCGGGCCAGCGGCGCGCGCTCCGCCCAGCGGCAGGGCGCGCTGGTCAACCGCCTGATGCTCGGCGACCTGTCCGGCGAGGACTTCGTCACCGAGGCCCTGCGGCTGGGCCGCGACCTGCGCGGCCGCAAGCTGGTGGTGACCGTGGTGGACAAGAACGGCACCGACGGCCCGTTCGGCGAGCAGGATCTGGACACGGCGCTGCGCGGCGCCGGCTTTCCCGCGGTCGTCGCCGACATCGGCGAGCACGCGCTGGCGGTGGTCGGGCTGCCCGCCGCCGCCGCGGAGCAGCGGGTCGCCGACGTGCTGACCGGGCACCGGGTGCGCGCCGGTCTCAGCCGGGTCGTCGACGCGCCGCGCCTGCACGCCGCCGTGCAGCAGGCCCGTGGCGCGGGCGCCGCCGCCGACCGCGGCACCGCCCCCACGGTGCGCCGCTTCGACGACCTCGGCGTGCTGCGGCTGCTGATCGTACTGGCGCAGGGCCCGGAACTGGCCGGCTACGTGGAGGACGAGCTGGGCCCGGTGCTGCGGCACGACGCGGGCTCGGCGAACAGGCTGCTGCCCACGCTCCGGGCCTACCTGGACCACGACGGCAACAAATCGCGGGCCGCCGAGACGCTCTACGTGCAGCGCAGGACTCTCTACTACCGCCTGGAACGGCTCAACTCGCTACTGGGCGTGTCCCTGGACGAGCCGGAGGTACGGCAGCGGCTGCTACTGGCCGTACGCGGGCTCGATCTCCTGCAACGACCGAACACCGCGAACTGACCCCGGCCGGGCACCGGCCCCGGCCGCATCATGCACGCACTGTGCACGGACTCAGGATGACGCTGCACAGAATGCCCCTCCTACGGCCCACCGGCCCCTCCTACTGTGTGAACCGGGACAAACTTCTCTAGGAGCTGGAATGGATGACGTGTTCGGCCCGGATCGACCGCAGGTGGTAACGAATCCGCCGGACGACCTGGAGTGCGACATGGTGATCGTCGGCTCCGGCATGGGCGGCGGCACCCTGGCCTACGCACTCCGCGATTCCGGCGCCCGTATCCTCATCATCGAGCAGGGCGACTTCCTGCCGCGCGAGGCCGCCAACTGGTCGCCCAGGGCCGTGCACATGCAGGGGCGCTACAAGAACTCCCCGCCCTGGTACGACGACAAGGGCGTGCCCTTCGTCCCGGGCAACTACCACTACGTGGGCGGCAGCACCAAGCTGTACGGCGCCACCCTGCCCCGGCTGCGCGAGCACGACTTCGGCGAGGTCGAGCACCCCGACGGCGTCTCACCGGCCTGGCCGCTGAGCTATGAGGATCTGGAACCCCACTACGCCGAGGCCGAGCGCATGTTCTTCGTCCACGGGCTCAAGGGCGACGACCCGACCGACCCGTGGCGATCCTCCGACTTCCCCTTCCCACCGCTCCCGCACGTGCCCGCCGTCGCCGCGTTCGCCGACTCCGCGCGCTCCCAGGGACTGCACCCCTTCGCGCTGCCGCAGGCGGTCGACGTCCGCGAAGGCGGAGCGTGCGTGCTCTGCCCCACCTGCGACGCGTTCCCGTGCCTGGTCGACGCCAAGGGCGACGCCGACGTGGCGGCCGTGCGACCCGCGATCGCCTCACCGACCGTGCGGCTGCTCACCCTGGCCGAGGTCACGCGGCTGGAGACCGACCTCGGAGGCCGCCGGGTGACCTCGGCCAGGGTCGTCCACGGCGGCCGGACGATCACCGTCCGGGCCGGGCGCTTCGTCGTCTCGGCGGGTGCGGCCAACACCGCGGCCCTGCTGCTGCGGTCGGAGTCCGACGCCCACCCGCACGGGCTGGCGAACGCGTCCGGCCAGGTCGGCCGCAACTTCATGCGGCACATCACCTCGTTCTTCCTGGCCGCCGATCCGCGCCGAACCAACGAGGACGGCTTCCACAAGACGCTCGGCATCAACGACTGGTATTCGGCGGGCCCGGACAACCGCTTCCCGCTCGGCAACGTGCAGGGGCTGGGCAAGCTCCGGGGACCGCACGTCAAGAACGCGCGGAAGGCGGTGCCCCTGCCGATCCTGGACGCGGTGACGCACCGCACCCTCGACCTCTTCCTGCAGACCGAGGACCTTCCCATGGCCGGCAACCGGGTGCGGCTCGACTCCAAGGGCCGGATCGTCCTGTCCTACCGGCCCACCAACCGCTCGGCGCATCACGAGCTGGTGGCCCGGATGAAGCGGGTGGCCCGCCGTGCCGGCTACCCGGTCGTCCTGCACCAGGAACTGGGCATCGAGGCGACCTCGCACCAGTGCGGCACGGCGCGGATGGGAACCGACGGCGCCGACAGCGTCGTCGATCCGCTGTGCCGCGCCCACGATGTGGAGAACCTCTGGATCGTGGACAGTTCGCCGTTCCCCTCCTCGGCCGCGGTCAATCCGGCGCTGACCGTCGCCGCCCTCGCCCTGCGGGTGGCCGCCGCGGAGCACCTCACAGCCTGACGCCCGCCCATCGAGAACGGAGCCATCATGCCCACCTCCGCCCAGCCTTCCGGGGGCGTCCCCACCCTGCGCAGCGTGGATCACGTCGCGTTCACCGTGCCCGATCTGGACGCCGCGGTGGCCTTCTTCGTGGATCACTTCGGCGGCGAACTGGTCTTCCATGACGGCCCGTTCTCCGGTCAGGGCGATGAGATGGCCCGGAGGCTGAACGTCGACCCGAAGGCCCGGTGCCGGCTGGCGATGGTCCGCCTGGGCCGGCACACGAATCTGGAGCTCTTCGAGTACGAGGCGCCGCAGCGGCGGGAGACACCGCCGCGCAACAGCGACATAGGCGGCCACCACCTGGCGCTGTACGTCGACGACATCAACGCGGCCCACGCCTATGTCGCGTCCATTCCCGGCGTAGTGATGATGGACGGCCCGAACGGCGTCGCCCTGGACTCACCGGTCGCGGGCCAGCGCTGGTTCTACTTCCTCACCCCTTGGGGCATGCATATGGAACTCACCTCCTGCCCCAGGGGTGACTTCTACGCCGGCCTGCCCGGCGCCGCCATGGCCCCGCCCGCCGAGTCCTGGCGATAGCGGCGGCCGGCGAGCCGGGCCCGCGCGCACAAGAGTGACCTGTGAGGCGCTCTCCCTGCGCCGGCATTGTCCGGATCAGGTGCTAGGGGTCGCCTTCCGCCTCTCGGCTTCCGGCCTCTCAGCCTTTCCCTCGTTCCTCCTCTCGGAGGTTCTCGGGTCCGGCTCCCTCGCTCGTCCCACAGGCCAATTACTAATTTAACGCCGTCGGCTTCCGGGGGCTAGTTCCGAAACTTTCGCTTGCTCCCATGGAGAGCAAATATTCCGGAGATCGCACGGGTCAGGACCGGAAGGCCGGGCCGAGGGTGAGGCTCAGGAGGGTGACCAGGGCCAGAACCGCCAGGACGGTGGCGGTTCGCACGGTGGCGGTCAGGAGCGGGTGCCGGCGGAGGGCCGGGGCGTCCTCGAACACGTAGTAGATCAGGAAACCCGGCCGGTGGAGGCGGGCGGTAGCGGGCCGCATGCCTGTTGAACGCGCGAGAGGCCGGGCTGGAGTACCCGGCGGCCGGATGTGGCTACTACCAGCACCTATTGCACTCTTGGTAGTTGGCTCGCTACTCTTTGCTATGCCGTGACCGGCCGACCCCCCGGAGGCGCAGTGAGCTTGCCCGCTGAGATGGATCAGGTCGACGTTCATCCCGACGTCCACAGAGCCACGGAAGAGGACGAGGAACAGGTCCTCCAGAGCCTGTACGGGGACCCCGACCCCGACGGGATCTACCGCGGCGAGGACGAGGAGTCCTGATGGGGACGGCTGCCGGGATGCTCGCCGAAGCCCGCAAGTCGCTCGGGTTGTCGGGGCGGCCCAACATCATCACCCTTGACTACGCCCAGCGGCACGGGGACGAGTACCTGGAGGCGGCGTGGTGCGACATGGCCATCACCTACTGGGCGCGGCGGTCCGGCAACGCCGAGGCGGTGCTGCCCGGCGGGGACCGGGCGTACACCGTGTGGCACGCGCAGGACTTCCAGGAGATCGGCCGGTGGTTCACGGGGACGATCGTGAACGTCGACAAGGCCAAGCCCGGCGACATCGTGTTCTTCGACTGGGGCACCTCCAACGCCGTCGGCGCCATCGACCACGTCGGCGTCGTGGAGAAGGCCCTGGGCGGGGGCCGGGTCCAGACGATCGAGGGCAACACCGACGACGCGTGCAAGCGGCGGGTGCGGGCGTCCGCGGTGATCGCCGGGTACGGGCGGCCCGCCTACGGCACGGGGCACTGGACGGAGGAGATCGTGAAGAAGCTGCCGGAGCTGCAACAGGGCGCGACGGGCGAGCATGTGCAGACGCTGCGGGCGCTGCTGCTGGCGCGCATGCATCCGGAGATCGGCGCGGTGGAAGGCCCGTTCGACGCCAAGGTCGAGGAGGCCGTCCGGGCGGTGCAGACCTGGGGCAGGATCGAGGTCGACGGGATCGTCGGACCGCAGACCTGGCCCGTGCTGCTACGAGTTCACTGAGATTAGGGACTAGTCCACAATTCAACATCGGCATAGGTTCGTAGGGTCGTCCGCCCTCCTCCCCCGGAGGTGGCCCCGATGCCGTGGCCCGGCCAGCGTGCTCCGCCCCCAGGGACGTCTCTCCCTGCCAGCCCACCCCGAGACGTCCCTGGGAGAACGAATGCCACGAATCAAGGTCGAGGTCGACGGCACGACGTACGAGGACGACGTCGAACCGCGCCTCCTGCTCGTCCACTACCTGCGCGAGCGGCTGGGCAAGGTCGGCACCCCGATCGGCTGCGACACCACCAACTGCGGAGCCTGCACCGTCCTGCTCGACGGGATGAGCGTGAAGAGCTGCTCCGTGCTCGCCGTCCAGGTGGACGGCAGGCAGATCACCACGATCGAGGGCCTCGGCCTCGACGGCGAACGCCACCCGATGCAGCGGGCGTTCCATGAGGAGCACGCGCTGCAGTGCGGCTACTGCACGCCCGGGATGATCCTGGCCTCGATCGACCTGCTGCGCGAGAACCCCGACCCCTCGGACGGGGAGATCCGGGAGGGCCTCGAAGGCAATCTGTGCCGGTGCACCGGCTACCAGAACATCGTCCGGGCCGTGCGGAGCGCGGCGACCGAGATGCGCGGCCAGGCCGCCGGGCGGGAGGTGAGCTCATGACCGCGCCCCCCGAGGTCGGCGCGCCGCGGCGGCGCACCGAGGACGCCCGGCTCATCACCGGCCGCACCCGGTGGACCGACAACATCCAGCCGCCGGGCACGCTGCACGTGGCGTTCCTGCGCAGCCCGCACGCGCACGCGCGGATCGAGGGCGTCGACGTCGGGCAGGCGCGCGACCGTCCCGGCGTGGTGGCGGTGTTCACCGGCGCGGACCTCGCCGCCGAGCAGGGGCTCCTGCCGTGCGCCTGGCCGGTCACCGAGGACATGAAGCACCCGGACCATCCGCCGCTGGCGGTGGACGAGGTCCGCTACGTCGGCGAGCCGGTGGCGTGCGTGGTGGCCCGCGACCTTTACACCGCCGTCGACGCGCTGGAGGAGATCGACGTCGACTACGCGGCGCTGCCCGCGGTCGTCGACATGGAGCGGGCGCAGCGCGGCGACGACGGGCTGGTGCACACCTCGCTCGGCACCAACGAGAGCTACCGCTGGGTTTTCGAGAACGGCGACATCGACGCGGCGCTGCGGGACGCGCCGGTGGTGATCGAGCGCCGCTACGTCCAGCAGCGGCTGATCCCGACCGCGATGGAGCCGCGCGCGGTGCTGTGCATCCCAGAGGCAGGTTCGGGCGGTGAAATAGGCACAGACGAGTTCACGGTGTACTCGGCGACGCAGATCCCGCACATCCTGCGGCTGATGCTGTCGGCCGTCACCGAGATCCCCGAGCACCGGATCCGGGTGGTCGCGCCCGACGTCGGCGGCGGGTTCGGCTCCAAGCTCCAGGTGTACGGGGAGGAGGTGCTGTGCCTGCTGCTGGCGCGGCGGCTGGGCCGTCCGGTCAAGTGGACCGAGTCGCGCAGCGAGGGCAACATGACCGTCCACCACGGCCGCGACCAGATCCAGCGGCTGACGCTGGCGGCCGAGCGCGACGGCCGGATCCGCGGGCTCAAGGTCGACCTGCTGGCCGACATGGGCGCGTACCTGATGCTGGTGACGCCGGGCATCCCGATCCTGGGCGCGTTCATGTTCAACGGCATCTACAAGATGGACGCCTACTCGTTCGCGTGCACGGGGATCTTCACCACGAAGACGCCCACGGACGCGTACCGGGGCGCGGGCCGGCCCGAGGCGACCTACGCCATCGAGCGGCTGATGGACGAGCTGGCCGACGAGCTGGGCCTCGACCCGATCGAGGTGCGGCGCCGCAACTGGATCGGGCACGGCGAGTTCCCGTACGAGACGATCGCGGGCCTGACCTACGACTCGGGCAACTACGAGGCGGCGACCGAGAAGGCGCTGGCGCTGTTCGAGTACGACAAGCTGCGCGCCGAGCAGGCCGACCGCCGCGAGCGCCGCGATCCGGTGCAGCTGGGCGTCGGGGTGTCCACGTTCACCGAGATGTGCGGGCTGGCGCCGTCGCGGGTGCTGGGGTCGCTGTCGTACGGCGCGGGCGGCTGGGAGCACGCGTCGGTGCGGGTGCTGCCGTCCGGCAAGGTCGAGGTGGTGACGGGTTCGTCGCCGCACGGGCAGGGTCATGCGACGGCATGGGCGCAGATCACCGCGGACCGGCTCGGGGTGCCGTTCGAGGACGTGAAGGTGCTGCACGGTGACACCGCGGTGTCGCCGAAGGGCATGGACACCTACGGGTCGCGTTCGCTGGCGGTGGGCGGCATCGCGCTGTACGGCGCGTGCGACAAGGTGATCGACAAGGCCCGGAAGGTCGCGGCGCACCTGCTGGAGGCCGCCGAGCAGGACCTGGAGTTCAGCGGCGGCCGGTTCAGCGTGCGGGGCGTGGCCGACGAGGGCCGCACGCTGCAGGAGGTCGCGACGGCGGCGTTCGCGGCGCACGACCTGCCGGACGGGGTGGAGCCGTCGCTGGACGCCGACTCGACGTTCGACCCGGAGAACTTCTCGTTCCCGCACGGCACCCACCTGTGCGCGGCCGAGGTCGACACCGAGACCGGGATGGTGCGGCTGCGCTCGTACGTGGCGGTCGACGACGTCGGCAAGGTCGTCAACCCGCTGATCGTCGAGGGCCAGGTGCACGGCGGGCTGGCGCAGGGCATCGCGCAGGCCCTGTACGAGGAGGCGGTGTACGACGCGGAGGGCAACCTGACGACCACAACGATGGCCGACTACCTGGTGCCGTCGGCGGCGGATCTGCCCGACTTCACCACCGACCGCACCGAGACCCCGGCGACGTCCAACCCGCTCGGGGTGAAGGGCGTCGGGGAGGCGGGCACGATCGCCTCGACCCCGGCGGTGGTGAACGCGATCGTGGACGCGCTGCGGCCGTACGGCGTGCGCGACGTCCCGATGCCGTGCTCGCCGGAACGGGTCTGGCGCGCGTTGCGCGAGGCGGCGGGCGGCGATGCGCCCCCGCCGGGGACGGCGCCCGGCGCGGGCGGCGGGCTGGGTTCGGTCGAGGGAGGTGCGCGGTGATTCCCGCGCGGTTCGAGTATGTGCGTCCCGCGTCGCTGGACGAAGCGGTGGCGGCGCTGGCGGACGCGGGCGAGGACGCCAAGGCGCTGGCCGGCGGGCAGAGCCTGATGCCGCTGCTGCGGTTGCGGCTGGCCTATCCGGAGGCGCTGATCGATCTGGACCGGATCGACGCGCTGCGGGAGATCCGGGACGACGGCGACGCGCTGGTCATCGGCGCGATGGCCACCCATCACCAGGTGGTCCGCGATCCGCTGGTGAACGAGCACGCGCCGCTGATCGCCGCGGCCACGGCGACGGTGGCCGATCCGGCGGTGCGGCATCGCGGCACGTTCGGCGGGTCGCTGGCGCACGCCGATCCGGCCGGCGACCTGCCCGCGGTGGCGCTGGCGCTGGACGCGGTGTTCCTGGTGCGCTCGGTGCGCGGCGAGCGGGAGATCCCGGCGCGGGACTTCTTCGTCGACTGGATGACCTCGGCGCTGGAGCCGGACGAGGTGATGGTGGGCGTGCGCGTGCCCAAGCTCGGCGCGGGCTGGGGCGTCCACTACGAGAAATTCCATCGGACGGCGCAGGCGTGGGCGGTCGTCGGGGTGGCGTGCGCGGTGCGGCGCGAGCGCGGCGCGATCGAGGACGCCCGGGTCGCGCTGACCAACATGGGTCCCGTTCCGGTGCGGGCGAGCGCGGTGGAGGAGTTCATCGCGGGCCGCACGGTCTCCGCCGACTCGTTCCGCTCCGCGGCCGAGGGCGCCGCCGATGGTACGGCGCCGCCGACCGACCTGCATGGTTCGGCGGAGTACCGGACGCATCTGGCGAAAGTGCTCACCGCCCGCGCGCTGACCGCCGCCGCGGCCGTCTGACGGTGGCCGGAGTGCGGCCCGGAGTGCGGCATGGAGCAACGGCGCCGCCGGGCGCGACCCGCCGGCCGCACTCCGGCCACCGCGCCCATTCCGCCGGCCTTGCGGCCGGGGCGTGGGATTTCACCTCTCGGTGGACGGTGTCTCGCTTTGCGAGAGGCATTGGTCGCCGGGGGGTGTCTGGCGGTGAACATGATGACGGTCGTAAGGTCACGAACAAGCCCCCCGGATGAGAAGGATCCCCAAAACATGGAGCTCGACCACGAATTCACCGTTCCCGTGCCGGTGGATCAGGCCTGGTCGGTGCTGCTCGACGTGGAGCGGGTGGCGGCCTGCATGCCGGGCGCGACGCTCGATTCGGTCGACGGCGAGGAGTACGCGGGCCGCCTGAAGGTGAAGGTCGGCGCGATGACCATCACCTATCGGGGGACGGCGCGCATCACCGCGGCCGACGAGTCCGCCCGCGCGGTCACGCTGGAGGCCGCCGCCAAGGAGGCCCGTGGTTCGGGCACCGCCTCCGCGACCGTGGTGTCGCGGTTGCACGACGAGGGCGGCACGACGCGTGTGGCGGTGCACACCAAGCTCAACGTGACGGGCCGGCCGGCGCAGTTCGGCCGCAACATCCTGTCGGAGGTCGGCGCCAAGCTCATCTCCCGTTTCGCGACGGCGCTGGCCGAGGAGCTGGAGAACCCGTCGGGGCCGGCGACGGCACCGGCGGCGGGCACGGCGGAGGCGTCCGCCGTCGAGCAGCCCGCCGTCGAGCAGCGGCCGACCGACACGGAGCAGCCGGACAACGTGGAGCCGATCCGGCCGAGGGTGCCGCGGCAGCGCGAGGCGAGCCCGATGGAGACGACCGCTTCGGGACCGGTGGTGGCGCCGATCCGGCGCGACAAGGGCGACGAGGCGGACGACGCGATCGACCTTCTGGAGGTGGCGGGCCCGTCGGTGGCCAAGCGGGCCCTGCCCGCGCTGGGCGCCGTCGTGGTCCTGCTGCTGGCGATCCGTTTCCTGGTGCGCCGGCGCCGCGGCAGCTGATTCAGCGGGCCTCGACCAGGGCGGGCGGCGGTCGTTCGGCGGCCTTCCTTTCGGGGACGGGCCGGTTGGCGCGGCGCCCGGGCAGGTACGCGAGCCCGGCCGCGAGCGCGCCCAGCGGGACCGCCGGCAGCACGTACCGGTAGTCGAAGTCGGCGGTGGCGGCCGGGACGACCAGTAGCGCGGCCGACATCATCCAGGGCAGCAGCACGCGCCGACGCGGGCCCCGGCGGAGCACGACCCCGGTCGCGGCGGCCAGTAGCAGCGCGCCCAGGCCGATGCCGGGCAGGTGGACCCAGTCCTGGTAGGTCCGCATCCAGCCCGCATAGGGTTCGGCGACGGGTCGCCCGTCGGTGCGGGCGTAGGGGCTGGCCACCTTGGCCTGCCTCTTACTCAGGGACTGTTCTTTGGCGGGGAACTCGTACTTCTGGAACGTCCAAGGCGACGGGTGGACGGTCCGCTGCAAGTAGAACGCACGCAGGGTGTCGCGTAGGACGACGCGCGCGTAGTCGTCCGGCTGTGCGCGGATGGCGGCGATGGCGAATTCGCCCGCCTTCTCGTTGCCGCCGACCTTGCCGCCCCCGATGCGGGCGAACGGCGACTGGTCCGTCCACAGGGCCGCGTAGGGCGGCGACACGTTCTTCGGGGATGTGCGGGGGCAGAACCCTTGCAACTCTGGGCGGGGCTTGATGATCGAGCAGTCGGCGAAGTCCGCGGTTCGCCCGTACAGGAAGGTCTTCTCCGTCTCCGTCATCGCGAACTCGCCGTGTGCTCGGTGGTACCAGGTCATGTAGAGGCCCACCGGTATGGCGAAGGCCACCGCGACCGCCACGGCCGGGACGATGGCGTCCCGGAAGCCCTTGCGCCGCAGGAACAGCCACAGCAGGACGACCGCCAGCAGCGGCAGCCCGATCGCACGCGTCGCTGACGCCAGCCCCAGCAGTGCCCCTGCAAATGCTGCGGCTCGCCATGTCGGGTTGGGCCGCCACAACAGAACGACGACCGCCGCCACGACGAGGAAGGTGAAGAGGGTGTCGGACAGGAGCAGATGTTCCAGCTCGATCTGGTACGCGTCGAACAGGACGGGCAGTGCCACGGCTGTGCCGAGCGCCCCTGGCACCCACGCACGCCGTTTGGCGGCGCGTGCGTGGCGCCACACAAGGGCGTACAGCATCACGCCCGTTGCGAGCCCGATGAGGTGCTGGACGGTCACGACCGCGACGAAGCTGTGGAATGGCTCCAGCACGCGCAACATGACCGAGTAGCCGCTGGGCCGGGTCGGTGAAGGTTCCAGGTGCAGCGCGCTGCGCAGGTATCCGACCGAGTCGCCGAACCACAACGCGGTCGGATAACCGGCGATCGCCAGGACGCGCAGTCCCAGCGCCAGTAGCAGGGCCGTCCCGAACAGCCCGTGCGCGACGGCCAGTTTCCACATCCTGTGGACGACCAGGTCCGCTCTGCTGTACGCGGCCGTGTGCGACGTCACCGCGTGGTCCATCGTCCCTTGCGCCTGCACAAGGCGCCGCCTCCCCCCACACCAACCCGCACTACCGGACGAAACCGGTGAACTCCTCCCCAACAGCACCTACCCGTCCTGATCGATTCATGCGCCGGCACTGGCCCGTCGAGGCGAAACGCAGGAAAAGGCCAGGTCACAATCGGGACGCGGGCGGCGTCGCCGGTGGCGGCGGTAGGCCGCGATGCCGTCGGCTGGTGCCGTGGACACCATCGAGCTTCAGCGGATCGTCGAGGTCGAGGACGACAATTGGTGGTACCTCGAACGCCGCGCCATCCTCGCCCGGGAACTGTGCCGTGCCGCGGCGGCGGGGGCCGGCGCCCCCGGCCGGGCGGGTATCCCGGGGCGGGCGGTCGACATCGGGGCGGCGGGCGGCGGCAACACCCGCGTCCTGAAGGACCACGGCTGGCGGGCCATCGCCATCGACAACTCCCCGACCGCGGTGGACCTCTGCCTCGCCCAGGGCATCAACGCCTGCCACGGCGACGCCTGCTTCCTGCCGCTGCCGTCCGGGGAACTGGACCTGGCCCTGGCGCTGAACGTCCTGGAGCACGTGGAGGACGACCGCGCCGCCGCCGCCGAGATGGCCAGGGTGCTGCGGCCGGGCGGCGCCGCGCTGGTCGCCGTGCCCTGCGACATGGCCCTGTGGTCGGCGTACGACGTCGCGCTCGGACGCGTCCGCCGCTACTCCCGCCGCGCGCTCACCGACCTCCTCGAGGAGGCGGGCCTGGTGGTGGACGCGCTGTGGGGCTGGAACGTTCTACTGCGTCCGCTCGTCCGGCTGCTCCGCCACCGTTCCCCGCACTGCGAGGACCTGGCGCACCTGCACCCGCTCCTGAACGAGGCGCTGCACCTGGTCACCGTCATGGAGCGCTACCTGCCCCTCAAGTCGCGGCCCGGCGTGACCCTCTTCGCCCGCGCGCGACGTCCCGGCGCGTCCGCGTCCTGAGCGGCGCCCCTTCCGCTACGCGGCGGGGGCGGAGGCGGACCTGGCCGCCGCGAGCGGTTCCGGCACGAACCGCCGCACCGCATGGCAGAACCGCACGATGAGCGCGATCTCGAACAGCAGCAGCATCAGGCCCGCGACGGCGACGACCGGGAGGACGAACCCGGTGAGCGGCCCGACGATGAAGGCGGCCATCTGGAACTCGATGCCGCTGACCAGGTGCATGCGGATCCGGTGCCGCAGCAGGAAGTCGCGGACGCGCGCGTAGACGTGCCGGAGACGGGCGGCGGCACCGTCCCCGCGGCGGGGCACGGTCCCGACCTCGGGCGGCGTCCTCTGAAGCGCCGCGCCCAGCTCCGCCTCCAGCTCGCGCATCGCGCGGCGCGCCTTGGCAATCTGGGCGCCGTTCAGGTAGCGGAACATGTCGAGAGCGAGGATCGCGCAGGCCATCCCCCAGTAGGCGGCCTGGCCGGTGACCGTGTAGAGGCCGTGGGCGAGGGCCATCGCGCAGGCGCCGTCCCGCACCCGGTCGAGCATGAAGTCCAGCCAGGCGCCGAACGGCGTGCCCAGCCCCTTCAGCCTGGCGATCTTGCCGTCGCAGCAGTCCAGGACGAAGCCCGCGTGGTACAGCAGCGCGCCCAGCGCGAGCCAGCCCGGCGTGCCCTGGACGAAGCAGCCCGCCGCGCCGAGCCCGAGCGCGAAGGCGACCACGGTGATCTGGCCCGGCGTGACGGCCGTGCGCGCGGCCAGCAGCCGGGTCAGCCGGATCGCGAGCGGATCGACCAGGAGCACCGTCCACCACGCGTCGCGTTCCTTGCAGGTGGCGCGGACATCTCGCAGCGAGAACGTGGGCATGCGAGCCAGCATGGTGACCCGCCGCGACCGTCCAGGAGCAGATAGCGATCATCAGACCACCGCGTGACCCAGACTTGACGCGCCCCTCAATGGACGCGCACCGCGGTGGCCGCGTCGGTCGCGACGGCGTCGCGGACACTGGCGGCGAGAACGTCGAACTCCGCCGCGCGGGGCGAGGTCGTGCGGTACCCGATCCCGATGCGGCGGGACGGCGCGGGCGGCGCGAAGCGGTGCAGCCGCAGGTTGGGCGCGCGCCGCGTCTCCACGGGCAGCGCCGTCTCGGGGACGAGCGTCACCCCCAGCCCGCCCGAGACGAGCTGGACTAGCGTGGCGAGGCTGGTGGCGTAGGTCGCCGCCACGGCCCGCGCGCCGACCTGGCGGCAGACGTCGAGGGCCTGGTCGCGCAGGCAGTGCCCTTCGTTGAGAAGGATCACATCGAGTTCGTTCAGTGCGGCGCGCGGGAGGTCATCGCCCAGGTCGTAGGAGTCGGGGGCGACCAGGATGAAGTCCTCGTCGTACAGGGTTAGTTCGGTCACCCCGGGTAGCGGGGCGGGCAGCGCGATCACGACGACGTCGAGGCGTCCGGCGAGCAGCTCGGCGACGATCTGGTCGGTCTGCTCCTCGTGCACGGTGAGCTCCAGTTCGGGGAACTCGGCGGCCAGCCGGGGCAGCACGACAGGGAGCAGGTAGGGCGCCACGGTCGGGATGACGCCCAGCCTGAGCGGCCCGACGAGGGGCCCGCCGACCGCTCTGACCTCCTCGACCAGCCGGTCGAGCTCGGCCAGCACCCGTTCCGCGCGGCGCGCGACCCGCTCCCCCGCGGGGGTGAGCAGCACCCGGCGGGTGGTGCGCTCGACGAGGCGTGTGTTCAATGTCTCCTCGAGGGCCGCCACGGCTCCGGACAGCGCCGGTTGGCTCATCCGCAACGCGGCGGCGGCGTCCCGGAAATGCAGATGTTCGGCAAGGGCCAGAAACGCCTTGAGCTGGGCGACCGTCGGTCTACTGATAGCAAACTCCTATCACTGTGAAGCGATAGATCGATTTCTCATTTCACGATACCCGCGCCGACCGAGACCGTAGAAGTAGGGTCGGGGCATGACCCAGAGCCTCGAAGTCCACGTCACGGCGGGCAGCCGTGAGGAAGCTGAGAAGGTAGTCCAAGCTGCGGTCGAGGGACGATTCGCCGCCTGTGCTCAGATCAGTGCCCCGATCACGTCCACCTACTGGTGGCAGGGCAAACTGGAGCACGACGAAGAGTTCCTCGTCATCATGAAGACGACCGATGAGCGTCTCGACGAACTGGTGGCCAATATCAAGGCCAACCACTCATACGACACCCCCGAGATCGTTGCCGTGCCGATCGTCGGGGGTCTCGGTGACTACCTGACGTGGATCAAAGAAGAGACGGCGGCTCCGTCTTCGGACGAGTAGCGGCGTACTCGATTCGGAATTGGCCGGCTGACTGGGCCTTCGAGCCGGAGAGCTCGCCCACGACATGGTCTAGGCGGCCCCATCCCAGTGGGGCCGCCATGGCTGTGGTCGCCTCAAGCGACGATCGGGCGTACCGAACAGCCTCGGAGACGTCTCCGAGCCTAAAATGGGCCAAAGCCATGTCCGCCTGTACGACGCAGAGCTTCTTGATCTCCGTGTTGGGCCCCATGGAGGCCGCTACTCGATCACTTGCCTCCATGGCTCGTTCCTCCTCGCCGATACGGGAGTACACCGAGAGAGTCATGGAAGCAAATCTCGCCCGGTCGAGGAAGCAGGTCCAGGGGCGAACGTTGATGTTCGCGCCTTCATAGACCTCTTCGGCCTCTCTGATAGCCGCCAAAGCACCCCGCTTGTCTCCAAGAAGGGCCGACTCCTCTCCTTTTCGAGCAAGAAGCCATGCTCGGGTCGCTGGATCACCGTCTCCAAGACGATCGACGGCAGTGGAAGCCAGATTCACGCCGACACGATGGTTTCCGCCGGTCATATAGGTCTGGTAGCCAGTCATGCAAGCCGCGGAAGCTACGTCATCCGCCTGTTTGGCAGCGATTCCGACGAGACGGGCTTGTTCCTCGGCCCGCGCGCCGTCTCCCAACTCCCATGCAAACCAGGAAGCGAGCACAGCCGACTCGGCAGCCGTCACGGCAAGGCGCTGTCGCAACTCCTCGGACCGGTTCGTTTCCAATAGGGCGCTGATCTCCCCGATGTGGATCAGCAGGGAGGGATAGAGCTTCTTGGCGGGCCAATGTTCTTCGAGCCGATGGAGGCCTCTGGTTCGATCTTCCAGGTGCTTGACAGTCTCGCTGTCGGGACGGTTGGGGCCGGTGAGCGCCCTCATCAAGCGCTCAGCAGGTTCAAGTGCCGCAGGGCCCGCCACCGCTACCGCGGCGAGTTGCAGCAATGTTCGTCGGTCCACGCGCTGGTTGAGCCTTCCTACTGTCCAGGCCAGTACAAGCGGATCAACGAGGTCTTCCGTGCTGGCCACGAGCGGGGACTCGAACACCTCGGAGTACTTGGCGAGGAGACGCCGGTACAGCTCGGCGTAGACCGTGCCGACCGGCTCACCACGCTGATGAGCACGCACCCGCCGGGTCATCGAGTCGATCGATGACAGCTGTGCGCGCTCGCTTGGAGTTGCGACATCTCGCATCTCCTTCACCAAGAAGCGTTGTGACCAAATTTTCCGCTTTCGGAGCAGCCGGATCTTTTCCGCCAGCTCCATCCGGCTTCCATCATCGCTCATCGGAGCAACCCCCATCCGATCGCTCACCTGGTCGGCATCCGCTCACGTCCGCCTACGTCCATCATTGTCCCCTGGCAAGGGCGTCGTGTGTAGCGGATTCTTGCTGAGACGAAGCGAAATCCAACCCCCCGACTACGAGGACAGGCGATGACATCCGTGACAGCCATCAGACCGCCTCACCTTGAGTTGAGCCTGACAGTCGACCGCTCCGAGGTCAGTCGCGCGCGACGAGCTGCCGCCAGGGCTCTAAAAGACCTGGGTTATCCCGAATTGGTAGAAAATGCCCAACTCATCGTCAGCGAGTTGGTCACCAACGCCCTGCACCTGACCGATAACCGGCTCAGCCACCTGTCTCGCGATTACGTCGCCCAGAGCAGGGTGCGATTCCAGGTGCATGAGAACGACGGCCACCCGGCCGTCGAGGTCTGGGATGCCTTCCCGGACGAGATCCCGCTCGTGCTGTCTCCCGGCTCCATCGCGGAGCAGGGTCGGGGACTTCACATCGTCGCCCACCTCGCCAAAGAGTGGGGCTACGTCCTGAGGACCGACGAGATCCGCAGAACGTGGAAGTGCGTGTGGGCGGTCCTCAGATGAACGCCTTCGGATAGGGACTTTTCAAACCCGAGGAATCACGCTGCCCGGAGGTTCGTCCAAGCGGTGGCCCCAGGGTTTGGGCCCAACTCCCGACAAGGAGGTGATTCATCCGGCCATAGCCCAGAGAAATTGCTTCATTTGAGGGCCCTCTCTGGAGTCAGGAGAACTGGCTCAACAGGGACGGGAGCTCACGGCCCGACCAAATCGAAGGGACTGAGAAGTGACAGCGGTAATCGAATCCTCGTCGACACAAGTCATCCCTCCCTACGTCTCAATCGACCTCACCAGGAAGTGCCAACTCCAGTGCTCGCACTGCTACAACTCCTCCGGACCGGACGGTGACCACGGCACCATGAGCCGAGAGGACTGGATCAGGGTCATCAACCAAGTCGCCGCGATCGGCGCCGGTGAGGTCCGCTTCATCGGAGGCGAGCCCACCATGCATCCGGACGGTCCTCGCCTGGTCCGTGAGGCGCTGAGACTCGGCCTGCGAGTGGAACTCTTCAGCAACCTGGTCCGGATCCCCGACGAGTGGTGGGGGCTCTTCGGGCAGGACGGCGTCTCGCTCGCCACCTCCTACTACTCCGACGACCCCGACCGGCACAACGCGATCACTGGCCGTCGGAGCCACCAGCGGACGCGCGAGAACATTCGGAGAGCCGTAGAGGACGGCATCCCGATCCGTGTCGGCATCGTCGACATCGCGGACTCTCAGCGGGTGAAGGAGGCCAGGAACGACCTGAACTCCCTGGGGGTGGCGCGTATCCACACGGACCGGATCCGAGCATTCGGGCGGGGCTCCCAGGGACAGGCACCCGACATATCCCAGCTCTGCGGACAGTGCGGTACCGGGCGGGCAGCCATCGGCCCGAACGGAGCAGTTTCTCCCTGCGTCATGGCGCACTGGCTGCGCGTCGGCAACGTCCATGACAGCGACGTGGCCACTATCCTCAACGGCACCGCCATGGCCGAGGCCAACGCATCCATCCAGGCCGCGTCTCGGTCGCTCGACTGTGATCCCGATGGGGAGTGCAGTCCTGGACACCCCAGCGGTGGGTGCAGCCCGAGGACCTGAAGGACGGATCTCCTCTCCCATGAGCCCTCCCGGACCAGAGCTCACGCCCCTGATCCGCCGGCACACCGGCGACGTGGTTGAGATCAAGCCGTCTGAGCTGGGAGCCATGTCGGACCTGACGGCGCTGGTGGAGTGCGAGAAGGGGCCGTTCTTCGTCAAGGCGGTGCGCAACAGGCCGGGCGGTCGCCGCGACTCTCTGGTCCGGGAAGGGCTCATCAACCCTCACGTCCACCCGCTCTCCCCTGCCGTCCTCTGGCAGGCCGAGGACGACGACTGGATGGCGCTCGGGTTCGAGGTCGTTGAGGGGCGTCCAGCGGACTTCGGGCCGTCCTCGGCAGACCTCCCGGCTATCGTCGATTCGCTCAACCAGCTCGCCGATCTTCCCTTGCCGGAGATCGCCCACGGCTGGACAGAGACCCGCTGGGACCGATACGCCGATCCTCAGGACGTGGAGCGCTTCCGGGGTGACGCGCTGCTCCACGCTGATATCAACATCTGCAACCTGATGATCGGGGATGCGCTGTGGGTGGTGGACTGGGCGTGGCCTACCCGTGGGGCGGCGTTCATCGAGCCGGCACTCTTCGCGCTCCACTTGATTGCCGAGGGCCACACCGCAGACTCGGCTGAGTCGTGGGCCTCTGGCTGCACGGCATGGGTGGATGCCGCCCCACCCGCAATCGACGCCTTCGCGTTGGCCAACCAACGCATGTGGGACGACCTGTCTGGCCGTAGTCCCAACAGGCGGTGGATGAAGACGATGGCTGTGGCTGCTCGGAAGTGGACGGCTTACAGGGGCCTCGGTTAGGCGTTCACCCTCTGAGCTGGGCGACCGCCGGTCTACTGATAGCAAACTCCTATCGCTGTGAAGCGATGGATCGATTTCTCATTTCGGGCCACCTGCGGCAACCTGACTGCGCCGCCGGCCCCCGCCGTCCCATCGGCCGCGCCGGTCGCTTCCCACCCCAGAGGGTGTCAACTCATACAGAGATCAAGGAGCCTACGTGCTTACTGTCGGTGACCAGTTCCCTGAGTTCGAGCTGACTGCTTGCGTTTCACTCGACCCCGACAAGGCCTTCGAGACGATCAACCACAAAACCTATGAGGGTTGGAAAGTAGTATTTTTCTGGCCGAAGGACTTCACCTTCATCTGTCCGACCGAGATCGCCGAGTTCGGCCGGCTGAACGAGGACTTCGCCGACCGCGACGCCCAGGTGCTGGGCGCCTCGGTGGACAACGAGTTCGTCCACTTCGCCTGGCGCAAGGACCACCCCGACCTGCGCGAGCTGCCGTTCCCGATGCTTTCGGACCTCAAGCGGGAGCTCAGCGCGGACCTGGGCATCCTGACCGCGGACGGCGTCGCGCAGCGCGCCACCTTCATCGTCGACCCGAACAACGAGATCCAGTTCGCCATGGTGACGGCCGGCTCGGTGGGCCGGAACGTCAAGGAGGTCCTGCGGGTCCTGGACGCCCTGCAGAGCGACGAGCTCTGCCCCTGCAACTGGAACAAGGGCGAGGACACCCTGGACGCCGCCAAGCTGATGGCCGGCGGGACGCAGTGAGCGTCGACGCCCTGAAGAGCGCCCTGCCGGGCTACGCCAAGGACACCAAGCTCAACCTGGGCTCGGTCACCGGCACCTCCCAGCTGACCGACCAGCAGCTCTGGGGCACCGTCCTGGCCTGCGCGCTGGCCACCCGCAGCGCCCGGGTCATCTCCGAGCTGGCCGAGGAGGCGGGCGACAACCTGTCCGCCGAGGCGTTCGAGGCGGCCAAGGCTGCCGCGTCGATCATGGCGATGAACAACGTCTACTACCGCGCCACCCACCTGATCGGCGACGACGCCTACGCCACCCTGCCCGCGAAGCTCCGCATGTCGGTGATCGGGAAGCCCGGCGTGGCGAAGCTCGACTTCGAGCTGTGGTGCCTGGCGGTGTCGGCGATCAACGGGTGCGGACGCTGCCTGGAGTCGCACGAGAAGGTGCTGCGCGAGGGCGGCCTGTCCCGCGAGCTGGTCCAGGAGGCGCTGCGCGTCGCCGCGGTGGTCAACGCCACCGCCGCCACGCTCGACGCCGAGGCCGTGCTCGCCCCGGCCGGGGTCTGAGACACCGGCGGCCGAGGCACGCGGAGGCCCGGGTGAGAGATCACCCGGGCCTTTCGCCGGTTACTCCCACTCGATGGTGCCGGGGGGCTTGCTGGTGATGTCCACCACCACCCGGTTGATCTCGGTGACCTCGTTGGTGATCCGGGTGGAGATCTTCTGCAGCACCTCGTACGGCAGCCGCGCCCAGTCGGCCGTCATCGCGTCCTCGCTG
This sequence comes from Actinomadura vinacea, assembly GCF_039532545.1. Taxonomy (NCBI): domain Bacteria; kingdom Bacillati; phylum Actinomycetota; class Actinomycetes; order Streptosporangiales; family Thermomonosporaceae; genus Actinomadura; species Actinomadura vinacea. Next base: position 100,822 of record NZ_BAAARW010000038.1, on the reverse strand, counting down.
GTCACCGGGCGCAGCACCACCGGGTGGCCGTAGGTGCGGCCGTCGCCCTGCACTCCGACCGACCGGACGTCGGCCAGCAGCACCACCGGGAACTGCCAGATGTCGCGGTCGAGGCCCGCCCGGGTCAGCTCCTCCCGGGCGATCGCGTCGGCCTCGCGCAGGATGTCGAGCCGCTCCCGGGAGACCGCGCCGATGATCCGGATGCCCAGGCCGGGCCCCGGGAACGGCTGCCGCCACACGATCTCGGCGGGCAGGCCGAGCTGCTCGCCCAGCGCCCGCACCTCGTCCTTGAACAGCGACCGCAGCGGCTCCACCAGCTCGAACCGCAGGTCGTCGGGGAGCCCGCCCACGTTGTGGTGGGACTTGATGTTGGCCGCGCCGGTGCCGCCGCCGGACTCGACCACGTCCGGGTAGAGCGTTCCCTGCACCAGGAACTCCACCGGCTCGGCGGCCGCCTCGCCGACGACCGCGCGCGCCGCCTCCTCGAAGACGCGGATGAACTCGCGGCCGATGATCTTACGCTTGGCCTCCGGATCGGTCACCCCGTCCAGCGCGGCCAGGAAGCGCTCCTGCGCGTCCACCACGTGCAGGTTGACGCCGGTCGCGGCGACGAAGTCCTTCTCGACCTGCTCGGCCTCGCCCTTGCGCAGCAGCCCGTGGTCGACGAACACGCAGGTGAGCTGGTCGCCGATGGCGCGCTGCACCAGCGCCCCCGCCACCGCCGAGTCGACGCCGCCCGACAGCGCGCAGATCGCGCGCTTGTCGCCGACCCGGGCGCGCACCGCGTCGATCGACTCCTCTGCGATGTTGACCATGGTCCAGCCGGGACGGCAGCCCGCGCCCTCGTACAGGAACCGGCGCAGGATCTCCATGCCGTGCTCGGTGTGCAGCACCTCGGGGTGGAACTGCACCCCGTAGAAGCCGCGGTCGGGGTCCTCCATGCCCGCCACCGGGGTCACCTCGGTGCGAGCGGTGACCTGGAAGCCCGCCGGGGCACTGCTCACGAAGTCGCGGTGCGACATCCACACCGCCTGCTCGGCCGGCAGGCCCGCGAACAGCGTGCCGGGGGCGGTCACGCGGATCGTGGCGGCGCCGTACTCGGCGACGTCGGAGTTCTCCACCGTGCCGCCGAGCGCCTGCGCCATCACCTGGTGCCCGTAGCAGATGCCGAACGTGGGGACGCCGAGGTCGAACAGGCCGTCGGGCGCGACGGGGGCGCCCTCCTCGTAGACCGAGGCGGGGCCGCCGGACAGGATGATGGCCTTCGGCCGCCTGGCGAGCATCTCGGCCGCCGGCATCGTGGACGGCACGATCTCGCTGTACACATGGCACTCGCGGACCCGGCGCGCGATCAGCTGCGCGTACTGCGCGCCGAAGTCGACGACGAGGACGGTGTCGAAGGACTGGTCTACGGCCACCAAGCAACGCCTTTCCATGGGTGGAGGCCTTCCAGTCTATGGGCGCCCGCTGCCTGCGACGATGCGCGGCCCCCGGGCAGGCGAGGGGCCGCCCGATGGTCACGCATTGTGTCTATTCAGTAACGTTCTGCCCATATCTGGGCCGTCGACCGCCGCAGGGCCGATTCGTTCTGATACCAATCAGTGACACTACGTGTTCGTTCGACTCCCGGGGAGTGCCGTGAAGCCGTTCGCCGCCGTCACGCTCATCGCCGCGCTCGTGCCCGCCGTACCGGCCGGCACGGCCACCGTCCAGGCGCCCCCGCAGGCCCCCGCACACGCCCGTGTCCCAGCGGCACGGCAACTGGCCGCCGCTCCCGGCTGCCCGCCGTCCGGCGCGCGGCTCCGCCCGCACGATCACGATCACGACGCGGACGCGCACGGGCATGTGGAAGCGCACGAACAGGGGCACGGGCGCGAACAGGGCCGCAACGACCTCACCCCGGCCGAGGCCGCGGCCGTCGAACGCGACCTGCGCGGCGTGCTCACCCGCCTCGGCCTGTGGCGGCCGGGGGCGTCCGCGCCGTCCCCCGCCGCCCGTCGTCGCACGGCGGCGACCGTCAAGGTCCCGGTGTACTTCCACGTCCTGCACAACGGCACGTCCGGCAACCTGTCGGACGACAAGATCCGGCGCCAGATCCAGGTGCTGAACGAGGTGCACGGCGGGAACTCGGGACGGGGCGCCAGGACGGGTTTCACCTTCTCGCTGAGCGGTGTGACCCGTACGAACAACTCCTCCTGGTACAGCGACCCGATGCGCCACGAGAAAACGTTCAAGCCCAAGCTCCACAAGGGCGGCGCGGGCACGCTCAACCTCTACAGCGCCAACATGGGCGATGACATGCTCGGCTGGTCCTCCTTCCCCTGGAAGTACAAGACCGAGCCCAAGATCGACGGCGTGGTGCTGCACCCCGACAGCCTGCCGGGCGGCCCGATCGAGAACTTCAACCTCGGCCACACCGCGACCCATGAGATCGGGCACTGGCTCGGCCTCTACCACACCTTCCAGGACGGCTGCGCCGGTGCCGGCGACCGCGTGGGCGACACTCCGGCCGAGCGCGACCCCACCAACGGCTGCCCCTCGGGCAAGGACACCTGCCCGGCCACCGGGATGGATCCCGTCAACAACTTCATGGACTACGGCTTCGACACCTGCATGCACGAGTTCACCAAGGGCCAGGCCGACCGGATGCACCTCAGCTGGAAGGCCTACCGCACCTCGTCCGCGCGGTGAACGCGACCGCCGCTATTTGAGGCGCAGCCGCTTCATGGTCTTGATGCCGGCGGTCATGAAGTCGGCGAACCTCGCGTACGACAGCGAGCCGGGCGGTTCCAGGTCGGCGAGGTGCTGGCTGGCGATGGTCTGCGGCTCGGTGAACCGCAACAGCCCCTCCGCGCCGTGCCGGCGGCCCACCCCGGACTGCTTCATCCCGCCCATGGGCGCGTCGTAGGAGGCGAACGCGGCACCGAAGCCGTCGTTGACGTTGACCGTCCCCGCCTTGATCCGGGCGGCGACCCGGCGGCCGCGCGCGGCGTTCCTGGTCCAGACGGACGCGTTGAGGCCGTACTCGGTGTCGTTGGCGCGCTCGACGGCCTCCTCCTCGCCGGCGACCTTGTAGATCGCGACGACGGGGCCGAACGTCTCGTTCGCGCACAGGTCCATGTCGCCGGTCACGTCGGTGAGGACGGTCGGCTCGTAGAACAGCGGGCCGAGGTCGGGCCGGGCCTTGCCGCCGGCCAGCACGGTCGCGCCCGCCGCGACGGCCTGGTCGACGTGCCTGGTGACCGCCTCCAGCTGGCGCGGGTAGGTCAGCGAGCCCATCTCGACGGCGAAGTCGAGGTCGGCGCCGAGCCGCATGTTCCGCGCCAGCTCGGCGAAGCGCGGCACGAACCGGTCGTAGACGTCGGCGTGCACGTACATCCGCTCGATGGAGATGCACAACTGGCCGGCGTTGGTGAAGCAGGCGCGCAGCGCGCCGCGGGCGGTGCGCTCGACGTCGGCGTCGTCCAGCACGATCATCGGGTTCTTGCCGCCCAGTTCCAGCGAGTAGCCCACCAGGCGGGGCGCGACCTTCTCGGCGATGGCGCGGCCGCCGCGGGTGGAACCGGTGAACGAGACGTAGTCGGCCTGCTCGATCAGCGGGTCGCCGATCTCGGCGGGCTCGCCGACCACGATCTGCCATAGGTGGCGCGGCAGCCCGAGCGAGACCAGCAGGTCCAGCACCCACAGGCTGGACAGGCAGGTCTGGGTGTCCGGCTTGTGGATCACGGCGTTCCCGGCCATCAGCGCGGGGGCGATGTCGCTCGCGCCGAGCGCGAACGGGTAGTTCCAGGGCGCGATCAGGGCGACGACGCCCTTCGGGTGGCGCAGTTCCTGGACGCGGGTGAGGCCCGGCGCCATGCCCTGCCGCCGCTTGGGCTTGAGCAGGCCGGGGGCGCGGCGCGCGTAGTACAGCGAGCAAAGCGCGACGTCGAGGAACTCCTCCAGCGCGTGCCGGCGGGCCTTGCCGGTCTCGATCTGGATGATGTCCAGGATCTCGTCGCGCCGGTCGACGAGGGCGTCGGACAGGCGCAGGAAGGGCTTGGCGCGCTCGCTCGCCGGGAGCCTCGCCCAGGCGCGCTGGGCCTCCCGGGCGCGTTCGTGGGCGCGCCGCACGTCGTCGGCGCCGGACAGCGGGACGGTGGCGAGGTCCTCGCCGGTGAACGGGGTGGGGATGGTGGCGGATTCCGGGCCGCCCGGGGCGCCGCCCGCGACGATGTGGGACGTCAGCCGCTCGATCAGGGGGAGGGGGAGCCGATGCGCCGCCGCGCCTGGGGCGGGAACGGTCGGGGATGCCATGCGAGCAGACTAAGACCCGCGGCCATATCTGGCTACCCGCAAGTAATATTCGCAGGTCAACAACCTTTTCCGAGGACGCGGCACCGGGCGGATTTCCACAACTCGCGGACCGACCGCCCCCTTCCGGTGTATTCCGGAAGGTGAACGGAAACGCGAATGGACCGAGCGGTGTGGGATCGGCCGGTCCGGGGTGTCCGCCGCCGCCCCGCCCCGGCCCGGCCGTCCCCGTGCGAGAAAGGCGATTCCATGATCGACGCCCAGTACAGGGGCGCCGACCCGGACGAGGGCGGCAAGAGGAACACCAGCGGCAGCACGGGCAGCGGCACGGGCCGGCAAGAACGCCGCGAGCGCACCAGGACGGCCCTGCTCGGCGCCGCCCAGCAACTCTGGGCCGAACACGGCATCCACGGCGCCTCGCTGGACGACATCGCCTCCGCGGCGGGGCTGACCAAGGGCGCCGTTTACTCCAACTTCACCGGCAAGACCGACCTGCTGCTGGCGCTGCTCGAACGCTGGACGAGCGCCGGGCTCGGCACCGAGACCTACGCCGAACTCGGCGAGTCCGGCGGCTCCCCCGAGGATCGGTTCGAGCGCGCCGGGCACGCCTACGCGCACCGCATCTCCGGTGAGGGCGCCCGGCTGCTCGCGCTGCTGCTCGTCGAGTTCTGGCTGTACGGCATGCGCGACGACGCCGCCGGCGCGCGGATCTCCGGCTGGTACGCCGAACGCCGCGCCGGCCTGGCCGAGCACCTGCACGAGGTGGACGGCATCGCCGCCCCCGACCGGGCCGCGCTGGCCCTGGCGCTCGACTTCGGCCTGGCCATGCAGCACCTGGTCGACCCCGACCGGGTGCCCGCCGAACTGTACTCGCACGGCATGCGCCTCGTCCTCGGCAAAGCCCTCGCCTGAGCCGCCGCCCCGCCCCGCTCTACGGGGTGGCGCCGGACGGCGCGCTCATGGGGACGATGTCAGGCGCCCCGCGGCGCCGCGCGTCGGCCTCCTGGTCGCCGTCCTGGCTCTGCGAGTCGCGCTCGGCCTCGACGCGCTTCCGGTAGTACTCGATCTCCCGGTCGCGCTGCTTCTTCGACCAGCCGAGCACCGGTGCCAGCAGGTCGGCCGCCTCCTGGACGACCCCGAGCCCGCGGTCCCAGGTCTCGATCGAGATCCGGGTGCGGCGGGCCAGCACGTCGTTGATGTGCCGCGCGCCCTCGTGCGAGGCCGCGTACACGACCTCGGCGCGCAGGTAGTCGTCGGCTCCGGACAGCGGCTTGCCCAGGTCGGGCTGCTCGGCGATCAGCTCCAGCAGGTCGTCCACCAGGACCCCGTACCGCGACAGCAGGTGCTCGATCCGCGCCACGTGCAGCCCCGACACCGACGCCAGCCGGTACCGCGAGTTCCACATCGCCCGGAAGCCCTCGCCGCCGACCAGCGCGATGTCGTGGGTGCACGACTCGGCGACCTTGCCGTCCAGGCCGTGCGCGACCGCGTCGATCGCGTCCTTGGCCATCACCCGGTAGGTGGTGTACTTCCCGCCCGCGACCAGCACCAGGCCCGGGACGGGATGCGCCACCACGTGCTCGCGGGACAGCTGCGAGGTCTCCTCGGTCTCCCCCATCAGCAGCGGACGCAGGCCCGCGTACACGCCCTCGACGTCGTCGTGCGTGAGCGGGGTGTTGAGCACCGCGTTGACGTGCTCCAGCACGTACTCGATGTCGGCGCGGGACGCGGCCGGGTGCGCCTTGTCCAGGTCCCAGGCCGTGTCGGTGGTGCCGATGATCCAGTGCCGCCCCCACGGGATGACGAACAGCACCGACTTCTCGGTGCGCAGGATGATGCCCGTCGAGGAGTGGATGCGGTCCTTGGGCACCACCAGGTGGATGCCCTTGGACGCCCGGACGTGGATCTGCCCGCGTCCGCCCACCAGCTCCTGGATGTCGTCCGTCCACACGCCCGTGGCGTTGACGACCTGCTTGGCGCGCACCTCGGCGGTCGTCCCGGCCTCCAGGTCGCGGATCCGCACCCCGGTGACCCGCTCGCCCTCCCGCAGGAACCCCACGCACTGGGTGCGGGACGCGATGCGGGCCCCGTATTCGGCGGCCGTGCGCAGCACCGTCATCACGTAGCGGGCGTCGTCGACCTGGGCGTCCCAGTACTGGATGGCCCCGATGAAGGAGTCCTTGCGCAGCGAGGGGGCCAGCTTCAGCGCGCCGCGGCGGGTCAGATGCCGGTGCGGCGGGACACCGCGCGAGCTGCCCATCCGCAAGGCCAGCGCGTCGTACAGGGCGACCCCGGCGCCGAAGTAGGCGCGCTCCCACACCCGGTGGGTCGTCGGCAGCAGGAACGACACGGGCTTGACCAAGTGGGGCGCGATCTGCAGCAGCAGCGCCCGCTCGGTCAGCGCCTCCCGCACCAGGTCGAAGTTGTACTGCTCCAGGTACCGCAACCCGCCGTGGATCAGCTTGGAGGACCGCGAGGACGTCCCGGAGGCGAAGTCGCGGGCCTCCACGACCGCCACCGACAGGCCGCGGGTGGCGGCGTCCAGCGCGGCGCCCGCGCCGACGATCCCCGCCCCGACCACGACGACGTCGAACTCCTCGCGGGCCATCTGGTCGAGGGCGCCCGCACGCTCGGCCGGCCCCAGGCGCGAGCTGCCCAGTCCGGTCACCGGTGATCCCGTCATCGCGATTCCCCCTGTGCGGTGTGGGTGTCCGAAAGGTACCTACCCAACAGTAGGGATGCCGCCACCCCGATATCGCCCCATTCCACCTTGATCACGACGGAAAGGCGGTGAGACGCCCCACAATCCGCGGGCCCGGGCAGGGATCAGTGGACGGTCGGCGCGACGACGACCTGCACCCGCTGGAACTCCTTGAGCTCGGTGTACCCGGATGTGGCCATCGCCCGGCGGAGCGCGCCGATGAGGTTCATCGAGCCGTCCGCCACGTGCGAGGGGCCGTAGAGGATCTGCTCCATGGTGCCGATGGTGCCCAGGTCGATCCGGGTGCCGCGGGGCACGTCGCCGTGGTGCGCCTCGCTGCCCCAGTGGTAGCCGCGGCCGGGCGCCTCGGCGGTACGGGCGAACACCGAGCCGACCATCACCGCGTCGGACCCGCAGGCGAACGCCTTGGCGATGTCGCCGCTGTTGGTCATCCCGCCGTCGGCGATCACGTGCACGTACCGGCCGCCGGACTCGTCCAGGTAGTCGCGGCGCGCCGCCGCCACGTCGGCGACCGCGGTGGCCATCGGCACCGCCACGCCCAGCACGGTGCGGGTGGTGTGCCCGGACCCGCCGCCGAACCCGACCAGCACCCCGGCCGCGCCGGTCCGCATCAGGTGCAGCGCCGCGGTGTACGTCGAGCAGCCCCCGACGATCACCGGCACGTCCAGGTCGTAGATGAACTGCTTGAGGTTGAGCGGCTCGGCCCGGCCGGAGACGTGCTCGGCCGACACCGTGGTGCCGCGGATCACGAACAGGTCCACCCCGGCGTCGATCACGGCCTTGTGGAACTGCGCGGTGCGCTGCGGCGACAGCCGGGCCGCGACCGTCACCCCGGCCGCCCGGATCTCCTCGATCCGCCGCCCGATCAGCTCCTCCCTGATCGGCTGGGCGTAGATCTCCTGGAGCCGGCGGGTGGCGCGGACGTCGTCCAGCGCGGCGATCTCGGCCAGCAGCGAGTCGGGGTTGTCGTAGCGGGTCCACAGCCCTTCCAGGTCGAGCACCGCCAGCCCGCCCAGCCGCCCGACGGCGATCGCCATCTCCGGGCTGACCACGCTGTCCATCGGCGCCACGACCAGCGGCATCTCGAACCGGTAGGCGTCGATCTGCCAGGCGACGCTGACCTCCTCGGGGTCGCGGGTGCGGCGCGACGGGACGATCCCGATCTCGTCGAAGGCGTAGGCCCGGCGCCCGCTCTTCCCCCGGCCGATCTCAACCTCAGCAGCCACTGCGCTTCCTCTTTCCCGGCCCGACCTGAACGTGCGGGAATGTTCCCATCAGCGGAGAACAAGCCCCGGTGAGTTTACCCATCCCCGCAGGCCATCCCGTCCGCCCGGCCGCCCCTGAACCGGGGCCGGGAGCGGATCGGCGCGCTCAGCGGCCCTGGTAGTTCGGCGCCTCGACGGTCATCTGGATGTCGTGCGGGTGGCTCTCCTTCAGGCCGGCCGCGGTGATCTGCACCAGCTGGCCGCGCTCCTGGAGCTCGGGGACGGTGCGGGTGCCCGCGTACCACATCGACTGGTGCAGGCCGCCGACCAGCTGGTGCGCCACGTTCGCCAGCGGGCCCCGGTAGGGCACCTGGCCCTCCACGCCCTCGGGGATCAGCTTCTCCTCGCTGGACACGTCGGCCTGCGCGTACCGGTCCTTGGAGAACGAGCCGCCGCGCTCGCGGTTGCGCATCGCGCCCAGCGAGCCCATCCCCCGGTACGACTTGTACTGCTTGCCGTGGACAAAGATCAGCTCGCCGGGCGACTCCTCGATCCCGGCCAGCAGGCTGCCCAGCATCACCGTGTCGGCGCCGGCGACGATGGCCTTGGCGATGTCGCCCGAGTACTGCAGGCCGCCGTCGCCGATCACCGGGATGCCCGCCTCCCGGGCGGCCCGGGCCGCCTCGGAGATCGCGGTGATCTGCGGCACGCCGACGCCCGCGACCACCCGGGTGGTGCAGATCGAGCCGGGGCCGACCCCGACCTTGACGGCGTCCGCGCCCGCCTCGGCCAGCGCCTTGGCGCCCGCGTAGGTGGCCACGTTGCCGCCGACCACCTGAACCCCCGAGCCGGCCTTGATCGCGGCGATGGTGTCGGCGACGCCCTTGGAATGGCCGTGCGCGGTATCGACCATGATCACGTCGGTGCCCGCCTCGATCAGCGCCCGGGCGCGGTCGATCGCGTCCCCGCCGACGCCCACCGCCGCGGCCACCAGCAGCCGGCCGTCGGCGTCCTTGGTGGAGGCGGGGTACTGCTCGCTCTTGGTGAAGTCCTTGACCGTGATCAGCCCGCGCAGCCGGCCCTCGCCGTCCACCAGCGGCAGCTTCTCGATCTTGTTGCCGGCCAGCAGCGCGAAGGCGTCCTCGCGGGCGACCTCCACCGGGGCGGTGACCAGCGGCATCGGGGTCATGACCTCGCGCACCGGGCGGGACAGATCCGACTCGAACCGCATGTCGCGGTTGGTGACGATGCCGACCAGCACGCCGCGGACGTCGGTGACCGGCACGCCGGAGATCCGGTAGCGGGCGCACAGCTCCTCGACGTCGGCCAGCGTCGCGTCGGGCAGGCAGGTCACCGGATTGGTGATCATCCCGGCCTCGGAGCGCTTCACCCGGTCGGCCTCGGCGGCCTGCTCCTCCACCGGCAGGTTGCGGTGCAGCACGCCGATGCCGCCCTGGCGGGCCATCGCGACCGCGGTACGGGCCTCGGTGACGGTGTCCATGGCCGCCGACACCAGCGGGATGCGCAGGTTGATCTCGCGGGTCAGCCGGGTGGTGGTGTCGGCCTCGCCCGGCTGCAGGTCCGAATAGCCCGGAAGCAGCAGCACGTCGTCGAAGGTCAGGCCCTGCGGGATGATCCTGGCGGGCTCGGCGGCGGGATTCATGACTACCTTCCCCTGCCGGCATCGGCATCAGCGTCGCCGGCGTTCGGTGTGCGGGTGTACGGCCAGGTCACGACGGCCTTGTTCCATGGTAGGACCTGGCCCGCCGCCCGTACCGCGCTTCGCGGTCCGCGGTGCGTGGTCTTGGTGACATCCCGCAACGCGCTTCTTTACCCCGGCATTCCCGGAGCCTGCCGAACCATTCCCCGCCGGACTCCGGGGCCGCGGGGCCTCCCGGCGGAGCGCGCCACGCCCGGCCGTCCCGGCGTGTCGGCGCTCCGGGACGCCGGTCGGCAAGAGGACGTTTCGCGTCCAGATGAAATCGGGGGGTGCACCGGACGGGGGGCGTGGCAGTAGCGTGGAGGGGTGCACGACGATGCCCCGCTCGACCCATTCGCCGGCGACCCGGAAGACCCGGCCGCCTCGCTAGGCGACCCGGGCGAGGAGGTCGCTCCGCTCAGCGTGGCCGAGCGCGAGGACGTGCTGGCCGACCTCGCCGATCTGGAGGTCTTTCGCGCCCTGCTGGAACCGCTGGGCGTGCGCGGCCTCACGGTCGACTGCGGCGACTGCGGCAAGCCGCACTACATCGACTGGGACCTCCTGCACGGCAACCTGCGTCACCTGCTCGACCAGGGCCTGCCGCGGGTGCACGAGCCCGCGCTGTCCCCCGATCCCGTCGACTACGTCAGCTGGGAGTACGCCCGCGGCTACGTCGACGGTGTGATCGACAGCGAGGAAGGCCGCGACACGCCCTGAGCCCCCTGGCGCCGGGTGCCCGGGGGCCGGTCTCAGCCGCGGCCGTCGAGATCGAAGCCCATCCGCCGGAAGTGCTCGCGCATCTCGTCCAGGCGCTGCTGCGTCCGGTCCGGGCCTTCCGTGGCGTCGGCCGAGGGCTCCTGCTCCGGCACGCCGGCAGGAGGCTGCCGGCCGTCCGGTCCCTGCGTGCCGTCCGGTCCCTGCCAGCCGCCCGTTCCGGCCGTTCCGGTCGCGCGCGGGCGCGGGACGGGGGCAAGGGTGGGCAGGTCCTTGGTCCGCTCCTTCGCCCGGACGGCCGCGGCACGGCGCCGCCGCTCCTCGTCCCCGCCGGCCTGCGCGGGGACGCGCGGCACCGGCCCGGCGACGGTCACCGGGACGAGCGGCGCGGGCCTGGCCGGCCTCTCGGCCTCGGCGGCCTCGGGACCGCTCTTGGCGGCGTCCTTGCCGGCCTCCTTGCCGGCGTCCTTGGCGCTGCCGACCGAACCCGGCCCCAGCGCGGAGTGCTCGACCGCCCCGCCGCCCGCCGCCGCGACCCCGGTGCTGGCCAGCACCGCCCCGGCCACGCCGAGGGCGACGATCGTCCGGGGGCCGCGGCGGCGCGGGCCGGAGGGCGGCTTGGGGCGGTCCCCCTCGGCGCCCTGGCCGTCGGCCGACGGCGGCTGCGCCTGGTGCGCGGGCGCCTGCTCGTCCACGTCGCTGATCAGGGCCCGCAGCAGCCGCACGGCGGGATCGTCGGGCTCGCCCGCGCGCCGTCCGCCCAGCGCGTCGATGATGGCGTCGGTGCGGCGGACCGCACCGAGATCGGCCGTGGGCGGCACCGCGCCGGTCATCATGGAGACACCGGGGGCCGGGGCCGCGGCCTGGGAAAAGGGGGCACCGTGGGTCGGAGGTGCGGGGGGTCTGACCGACTCGTCCGGATCCGGGGCGCCCTGGCTCCGTTCCGTCAAGCGATCGACTCCTCTCTGGCCATCGCCCGGAGGCGGGCCAGCGCCCGGTGCTGCGCGACGCGCACCGCTCCCGCGGACATGCCCAGTACATTACCGGTCTCCTCGGCGGAGAGACCCGCGACCACCCTCAGCAGCACCAGCTCGCGCTGGTTCTCGGGCAGCCGGGTCAGCAGGTCCCGGGCGCGCTGCGCCTCGATGTAGCGCACCACGGTCTCCTCCGGGCCGGGCCGGTCGTCCGGCCCGTCGGGGAGATCCTCGGTCGGGACGGCCGCCCGGACCGCGCTGCGCAGCGCGTCGGCGATCTTGTGCGCGGCGATGCCGAAGACGAAGGAGGCGAACGGCCGTCCCATGTCGCGGTAGCGGGGCAGCGCCGACAGCACCGCGATGCAGACCTCCTGCGCCACGTCGTCGGCGATGTGGTACTGCCCAGACACCCGGCCGAGCCGGGCCCGGCAGTACCGGACGACCATCGGCCGGACATGCGCGATCAGCACCTCGATGGCGCCGGGATCGCCCTGGACGGCGAGTGTCGTGAGCTCCTTGAGGTCGCCTTCGTCGGCTCTGGCCGGGCGCGCCGCCCGCGTCCCGCGGGCGGTGTCGCGCAGCGTCGGAGGGGCCGGACCCTCCGAGGGCTCGACAGCGTGCGCGGTCGTGGTCCCTACGAAGAATCCCTCGGTCACGTTGAGCATGATGCCCAGCGCACTCGGGCGTGTCTCCACTGTCGAAGACAACGGAATGGTCACAGTGTGGGGACGGAAGCCCAGATACTACGCATCGCGGTCGGACGACTCCACACCGTGCGAGATTCGTAGCCCAGAAAGACCGATTCGTTACTTTCCGTGTTGCCCGCAGCCGAAAGGAAGGCCCCGGTCCGCACTGGAACGCACGGACCGGGGCCTCCCCCGCACGATCGTCGCGCGCGGCGCGCGCCGCGGCTCGGTCGGCTGCTCGGTCAGTGGCCGTGGCCGTGACCGTGGCCGTGACCGCCGGCGGGCTCCTCGGCCTCCTCCGGCTTCTCGACCACCAGGGCCTCGGTCGAGAGCAGCATGCCCGCGATCGAGGCGGCGTTGGTGACCGCGCTGCGGGTCACCTTCACCGGGTCGATGACGCCCTGCGCGATCAGGTCGCCGTACTCGCCGGTGGCGGCGTTGTAGCCGTGCCCGGCGTCGAGCTCGCGGACCTTGGAGACCACCACGTAGCCCTCCTGGCCGGCGTTCTCGGAGATCCAGCGGAGCGGCTCCACCAGCGCGCGGCGGACCGCCTCGGCACCGGTGGCCTCGTCGCCCGACAGCCCGAGGGCGTCGAAGTTCCCGCCGGCCACGTGCACCAGCGCGCTGCCGCCGCCGGAGACGATGCCCTCCTCGATCGCCGCGCGGGTCGCCGAGATGGCGTCCTCCAGGCGGTGCTTCTTCTCCTTCAGCTCGACCTCGGTGGCCGCGCCGACCCGCAGCACGCAGACGCCGCCGGCCAGCTTGGCCAGCCGCTCCTGCAGCTTCTCGCGGTCCCAGTCGGAGTCGCTGTTCTCGATCTCGACCTTGATCTGGCCGACCCGGGCCGCGATCTCCTTCTGGTCACCGGCGCCGTCCACGAGCGTGGTGGCGTCCTTGGTGACGGTGATCCGGCGGGCCCGGCCGAGCTCCTCCAGGCCGATGCCGTCGAGCTTGAGCCCGATGGCCTCGCTGACGACCTGGCCGCCGGTCAGGGTGGCCATGTCGCCCAGCATCGCCTTGCGGCGGTCGCCGAAGCCGGGGGCCTTGACCGCGACCGAGGTGAAGGTGCCGCGGATCTTGTTGGCCACCAGCAGCGCCAGCGCCTCGCCCTCGACGTCCTCGGCCACCACCAGCAGCGGCTTCTTGGTCTGGGCGACCTTCTCGGCCAGCGGCAGGAACTCCTGCACGTTGGAGATCTTGCCGTCCACGATCAGCACGTAGGCGTCCTCCAGGACGGCCTCCATGCGCTCGGGGTCGGTGACCATGTGCGGCGACAGGTAGCCCTTGTCGAACTGCAGGCCCTCGGTGAACTCCAGCTCCAGGCCGAAGGTGTGGGCCTCCTCGACGGTGATCACGCCGTCCTTGCCGACCTTGTCGAACGCCTCCGCGATCAGGTCGCCGATCTGGGCGTCCTGCGCGGAGATCGTCGCGACGTGCGCGATCTCGCCCTTCTCGCCGACCTCGCGGGCCGACTTCAGGAGCTGGTCGGACACGTACTGCGCGGCCGCGTCGATGCCCCGCTTGAGGGACAGCGGCGAGGCGCCGGCGGCCACGTTGCGCAGGCCCTCGCGGACCATCGCCTGGGCCAGCACGGTGGCGGTGGTGGTGCCGTCACCGGCGATGTCGTTGGTCTTGGTCGCCACTTCCTTGGCGAGCTGGGCCCCCAGGTTCTCGTAGGGGTCCTCCAGCTCCACCTCGCGGGCGATGGTCACGCCGTCGTTGGTGATCGTCGGCGCGCCGAACTTCTTGTCGATGACGACGTTGCGGCCGCGCGGGCCGATCGTCACCTTGACGGCGTCAGCGAGAGCGTTGACGCCGCGCTCAAGCGCCCGGCGCGCGTCCTCGTCGAACTCCAGGATCTTCGCCATGCGGGAAACTCCACTCCCTATACGTACGGCACCGGACGCGAGCCGCCCCGGCCTTGCCCCTGCTAGCGGGCCGGACCGGGGCGGTGCATCACGTTCGCGGTGATTACTTCTCGATGACCGCGAGCACGTCGCGGGCCGAGAGGACGAGGTACTCCTCGTTGTTGTACTTGACCTCGGTGCCGCCGTACTTGCTGTAGAGCACCACGTCGCCCACGCTCACGTCGAGCGGCACACGGTCGCCCTTGTCGTCGACGCGACCCGGGCCCACGGCCAGGACGGTCCCCTCCTGGGGCTTCTCCTTGGCCGTGTCGGGAATGACCAGGCCCGACGCGGTGGTGGTCTCGGCCTCAAGCGGCTGGACGACGATGCGGTCCTCGAGCGGCTTGAGAACAACCTTGGTGGCGGTCGTCACGATCTGACCTCCCCTTCGATTGGTCCTCGGCCGGCCATGGTGGGCCGACCGGCACATGTGACAGAAGAGGCGACCCTGGACCGGCCTGTCGTCGCGGGTGCCAGACCGACCTTGTCGCTGTGGTTGGCACTCTCACATCGAGAGTGCCAGTCATGGAGACTATTCCGTGACCCGTTGCCCGTCAACACGGACACCCCGGGCCACCGCTAACGTCCAGCCTATGGACCTCCAGGCGTTCATTGACCTGCTGACTCCCGCGGGCCAGGCCGTGCTCGGCGCGGCCGCCCGCTCGGACCTGTCCGAGAGCGGCCTGCTGGCCACCGCCACGCGGCTGCGCGAGGAGCATCCGGCCGGCCTGGTGCCCGCCGCGCTGACGCAGGCGCGGCTGCGGGCGCGCGCCCGCGCCAAGTTCGGCGCGGACGCCGACCGCATGTACTTCACCCAGGCCGGGCTGGAGCAGGCCACCCGGGCCGTCGTCGCGGCCCACCGGGCCCGCCGCTTCGCCGGATCTTCGTCCGATGTTCATCCGGTCCTCGACCTCGGCTGCGGCATCGGCGCCGACCTGATCGCCCGGGCGCGGGCGGGCGTCCCCGGCGAGGGCGTCGAGCTGGACCCGCTGACCGCCGAGGTGGCGCGGGCCAACCTGGCGGCGCTCGGCCTGGCCGGGAAGGCAACTGTGCGGCGGGGCGACGCGCTCGACGCCGACCCCGCCGGGTACGGGGCGGTCTTCGCCGATCCCGGCCGCCGCACCGTCCGGGGCCGCGTCTTCGACCCCCGCTCGTACGAGCCGCCCCTGGACCGGGTGATGGACCTGGCCGCCCGCGCCCCGGCGGCCTGCGTCAAGGTGGCGCCCGGCATCCCGTACGAGGCCGTCTGGGACGGCGGCACCGGCGCGCCCCTCGCCGGCGTCCCGGTGGAGGCCGAGTGGATCTCGGTGGCGGGCGAGGTGAAGGAGGCCGCGCTCTGGCTGGGCGGGCTGGCCGGGGACGCCCGGCGCCGCGCCACCCTCCTCACCTCCGCGGGCGAAACGATCACGCTGACCCCGGCGCCCGAACCGGCCGAGCCGCCCGTCCGCCCCTGGGGGCGCTTCCTGTACGAGCCCGACGGCGCGGTCATCCGCGCCCACCTGGTCGCCGAGGCGGCCGGCGAGGTCGGCGGCTGGCTCGCCGACCCCCGGATCGCCTACATCACCTCCGACACGCGGGCCGCGACCCCGTTCGCCGCCGGCTACGAGATCGAGGACGTGCTGCCCTTCTCGGTGAAGCGGCTGCGCGCCGAGCTGCGGCGGCGCGGCACCGGCATCCTCACGATCAAGAAGCGCGGCTCGGCCGTCGACATCGACCGGCTCCGGCGCGACCTGGGCTTCGGCCGCCGGAAGGAGGGCGGCGAGCTCACCCTCGTGCTGACCCGGGTCGGCCGCGATCCGATCGCGCTACTGGCGACACCGGTGCGCTGAAGGCCAGTCCGGCGCGCTGTCGATCACAATTCCGCACCGAAGATCTTCGTCCGGAGAAGAACGCCAAGCGCCATACCACAGCTGAGCAAATCATCAGCACTTCGCGGTATTGCCCGGCCGGGCCGGAAACAACCGCCGGAACGACCGAATAGAAGATCGCATTGCCGGGCCTTCCGGGCTCCGGACGAGCCGTCCCGGCCCGCGCGGGGCCCTTATCCGTGGCCACATCGGCGCCCCGTTCACCCCCTTCTCCTGATTTTCCCGAGGATTTGGACAATATCCGACTGGGGAGAATCGTCCAAACCCCGATGACAAGGGTCGGACACAGAACTCGCAATGTCCACGTCCCCCGTTATCCGGACCCGCCGAACGCACTACAGTTGGCGGCTCAGGATTTCATTGCCGTGCGCCATTTATCCGCGCCGGCACACGAAGGAGCAGCTGTGGAAACGAATCACAACTTCCTGCAGACGGGAGGTCAGCCGGTTTCGGATCGGATGAGGGAGCTGCTCGCCCGGGCGGCGCAGGACCACGTCTACGAGCAGCGCTCCCAGGGCCAGATCCTGGACGAGATACGCCAGCGGCTGGAAGGCATGGAGTGGCTGCTCCGCGAGGTGCGGGAAGGCGGCCTGGGCGGCCTCACCGGACAGCTTGACGGCGTCCGCGGCCAGGTCGAGGAGCTGTTCGGCCGACCCCCTGAGTGGGCCGAAGGGCTGGCCGAGCACATCGAGTCGGTCGGTGAGCGGGTCAAGCCGGTCTCCGAACTGCCGGCGCTGTGGGCCGACGTCGGGGTGGTGGCGGAGAACGTCGACGAGGGCCTCACCCGCATCCAGACCATGATCGACACCTCCCGGGAGGTCACCGACGCGGCGCAGCGCGCGGATCGCCGCCTGGACGAGGTGGCCAAGCGGCTGGACCGCCTCCAGGGCAGCATGGAGGCCGCCTCGGTCCGCTTCAACCGGCTCGACAAGTCGCTGGCCGAGATGGGACACCGGGCCGAGCTGCTGGAGCACTCGATCAACGGCGTCACCACCCGGGTCGACCAGTCGCTGGGCGAGATGGCCGAGCGGGTGGAGCAGGGCCTGGAGGCCGTCAACGGCCGGGTGGAGGGCGTCGGCGGCCGCCTGGACGGGCTCGACGGCCGCCTCGAGGGCTTGTCGGGCAAGCTGGACGGCCGGCTGGACTCGCTGCACACCATGATCACCGAGCTGGTGCAGCGCCCCGTGTACGACCAGGGCCACCGCTTCGACGCCCTGGAGAAGCGGCTGGCCGACGCCGTGGACCCGCTGATCGACGAGCTGCGCGCCCGCCCGGACCGCGCCGAGATCGAGGCCACCATGGAGCAGCTCGCCAAGACCGCGCACGAGGAGTTCACCCGGCAGGCCGACGACGTCTCCCGGCGGATCGACGACATCGAGGCCGGCGTCGTCAAGCAGGTCGGCGTCATCCACGACGACGTCAACCGCAGGGTAGGCGTCGTCCAGGACGAGGTGGGCCGCCGCGCCGAGACCGTGCAGGAGGCGGTGACCAAGCAGGTCACCACCGTCCACGAGGACGTCCTCAAGCGCCTTTCCACGCTGGAGGAGACCATGCTCGCCCTGGCCGAGGCCCTGCTCCGTCCCCGCCGCGACGGCAAGGACTGACGCACCCCGGGGCCGGCCGGGGCACCGGCCGGCCCGCACATTGTGACGTGCACTTTGTTACGTTCCGTCTTCGCAAAATCACTGCCAATACCCACCGGCATCCGTTTTCATGGAACTCGTGACCCACGCATCGGCTCCCTGCCTCCAGACCGGCTCCCCGCCCAGCCGCGCCACCCTGCGCTGGGTGGAGGACTGCCTCGGCCAGGGCGCCGAGGTGCGGATGGTCCGCCCGCTCGCCGGCGGTTCGGCGCACGCCAACCACGCCCTGCTGGTGGAGAGCCGCTCCGGTTCCGCGCACCGGCTCGTCCTGCGCCGCTGGGCGGCCGCCGCGCCCCGCCAGGCCGACTTCTCCCCCGAACGCGAGATCGCGGCGCTGGCACTGCTGGCGGGCTGCCAGCTCCCCACACCGTCGCTGGTCGCCGCCGACCCCGCCGGAGCCTACTGCGACGCACCCGCACTCCTGATCACCCGCCTGGTCGGCCACCCACCCCGCCCCGCCCCGGACGACCTGCCCGAATACCTCATCCAGCTGGCCGCCGCGCTGCTGTCGGTGCACGCCCTGGGCGGCGCGTCCACGATGCCGCCGTACGTGCCGTACAACCACCTGGACCAGCGCGCCGCCCCGAGGCACGCCCTACGCCCCGAACTGTGGGAACGGGCCTTCGAGGTAGCCGCAGGCCCCTGGCCGGACGCGCCGTCCCGGTTCATCCACCGCGACTACCACCCCGACAACACCCTGTGGTCGTACGGCAGGCTGACCGGCGTCGTCGACTGGTCCGACGCCTCCTACGGCCCGATCGCCGTAGACATCGCACACATGCGCCTGAACGTGGCACTGCGCTACGGCCCCGCCGCCGCCGAACGCTTCACCTCAGCCTTCGACCAGGTCTCCGGCGGCTACCCACACGACCCGTACTGGGACGTCCGCTGCGTCCTGGACCTGCTCCCAGAAAACGGCACCCGCACCCTAGACGAGCCCACCGTCCCCCTATTGGAGGACTACCTGGCCGCTCTCTTGTAATGGTGGAGGGGCTGCTGTCCCCCTTCAGGGCGTAAGGGTGATCTTTCCTCGGGTCTGGCCGTTCTCACTTCTGCGGTGGATCGAGGCTAGTTCTGTCAGCGGGTGGGATTCGGCGATGTCGACGGTCAGGTCGCCGGCGTCGACCAGGGAGACGAGCCGCGCGAGCTGGGAGGGGTCGTTGCTGGCCACGAAATGCGCGCCGCCGGGTAGCGGCGTGGTGACGGACACCGCCGTACCGCCCGGCCGCAGGAGTGACACCAGTCCGGCAGCGGCATCCGCGGCGAGAGGGACGAGGTTGAGCACGATGTCCACCCCGCCCGGCAGGGGCTCGGCGGTGTAGTCGACGATCTGGTCGGCGCCGGAGGCGCGGACCGCGGCGGCGCTGCGAGGGCCTGCTGTGGCGATCACGGTGGCGCCCGCGCGTTTGGCCAGCTGGACGGCGAATCCGCCGACCCCTCCGCCGGCCCCGTTGACCAGCACGCGCCGGCCTTCGGTCACCTCCGCGTGCTCGAACACCGCCTGCCAGGCGGTCAGCCCGGCGACGGGGAGCGCCGCGGCATCGGCGAGCGGGATGGTGCGCGGAGCCGCGACCAGGACGTCCACCGGGGCGGTCGCGTATTCGGCGGTGGCCCCGCTGCCTCCGTCCAGACGGCCGACCACTCGGTCGCCCACGGCCCTCCCGGTCACCCCAGGGCCGAGGGACACGATCGTGCCGGAAACGTCCACACCCAGGGTGCACGGCAACGTTACCGGCAGCACATCCTGCAGCAGCCCCAGACGCACCCCCACCTCCGACGGGTTGAACGAGGTCGCGGCGACGCGGATAAGCACCTCGCCGGGGCCGGGCGACGGCAGCGGCACCTCCTCGTGGCGGATGACCTCGGGACCTCCATAGGAGTGGATGCGCGCAGCCCGCGGAAGGCGTGTGCGTGCACGACAACCTCGGCTTGGGCGGCGGTATGCCCGCCGGCGATCAAACGGATGATCAGGCACGCGGGATCGATCCAGCCGGCGCCCCTGGTCGGCCACGCCCAGTCGATCAGCAACGCGCGGCCGTCGCTGATCAAGACGTTCACGGGGTTGTAGTCGGTGTGGAGCAGTCGATCGCCTTCGAAGAGCCGGACGTACGCGGGATCGGAGACATAGGACTCCCATCGCTGCTCGGCGAGCTTCACAGGAAGGTCTGGACACGGGACCTTGCCCAGGTCGGCCATGGTCGAGACCAAGAGCGGCAGGTCGGCCGATCCGGGCGTGTAGTCGGCGTGACGTCCGTCGACGACCTCGAACCCCAACAGGTCCCATTCGTCCTCGACCCGCCACAGCAGGCGGGGTGACAGGTGGCTGATCGCAGAGTTGATCGCGGCTTCTCGGTCTTGTGTCCACCGGCGGGGATAGTCACGGTGGAGTCCCTTGACGAAGACGCGTCCGGTCTCGGTGGTCAAGATCGCGGCGATTGCCGAGTTCAGGCCCTCGGAGACCGTTTCGGTCGAGTACACGGTGCCGGTCTTGGTCTCCACCTCCCACCGTGCCCGCGCCGGTAGGTCTTCCCAATGGATGCGTTCGACGGCCATCCGATCCCTCTTCCCCCATCAGCAAGGACCGCCCCCAACGGTAGGGGACGGTCCTGCGGTTTTCCTGTCGAGATCCGTAACGGCGGACACGACCGCTGACGGCCACCCCAGCCCGTCAGTAATGGGTGCAAGGGGGCGGAGCCCTCAGCCGGGGGGTGCGGGGGGCGGAGCCCCCTGCCAAGGGGCGGGTGCCTCCGGAGCGAGCGCCAGCGAGCGTAGGAGGTGCGCGTCCCGGGGTGGGGTCTGGGGGGCGCTCCCAGAATTACAGCGGCAGGCTTGAGTCTGCTGGTAGGTCCAGCTCTGAGGGTGGTCTGCCTGCGGCTAGGAGTTCGGAGCCCAGGGCGGCGATCATGGCGCCGTTGTCGGTGCAGAGCTTGGGGCGGGGGACGCGAAGGCGTATGCCTGCGGCGTCGCAGCGTTCCTTGGCCAGGGCGCGCAGGCGGGAGTTGGCGGCTACGCCGCCGCCGATCAGGAGGTCTTTGACGCCGTTGGCGTGGCAGACCTTGATGGCCTTGTGGGTGAGGACGTCGACGACGGCTTCCTGGAAGGAGGCGGCGACGTCGGCTACGGGGACGGGTTCGCCGGCGCGTTCCTTGGCCTCGACCCAGCGGGCGACGGCGGTCTTGAGGCCGGAGAAGGAGAAGTCGTAGGTGCCGTCGTCGAACTTGCCGCGAGGGAAGCCGATGGCGGCGGGGTCGCCGTCGCGGGCGCGGCGGTCGATGACGGGGCCGCCGGGGAAGCCGAGGTCGAGGACGCGGGCGACCTTGTCGAAGGCCTCGCCGGCGGCGTCGTCGACGGTGGTGCCCAGGGAGCGGACGTCGCCGGTGATGTCGGGGACGAGCAGCAGCGAGGAGTGCCCGCCGGAGACGAGCATGGCGACGCAGGGTTTGGGCAGCGGGCCGTGTTCGAGCTGGTCGACGGCGACGTGGGCGGCGAGGTGGTTGACGCCGTACAGCGGTTTGCCGAGGGAGAGCGCGTAGGCCTTGGCGGCGGCGACGCCGACCATGAGGGCGCCGGGGAGGCCGGGGCCGGCGGTGACGGCGAAGGCGTCGATGTCGCCGAACGCGGCGCCGGCGTCGGCGAGGGCGCGTTCGACGGTGGGCGTCATGGCCTCCAGGTGGGCGCGGGAGGCGACCTCGGGGACGACGCCGCCGAACCTGGCGTGTTCGTCGACGCTGGAGGCGATGGCGTCGGCGAGCAGGGTGTGGCCGCGGACGATGCCGACGCCGGTCTCGTCGCAGGAGGTCTCGATCCCCAGGACGAGGGGTTCGGAGTCTCTGATCATGATTCCTCCCGCTTGCGGCGCATCACGATGGCGTCGACGCCGGACGGCTGGTAGTAGCGCTTTCGGATGCCTACCCGTTCGAAGCCGAAGCGTTCGTAGAGGTGGCGGGCGCGGTCGTTGTCGGCGCGGACTTCCAGGAAGACCTCGTGGCTGCCGCGCCGTCCGGCCTCGTCGAGGAGTTCGGTGAGCAGGGCGGCGCCGACGCCGGTGCCCTGCCGGTGGGGCTGGACGCCGATGGTCTGCACGTCGGCCTGCCCGCCCGCGGCGGCGAGGCCGGCGTAGCCGACGAGGCCGCCGCCGGGGTCTTCGGCGACGACGTAGTGGCGGGTGCGGGGCTGGTCGGACAGTTCGCCAAGGAGCATCTCCTCCGTCCAGGCGTCCTCGGGGAAGAGGGTCCGCTCCAGTTGGAGGACGGCGGGCAGGTCGTCGGCGGTCATCGGCCGGAGGACCGCGCTCATCGCGGGGTCACCTTCTTGCGCGGGCCGGGCTCTCTGGCGTCGGGACGGCGCAGGTAGAGGGGTTCGGGCGGCAGTAGTTCGGGGCCGGGGGCGCCGGAGAGGCGGGCGACGACGAGTTCGGCGAGGGCGCCGGCGGAGGGGAGCAGCGGTTCGGGCTCGTGGTCGGGACGGCCGAGGACGTCGGGGTAGAGCGCGACGCCCTCGCCGATGACGGGGAGGTCGTCGGGGACCTCGGCGGGCGGGGTGACGGAGGGGCCGTCGGATCGTTGGCGGGCCGTTTCGTAGCGGGCCCAGTAGACCTCTTTGCGGCGGGCGTCGGTGGCGACGGCGAAGGGCTCGGTGCGCCGCGACGCCCAGGCGATCACGTCGAGCGTGCAGACGCCGTGGACGGGGATCCGCAGCGCCTCCCCCATGGCCCGGGCGGTGACGAGTCCGACGCGCAGGCCGGTGTAGGGGCCGGGGCCGACGCCCACGGCGATGGCGCTGAGGTCGCCGGGCGCGGCGCCGGCCTCGGCCATCACCTCGGCGATGGAGGGGGTGAGCAGCTCGGTGTGTCTGCGCCGGTCGATGTTCTCCACCGAGCCGCGGCGGCGCACACGCTCACCTGGGGACCACTCGTACAGCGCGACGGTGATCGCGGCCGTCGCGGTGTCAAAAGCCAAGACCAGCACGGGTTGAAAGGTTACTGCGTGCGAGCCCGTCAGGTGGCGTTGAGGGCTTCGACGACGCTCTTGGCGGCCTCGGTGGCGCCGTTCATGGTGCCGTCGGCGCCGAGCGGCTTGCCGTCGTTGCCGCCGGAGTAGTGGATGGTCACCAGGACGTTCAGCACGCGGACGTTGGCGATCGCCTCGCCGGAGCCCTGGCCCTCGTCCACGCTGTAGACGACGTAGCCGTCGTTGCCGACGCCTTCCAGCGGGGCCTTGTCGGTGAGCCGCTGCCCGGCCAGGAGGGCCTTGCCGGATTCGTCGGCCTTGCGCTCGGTCTCGAAGGTGCCGCGGGCGGTGTCGGTGGGGGTCTGGCCCTGTGCCCCTTCGAGGGCGCGCAGTTCGACGGTGAGCTGCCGTTTGCGGTCTCCGGTGTAGGCGCCCCAGACGCACTGGTTCTGCCGGTCGCTGCTCTGGTAGTTGTCGGCCTGGGTGCGGTCGGCGTTGGGCGCGAGCCGGTCGGCGATCTTCTTGTCGAGCAGCTCGCAGGCGTCGGGCACCAGGGAGCGTTCGGCCTTGGCCATCGGGGCGTTCTCCGTCGCGCCGCTGCCCACGACCTGGCCGGCGTCCCGGTCGTCGCCCGCGCCGACCTCGCCGAGGATGATGAAGGCGGCCAGGACGCAGGCGCCGACGCCGGCGACCACGCCGGCGAGGACCATGGCGAGGCGCCGCCGGCCGGTTCTGCGGTCGCGGACGATGCGGTGGCTGCCGCTGCCGGCGCGGTAGCCGCCGCTGCCCGGGGACCTTTGGCCGGGCGGCTGCTGTTCGCGCCGGTGCTCGCCGCTGCGCGAGCCGTAGTCGGCGCTGGGGGAGCCGTAGGAGCCGCCGCTCACCGTGCGGTGCTCGCCGCTGCGCGGGTCGTACTCTCCGGCGTCGGGCGTTCCGTATCCGTAACCGCCGCTCGCCATGCCCCAGCCGCCGTCGGTGCCCCCGCCGCGATGGTCACCACTCACCGGAACCCTCCCGAGGGAAAGCTGATATGTCGTGAAGGTGAGGTTCTTTCGGCAAAGACTATGACATCTCGCCGTGAAGTGACTGCTCGCTGTGAACGGAAAACACGGGAGATTCTCGCGTCAAGTGAGTAGCGCGGCCAACCCGGCCCACCGCGCGCCCACCCCGACGATCTTTACGGCGCGGCGCTCCGACGGGCCCTCGGAACGAGAAATGATCACTTCCAGCCGGGCGTCGGCAAGGCCCTCGGCGAGCCCCTCGCCCCATTCCACGATCGTCACCGACTCCTCCGCCGAGGCGTCCAGGTCGAGATCGTCCAGTTCCGCGAAGCCGCCCAGCCGGTAGGCGTCCACGTGCACCAGCGCCGGCCCGCCGGCCAGCGCGGGATGCACCCGGGCGATGACGAAGGTGGGCGAGGTGATCGGCCCGCGCACCTTCAGCCCCTCGCCGATGCCCTGCGCCATCGTGGTCTTGCCCGCCCCCAGGGCACCGGTGAGGACGAGCAGGTCGCCGGCCCGCAGCAGGCCGGCCAGCCGCAGCCCCAGCCGGCGCATGTCGGCCGCCGTGGGCACGTCCACGTCGACCTCCGGGACGACCTCCACGCTCTGCTCTCCGCTCATCTCGACGCCCATCTCCGATCAGGCCGTGCGTTCCTCGCGGTCCAGCCGGACCCGGTCGATCAGCCGGCGCACCCCGCCGGTCACCACGCCCGGATACTCCAGCGGCAGCACGTGCCCGGCCTCGCCCACCTCGACGTACTCGGCGTCGGGCAGCGTGTCGGCGATGCTCCGGCCGTGCTCGCACGGGGTCAGCCGGTCCTCGCCGCCGGACAGCACCAGTACCGGCACCCGGCCGATGGCCTCCAGCGCCGCCGCCTTGTCGTGCGCGATCAGCTCCGGGTAGAACTCGGCGATCACGTCGATCGGGGTGGCCCTGATCATCTGCTCCAGGAAGTCGACCACGGTGGGGCTCACGTACTTGTCGGCGAAGGCCATGTGCCGGGTGACGATGAACGCCAGGTCGGCGCCGAGGGCGCGGGCCCGGTCGACCAGGTCGGCCTGGCGGCCGAGGCCGCGCAGCGTGCCGGGCGCCAGCGGGCGCAGCACCTTGGCCAGGACGAGCGGCAGCCCCAGCGTCATCTGGCCGAGGTCGCCGCAGGAGGTGTTCATCAGCGCGACCCCGACCACGCGCGGCCCGCCGTCCGCTTCCGGTTTCGCGCTCTTGCCCTTGCCGGCCTTCCGCCCCTTGCCGGACGCGGCGCGCGCGGCGCCGTCGAAGAGCTCCGGGTGCCGGTCGGCCAGCGCCATGACCGACATCCCGCCCATCGAGTGACCGATCAGGACGACCGGCGCGCCCGGCCGGACCGTGGCCCGCAGCACCGCGTACAGGTCGCTCCCGGTCTGGTCGATCGTGGCGTGCGTCGGCTTGCTGCGCCCGGACCGCCCGTGGCTGCGCTGGTCCCAGAACACCAGCCGCGGACGGGCCTCGCCGGGCCGCAGCCGGGGCAGGTCGCGGCGCTGGAAGTGCCAGGCGTCCTGGTTGAGCGTGTAACCGTGGCTGAACACCAGTGTCAGCGGGGCGTCGTCGGGGCCGTCGATCTCCACGTGCAGGGGCACCCCGTCGTCGGCCAGGACGGTCAGCGGCCGGCCGCGCAGCTCGCCGAACGGCTCGTCGGCGTCCGGGTCGGGGCGCAGCCTGACCCGTCCCACCGCCAGCCGGCGCAGCCCCACGGCGGCGCCCACGCCCGCGGCGCCGATGCCCGCGACCGCTCCGACGACGCCGATCCTGCGCCTGCGACTGCTAGCCATGCACGCTCCCTCCGGCGGCACTCCCCGAATACACCCGGGGGACCCTCGACCCGATGCGGGTGACGATCTCATACGAGATCGTTCCCAGCGCGTCCGCCCACTCCTGGGCGGTGGGCTCGCCCCGGTCCCCGGGGCCGAACAGGATGATCTCGTCCCCGGCGGCGAGCTCGTCGTCCCCCAGGTCGATGACGAACTGGTCCATGCACACCCGGCCCGCGATCCGCCGCCGCCGGCCGCCCGCGAGCACCTCCAGCAGATTGGACCCGTGGCGGGGGATCCCGTCGCCATAACCGGCGGGTACGACGGCCAGGTTCGTCTCCCGTTCGGTGACGTAGGTGTGCCCGTACGACACGCCGCTGCCGCCGGGGACCCGCTTGATCAGGGCCGTGTCGGCGACCAAGGTCATCGCGGGCCGCAGCCCGAAACCGCCCAGATGCGGCACCGGCGTCAGCCCGTAGGTGGCGATGCCGGGCCGGACGAGGTCGAACCGGGCCTCGGGCAGGGTGAGCGCGGCGGCGGAGTTGGACAGGTGCCGGACCTCCGGCCTGACCCCGGCCTTCTCCGCGTACTCGACCATCTCGGTGAAGACGGCCAGCTGCCGCGCGATCGACGGATGGCCCGGCTCGTCCGCGCAGGCGAAGTGCGACATCAGCCCCACCACGCGCAGCGTCCCGGCGGCCTCGGCGGCCAGCGCGGCCTCCACCAGCGGCGGCCACTCCTCGCCCCACGCACCGCCCCGGGACATGCCGGTGTCGGCCTTGAGGTGCACCCGCGCGGGGCGGCCGGCCCGTTCCGCGGCGGCGGCGATCTCCTCGACCAGCCAGGGCGCCCCCGCGGTCAGGTCGATGTCGCCCGCGACGGCGTCCTCGTACGGCTCGCCCGGCACGCCGACGCACACCAGCGTGCGCACTCCGGTCACCCCGGCCGCGCGCAGCCGCAGCGCCTCGGCGAGCTTGGCGACGCCCAGCCAGGACGCGCCGCCGGCCACCGCGGCGCGGGCCGCGGGCACCAGCCCGTGGCCGTAGGCCTCGGCCTTCACCATCGCCATGACCTCGGCGCCGCCGGCGCGCTCACGCAGCAAGGCGACGTTGCCGCTGATGGCGTCGAGATCGACGCGTGCCTCCGCTGGACTCCTCATGCTTACCCAGTGTGCCGTCCCCGCGGCCCTAATGGACCATGAACCTGCCTGCTCAAATGCGGTATTCCACCCATTTGGACGTCGCCGCCCGCTATGAGGTTCGCCCCTAGCCGAGCGCGCGGAAGGCGGCGGGGAGCGCGGTGATCACGTCGTGGGCGCTGATCGGCGCCTCCCCCTCCCACTCCTCGGCCGGTCCCGCCGCGGCGATCCGGGCGGCCAGCCCGTGCAGGTACGCCCCGGACGCGCCCGCGTCGAGCGCGGGCATGCCTCCGGCCAGCAGCGCCCCGACCAGGCCGGACAGCACGTCCCCGGTCCCGGCCGTGGCCAGCCTGGGCGTCCCGGTCGGGTTGACCCGCACCGGGCGGCCCTCCTCGGCGACCAGCGTCGTCGACCCCTTGAGCAGCACGGTCACCTGCAGCTCGGCGGCGGCCTGGCGCACGTGCTCCAGCCGCCGCGCCTCGATCGCCTCCCGGTCGGCGCCGATCAGCCGGGCCAGCTCGCCCGCGTGCGGGGTCAGCAGCGTCGGCGCGGGACGGCGCAGCAGGTCACGGCGGCGCGCCAGGACGGTCAGCCCGTCGGCGTCCACCAGGACCGGCAGGTCGGTGCCGAGCACCGCCCGGACCAGGGCCTCGGCCTCCTCCCCCGTCCCCAGGCCGGGGCCGACGACCCACGCCTGGACGCGCCCGACCCGCTCCAGCTCCTCCGGCTTCGGCTCGATGACGGTCGTGACGGCCTCGGGCCAGCGGTGCCGGACGAGCTCGACCGCGTGCGGCACGGACGCGAACCGCACCATGCCCGCTCCCCCGTGCACGGCCCCGCCCGCGCACAGCACGGCGGCCCCGGTGAACTCCTCCCCGCCCGCGAGGATGCCGACCACGCCGCGCCGGTACTTGTCGGACTCGGGGAGCGGCTCCGGCGGCCGGACGTCCTCGGGCCGGGCCGCCACCACGTCCGGGTCGGGCAGGTCGGGGCCGAGCCCGATGTCCACCAGTTCCACCACGCCGCAGTGCGCCGCGCCCGGGTCGATCAGCAGGCCGGGCTTGTGGGTGCCGAACGTGACGGTCACGTCGGCCCGGACGGCGGCGCCGTCGACCCGTCCCGTGCCGGCGTCCACCCCGCTGGGCACGTCGCAGGCCACCACGGTCGCGGGGGACGCGGACGCGAGCCCGGCCAGGGTGGCGTGCGGCTCGCGCAGCCCGCCGGTGCCGCCGATCCCGGTGAGCCCGTCGACGATCAGGTCGGCGCCGTCGACGAGCCCGGCCGCCGCGCCGTCCGGCCCGGCCAGCCGCCCGCCGGCCGCCCGCAGCGCGCCGAGCCCGCCCTCGTGCAGCCTGGCGCCCGCCCGGACGGCCGTGACCCTGGCGCCCCGGCGCGCCAGCCGGGCGCCCGCGTACAGGGCGTCGCCGCCGTTGTCGCCGCCGCCCACCAGCAGTACGACGTCCGCCCCGTACACCCGGTCGAGCAGCCCGGCGCAGACGGCCGCGAGCCCGGCGGCGGCCCGCTGCATCAGCGCCCCCTCCGGGAGCCTGGCCATCAGCGCCCGCTCGGCCGTCCGCACCTTCCCGACCTCGTGCGCGTACCTCATCCGCACCCCATCCCCAGTTCGCTCCCCTGGACGATCCCCGGCCCGCGGGCGGCTCACTCCGATTCGGCGATCACGACCGCGGTGGCGATGCCGCCGTCGTGGCTGAGCGACAGGTGCCAGCGGGCGACGCCGCGTTCGGCGGCCGCGGCGGCGACCGTCCCGGCCACCCGCAGGACGGGGCGCCCGTCTTCGGCCCGGCCGATCTCGGCATCGGTCCACAACAGGCCGCGGGGTGCGCCCAGCGCCTTGGCCAGCGCCTCCTTGGCCGCGAACCGGGCCGCCAGCGACCGCCCGGCCATGTCCCGCTCCACCTCGGTGAACAGCCGTTCCCGCAGCCCCGGAGTGCGCTCCAGGGACCGTTCGAAACGGGTGATGTCGACCACGTCGATGCCCACTCCCACGATCACCGGTCCAGGTTCCCACGCCGCTCCCGGTGGCTGAGAATTCCACGACGTCGTCCGGACGGAACTGCCGGAACGGCCCGCGGAATACAGTGGGCCTTTGATCGAAAGACGAGTGCGCGCAGCTTGCCGTGCAAGTTACGGTTTTCCCTGTGCGCAAAATCCCCCATCCGAACTTGAGAATCCCCGCCGGAGTCGGGCAGGAGAGGCCGCCGCGATGAGCGCATCCCCACGTCCTTCCGTCCGCCAGCGCCGGCTCGCCGCCGAACTGCGCAGGTTGCGCGAGCAGGTCCCGATGACCGGGGACGAGGTGGCCGACCGGCTGAGCTGGTCGACCGCCAAGGTCAGCCGGATCGAGAACGCCCGCACCGGAGCCAAGATCTCCGACGTCCGGCTGCTGCTGGACCTGTACGACGTCGGAGGGGTCCGCCGCGACGAGATCATCGCGCTGGCGCACGACGCCGCCGAGCGCGGCTGGTGGGAGGAGTACCGCGACCTGATCGGCGGCTACCCCGACTACATCGCGATGGAGGACGAGGCCGGCCTGATCCGGCAGTGGGAGACGCACACCATCCCCGGGCTGCTGCAGACCGGGGCGTACGCGCGCGAGGTGGTGTCGGGCTGGAACACGATCGCCGCGACCCCGCCGCGGGAGATCGACCGCCGGGTCGAGGTGCGCATGCGCCGCCAGGGAATCCTGAGCCGGCAGGCCCATTCGGTGGAGCTGTGGATCGTGATCGACGAATCGGCGCTCTGGCGACTGGTCGGGGATAATTCGGTCATGGTGCAACAGATGCACCATTTGATCAGGGTAATGCAGTTGCCCAATATACGCCTGCAGATCTTCCCGCTAAACGCACCACACCCACTCATGGAAGGCTCTTTCACACTCCTTGAGTTCGCGAGTTCGCATGACGTCACGTTCCCCGATATCGTGCACACCGAGAGTCTGGCGGTGAGCCATTTCGAGGACGAGGTGACCACGCATCTCTACCGGCTCGCCCACGACAGACTGGCCGAGGCGGCGCTGGGTCCTGCCGAATCCCGAGACTTCATCGCCAGGGTTCTCGACGCATGGCAGGAACATATACCAGACCGCGGTCTCTGAACTAAAGGATGTCGCGTGGCCTCCGCTGAAAACCGTCCGATCTCCTGGCGCAAGAGCAGCCGTTGCGCAGCCAACGGCACTTGCGTCGAAATCGCCGCCATGGCGTCCGCACGGGCGATCGCCGCCCGGGACGCCAAGCACGGCGACGCCAGTCCGGTCCTGCTGTTCTCGTCCCGGGAATGGCGCGCGTTCACCGACCGGATCAAGCTCGGAGATCTTGACCTGTCCCTCTGAGGACACGCGATGAGGGGCCCGGCCGGGAAGGCAGGGCCCCTCATCATATCTGGATATATCCGTTGTGCCCGTTTA
The DNA here is from genome assembly GCF_039532545.1 of Actinomadura vinacea. Classification (NCBI taxonomy): domain Bacteria; kingdom Bacillati; phylum Actinomycetota; class Actinomycetes; order Streptosporangiales; family Thermomonosporaceae; genus Actinomadura; species Actinomadura vinacea. The sequence goes on along the minus strand of NZ_BAAARW010000038.1, from coordinate 70,811 downwards.
TCTTCCCTTGACGGCACCGTGTCCTCGCCGCCATGGACGCCGCCACAGCACGCCACTATGCGGTGGCGTGATGGTGAGCCGCCTGTTGACCTTTAATGGCGGGTGGATACGACTCGCGCCGGCCACCCGGGCCGGCCCCATCGAGGAGGTCGCATGCGACCCGACGGAGCGACCCGGATCCACTGGCGGCGCAGCCGCCGCTGCCAGGCCAGCAATGGCTGCGTCGACGTGGCCGCAATGGCCGCGCCGGCCGGCCGGGCCATCGCCGTGCGGGACGGAACGGTGCCGGACGAGCCCTTCCTGTGCCTCACCCCGGCGGCTTGGCGCGACCTTGTCATGAAGGTGAAAAACGACACGTAACTTTCACCGGGACGACCGGACAAATAAAAGTCCGAAATGGTGGAATTCTCACTCCACGGTGACGGACTTGGCCAGGTTCCGGGGCTGGTCGACGTCGTGGCCCTTGGCGGTGGCCAGCTCGCAGGCGAACACCTGGAGCGGCACGGTGGTCACCAGGGGCTGCAGCAGTGTCGGCACTGCCGGCACCGGGATCAGCGTGTCGGCGTACGGCTCCACCGACGAGTCGCCGTCCTCGGCGATCACGATGGTGCGGGCGCCGCGGGCGCGGATCTCCTGGATGTTGGACACGATCTTGTCGTGCAGCACGTCCCGGGCCCGCGGCGGGACCACCACCACGACCGGCAGGCCCTCCTCGATCAGCGCGATCGGACCGTGCTTCAGCTCGCCCGCCGCGAAGCCCTCGGCGTGCATGTAGGCCAGCTCCTTGAGCTTGAGCGCGCCCTCCAGCGCCACCGGGAAGCCCACGTGCCGTCCCAGGAACAGCACGCACCGCTCGCCCGCCAGCGACCGGGCCAGCTCCCGGACCGGCTCCATGGTCTCCAGCACCTTGTCGACCTTGTCCGGCATCTGCGCCAGCAGCTGGACCATGGCGAACACCTCGTCGCCCCACTTGGTGCCCCGCACCTGCGCCAGGTAGAGCGCGATCAGGTACACGGCCACCAGCTGGGTCAGGAACGCCTTGGTCGAGGCGACCGCGATCTCCGGGCCCGCGTGCGTGTACAGCACGCCGTCGCACTCGCGCGGCAGCGTCGAGCCGTTGACGTTGCAGATGCCCAGCAGCTTGGCGTGCTGCTCGCGGGCGTGCCGCACCGCCATCAGCGCGTCCATCGTCTCGCCGGACTGGGAGATCGCGATGACCAGCGTGCTGCGGCTCAGGATCGGGTCCCGGTAGCGGAACTCGCTGGCCAGCTCCACCTCGCAGGGCAGCCCGGCCCAGTGCTCGATGGCGTACTTGGCGATCAGCCCGGCGTGGTAGGACGTGCCGCACGCCACGATGATGATCTTGTCGACCTCGCGCAGCTCCTGGTCGGAGATGCGCATCTCGTCCAGCGTGAGCCGGCCGTCGGCGCCGACCCGGCCGAGCAGCGTGTCGGCGACCGCCCGCGGCTGCTCGGCGATCTCCTTGAGCATGAAGTAGTCGAAGCCGCCCTTCTCCGCGGCCGACACGTCCCAGTCGACGTGGTACTCCCGCACCTCGGCGGGGCGGCCCTCGAAGTCGGTGACCCGCACCCCGTCCGCGCGCAGCTCGACCACCTGGTCCTGGCCCAGCTCGATCGCGTCGCGGGTGTGGGCGATGAACGCGGCCACATCGCTGGCCAGGAAGTTCTCGCCCTTGCCGACCCCGACCACCAGCGGCGAGTTGCGGCGGGCGCCGACCACCAGGTCGGGGTCGCCGGCGTGCACCGCCACCAGCGTGAACGCCCCTTCGAGCCGCCCGCAGACCCGGCGCATTGCCTCCGCCAGGCCGCCGTCGCCGACCGCGGCGAGCTCGTCCTCCAGCAGGTGGGCGACCGACTCGGTGTCGGTGTCGGAGTTCAGCTTGTGGCCGCGCTCCTCCAGTTCGGCCCGCAGCGCGGCGAAGTTCTCGATGATCCCGTTGTGGATCACCGCGATCGTGCCGGAGCAGTCGGTGTGCGGGTGCGCGTTGCGGTCGTTCGGCGGCCCGTGCGTCGCCCACCGGGTGTGGCCCATGCCCAGCGTCCCGGCGGGCGGCGGCTCGTCCGCCAGCGCGTTGCGCAGGTTGACCAGCTTGCCCGCGCGCTTGGCCGTCCCCAGCCGCCCGTCGGCCAGGACGGCGACCCCGGCCGAGTCGTAGCCGCGGTACTCCAGCCGCGCCAGCCCTTCGACCACGACGTCCAGTGCCGGCTTGGGGCCGACGTACCCAACGATTCCGCACATGACGGCAAGCCTATTAGCTCGCCTTCCGTGGACCCACCAGCGAGTGGCGTGGAAGCGTGGCTATAGCGTGGACGCCCGGTGAAACGCCGGTTACACCCGTGACCTGTGACACAGTTCACCCATGACGAGCGGATGGGACGGCGTGCCTAGTCCTCCGAGCATCCCCAGCCCCTACGTGGAACTGACTCGCGACGCCTGGCGGGCGCTGCGCGAGAACACTCCGCTGCCCCTGACACCGGGCGAGCTGGACGCGCTGCGCGGGCTGCGCGACCCGATCGACATCACCGAGGTCGAGGAGGTCTACCTCCCGCTGTCCCGGCTGCTGAACCTGTTCTTCCAGGGCGAGGGGCTGCTGCGCGACACCGTCGGCGGGTTCCTGGGCGAGGCGGTGCCGCCGACCCCGTTCATCATCGGCGTGGCGGGCAGCGTGGCGGTGGGCAAGTCGACCACGTCCCGGCTGCTGCGGACGCTGCTGGCGCGCTGGCCCGAGCATCCCACCGTGGAACTGGTCACCACCGACAGCTTCCTGTACTCGAACGCGGTGCTGACCGACCGCGGGATCATGGACCGGAAAGGTTTCCCCGAGTCGTACGACCGGCGGGCGCTGGTGCGGTTCGTGTCGGCGATCAAGGCGGGGGCCGCGGAGCACACGATCCCGGTCTACTCGCACCTGGAGTACGACATCGTCCCGGGCGCGACCCAGACGGTGCGGCGGCCCGACATCCTGATCGTCGAGGGGCTGAACGTGCTCCAGGCCCCGCCGGCGGGGGCGCTCGGCGTGGCGGACTTCTTCGACTTCTCGATCTACGTGGACGCCCGGGTCGAGGACATCCGCCAGTGGTACATCGAACGGCTGCTCGCCCTGCGCCGCACCGCGTTCACCGATCCGCGCTCGTTCTTCCACAAGTACGCGCACGAGCTGGACGAGGACGAGACGACCGCGTTCGCGCAGGGGGTGTGGCGGGACGTCAACGAGATCAACCTGGTGTCCAACATCCTGCCGACCCGCGCCCGCGCCACCCTCGTCCTGTACAAGGGCCGCGAGCACGACATCCAGAGAGTCCGGCTTCGACGCATCTGAACGTTTTGGATCGAATTTACGGTGGTCTGTCGCAGGCCTGCCTTACGGTTGCGCGACATGAGCACCGATACGGCGATCGACGAGGCTCCCCTTGAGGCACTCCCGCGGATCCTGGCGGATCCGCCGTGGGAGCGGGCGGCGCGCGAGCCCAAGCCCGCCAAGCCGAAGGAGCCCGAGCTCCGGATCGTGGCGGGCCTGGAGCCGCCGTCCGGCCTGGCGATCGCCTGGGCACCGGGGCAGCAGGAGCAGTGGGCCGCGACGGGCGTCTACACCTGGGGCGGCGAGAACTGGGACGAGCGCCTAGAGCAGTATCTGGCCGATCCGCCCAGCATGTACGCGCCGACCGCGGGCGCCATGTTCGCCAGGGGGCCCGAGGAGCAGTTGCGCCCGCTGGTGTCCGACTGGCGCCCCAGGTACATAGGGCCGTACCACTCGCGCACCCTCAAGCCGATCGTGGCACGGTTCGGGCTGGACGCCCGCGACACCGTGCTGCACGGTGTCGCGGAGAGCGTGGCGGCCTCGGGTGAGGCGCTCCTGCCCTTCCTCGACGCGCAGGTCGTGGCCCTGATGGCCGACTGGATGTTCCGCCTGAAGACGGCACAGAAGTACACCCGCGACTACTTCGGCAACCACGGCCTGGCGACGGTTCCGTTCCTGGTGCCGGACGCGGTGGGCAAGAGCCGCCCGGCCCGCAGGAAGGCCACCGCCGCGCTGGTGCTCGTGGCCGAACAGCACGGCGGGGACGCGGTCGTCGAGGCGGCGAGGGTGCACGGCGACGAGGCCGCGGAGATCGTCGCGGAGGCGCTGCGCGCGGGGGCGCCGGTCGCCGACGTCCACAAGAAGCCCGCCGAGGGCCCGTCCAAGCCCCCGAAGCTGCCCTGGCTCCGCCCGGCCAAGCTGCCCCGGCCGGTGCTGCGCGAGGACGGCAAGGCGCTGCCGGTCACCGCGACCGGCAACCTGGTGTCGCTCATGGCGCTGTCGGCGGACGAGGACCTGCGGGAGGTCTTCGAGCTCTGCACGCCCGGTTCGCTCGCCGAGTTCTCCTGGGCGATCTTCGAGGCGTGGCGGAAGGCGGGCGAGCCGTCCCGCAACCCCTGGGTGCTGTCGCAGCTGGGCCGGCTGGGCGACGACGAGACCGTCCGGCGCGTCACACCGGTCATCCGGGCCTGGCCGGGCCAGGCGGGGCATGCCAAGGCGGTGCGGGGGCTGGAGGTGCTGACCGCGATCGGCACCGACGTGGCGCTGATCCACCTGAACGGCATCGCGCGGAAGGTGAAGTTCAACGGCCTCAAGGCCGAGGCCCGGCTGGCGATCGACAGGGTGGCGGAGGCCCGCGGGCTGACCACCGAGCAGCTCGCCGACCGGCTCGTCCCGGACTTCGGGCTGGACGCCGAGGGCGGCATGACGCTCGACTACGGCCCGCGCACCTTCCGGATCTCGTTCGACGAGCAGCTCAGGCCGCAGATCGCGGACGACTCCGGCAAGCTCCGCAAGGCGCTGCCCAAGCCGGGCGCCAAGGACGACGCCGAGCTGGCCCCCGCCGCCCACCAGCGGTTCGGCGCGCTGAAGAAGGACGTCCGCACGATCGCCGCCGACCAGATCCAGCGCCTGGAGACCGCCATGGTCACCGGGCGCCGCTGGACGCCGGAGGAGTTCCAGGCCTACTTCGCCGGGCACCCGCTGATCTGGCACATCGCCCGCCGGCTGGTGTGGCTGGCCGACGGCCGCTCGTTCCGGATCGCCGAGGACCGCACGTTCGCCGATGTCGAGGACGCGGCCTTCACGCCGTCCCCGTCCGCCGAGATCGGGATCGCGCACCCGCTGCACCTGGGCGAGGAACTGGCGGCCTGGTCGGAGGTGTTCGCCGACTACGAGATCACCCAGCCGTTCCCGCAGCTCGGCCGGGCCGTGCACGCGCTCACCGACGCCGAGCGCGGCGCCGGGCGGCTGGCCCGGTTCGAGGGCGTGACCGTCCCGACCGGCAAGGTGCTGGGGCTGACCCGGCACGGCTGGGAGCGCGGCGCCCCGCAGGACGGCGGCGTCGAGCACGGCATCTCGCTGCGCGTCGCCGAGAAGCGGTACATCGTCATCGATCTCAACCCGGGCATCGCGGTCGGCGCGATCGACATCTTCCCCGAACAGGAACTCCGTGAGGTCGTGATCGCAACGAGTTCGTACGCGTACGGGTCGACGGTGGGCCGCACCTTCGGCGAGCTCGACCCCGTGACCGCGTCCGAGGTCCTCGCCGTGCTGACCGACCTGACCGCGCAGTAGGAGCAATGCAGCAAGCCCGCATCGAAGAGGCCCCGGAAGAGTCCCTTCCGGCCCTTCTGGTCGCCCCGCCCTGGGGCTGGGAGCCGATCGTCGTGGAGGGCGTGGAACCGCCCCAGGTGCCCGTCGCGGTCTCCTGGGGCGAGTCCCGGCGCGACCACCTCGAGCAGGAGGCGTCCTCGCGCGGCCGCAAGAAGGCCGACTGGGCGGCGGTGGCCGAGCGGTTCCGCAGCGGCCGGGCGCTGACCGAGCTCACGGCCAAGGGCCGCGGTCCCTTGTACGCGGGCCTGTTGCTGTACGGGCCGGAGCAACTCGCGCACGAACTCCTGGAGGACCGGCGCTACTGGGACGAGTTCACCGACCTCCAGGCGCTGGGCGGGATCGTCGTCCGGCACGAGCTGAAGGCGTATCCTCTCGCGCTGCACGTCGCCAGGAGAGAGGTCCCGGACTCGGCTCGCCCCCTCGAAGCGTTCCTCAGCGCGGACGTGGCGGAGGTGCTGGTCGCGAAAGAGGCGGGGGGCAGCGTCGGGCCTTCCTGGGCGAGAACGCACGGGGCCGCCGCCGCCCCGCTGCTCGTCCCGTACGCGCTCGACCGGCCCGGCCCGCTGCGCACCGGCGCGGAGACACTGCTCCGCACGATCATCGCGGACCACGGTGACGACGCCGTCCTCCAGGCGGGGCGGGCCTACGGCGCCGAGGCCGTCAGGGCCATGGAGATGCTGCGGTACCCCGCGTCCATGCCGAAGCCCTGCGCCCCCGAGGGGCTGCCGCAAGTCCTGTTGCGCGGGCGGGACGCGGCCCTGCCCGCCTCCGCGACCCGGAACCTCACCGCGCTGCTGCTGCTTTCCAAGCCCGGCCGGCCGCACTCGTTCGTCGAGGACGTCATCGAGCTGTGCGACCCGGGTTCGCTCGCGGAGTTCGCCTGGGCGCTGTACGACACCACCGAACTGAGCCGGGACGGGTTGGTGCCGGAGGACGTCCAGTTCGCGCTGGGCCGCCTGGGCGACGACGAGACCGTCCGGCGGGTCGCGGAGGTCATCGTTGGCTGGGAGTCCTCGTGCCCCGGGCCGGTGGCAGCGCGCACCGCCCTTGACGTGCTCGTGGCGATCGGCAGCGACGCCGCGCTGCGCGCGCTGAACCGGATCGTGGACGATCCGCACCCCAGCAAGAACGTCTGGGAGCAGGCTGTGTACGCCCGCCTGCGCGCCGCGGAGGCCCGCGGGCTGACGGTGGCGCGACTCCTCGACCGGCTCCGCGACCGGCTGGTCCCGGACTTCGGGCTGGACGCCGAGGGCACCATGACCCTCGACTACGGCCCCCGGAACTTCCGCATCGGGTTCGACGAGCAGCTCAAGCCCTACGTCATCGACGGCACCGGCAAGCACCGCAAGTCGCTCCCCAAACCCGGTCCCAAGGACGACGCCGAGCTCGCCGTCCCGGCCCACCAAAGTTTCGCCGAGCTGAGGAAGGGCGTCCGGGCCATCGCCGCGGAGCAGCGCAAGCGGCTGCACCGGGCCATGCTGACCGGGCGCGACTGGCCGATGGAGGAGTTCCGCGCCCTCTACGTCGACCATCCGCTGCTGAGGCACCTCGCGCGGCGCCTGGTGTGGATCGCCGAGCACGACGGAACCGCCACCGCGTTCCGAATCGCCGAGGACCGCTCCCTCGCCGACATCGACGACAAAGAGTTCGTCCCCTCCCCCGCCGCCGCGATCACCCTCCCCCACCCGGTGCGCCTGGACGACGCCCTGCACGCGTGGGCACAGCTGTTCGCGGACTACGAGATCGTCCAGCCCTTCCCCCAGCTGGGACGGCCCGTCCACCGCCTCAGCGAGGAAGAGCGCGCGACCGACCGCCTGACCCGGTTCGACGGCGCCGAGGTGCCGACCGCGGGCCTCACCCGTCTGGCCCAAGGGGACTGGACCCTCAAGACGGCCTACGGCGATTTCCACAACCGCACGCGGCTCGTGTACCGCCCCGAGGGCGGCGGCCACCTCGTCGAGGTCCGGTTCGGGCCCGGTATCGGTCGCAAGATCTCCGATTCCGCCCTCACGCAGAGGATCGACCGGGTCGAACACATCGAGATCGGAGCGAACGGCATCGTCGGGGACCCCTTCGGGAACCTGGACCCGGTGGCCGCGTCCGAGATCCTCGCCGACCTCACCGACCTGACCGCGCAGTAGGAGCAATGCAGGAACCCCGCATCGAGGAAGCTCTTGCCGAGTCCCTTCCCGCCATTCTGGTCGACCCGCCTTGGGCTTGGGAGCCGATCGTCCTGGAGGGCCTGGAACCGTCTCAGGCGCCCGTCTCGGTGACCTGGGACATGTACCTGCGCATCCGCTTCGAGAAGGAGGCGAAGTTCCTTGGCCGCAAGGACGCCGACTGGGCGGCGGTGGCCGAGCGGTTCCGCAGCGGCCGGGCACTGTCCGAGCTCAATGCGAAGAACCGAAGCTACCTGTATGCGAGCCTGCTGCTGTACGGGCCGGAGGAACTCGCGCACGAACTCCTGGAGGACCGGCGCTACTGGGACGAGTTCACCGACCTCCAGGCTCTCGGCGGGGTCGTCGTCCGGCACGAACTGAAGGCCTATCCCCTCGCGCTGCACATCGCCACGCGGGAGGACCCCGACTCGGCTCTTTTCCTCAAACCGTTCCTCAGCGCGGACGCGGCGGAGGTGATGGTCGCGAAGGAGGTAGGCGGCGACACCGTCGGGCGGGACTGGGCGGCCACGCACGGGGCCGCCGCGGCGTCGCTGCTGGTCCCCTTCGCGCTCGACCGGCCCGGTCCGCGGCGCACCGCCGCGGAGGCGATGCTCCGAACGATCATCGCGGACCACGGTGACGACGCCGTCCTCCAGGCGGGGCGGGCCTACGGCGCCGAGGCCGTCAGGGCCATGGAGATGCTGCGGTACCCCGCGTCCATGCCGAAGCCCTACGCCCCCGAACGGCTGCCGCAAGTCCTGTTGCGCGGGCGGGACGCGGCCCTGCCCGCCTCCGCGACCCGGAACCTCACCGCGCTGCTGCTGCTCTCCAAGCCCGGCCCGCTGCACTCGTTCGTCGAGCAGGTCATCGAACTGTGCGACCCGGGTTCGCTCGCGGAGTTCGCCTGGGCGCTCTGCATCACCGCCGAACCGAGCCCGTACTCGTGGGCGCCGGAGGGCATCAAGTACGCGCTGGGCCGCCTGGGCGACGACGAGACCGTCCGGCGGCTCGCCGAGGTCATCGCCGGCTGGGAGCCCGCGTGGCCCGGACCGCTGGCGGCGCGCAACGCCCTCGAGGTGTTCGTGGCGATCGGCAGCGACACCGCGCTGCGCACGCTGCACCGGATCGCGCAAAAACCGCACCCCAGCAAGAGCATCCGGGAGGAGGCGCAGCACGCCCTGAAACGCGCCGCCCAGGCGCGCGGCCTGACGACCGCGCGGCTCCTCGACCGGCTGGTCCCGGACTTGGGGCTGGACGCCGACGGCGCCATGACCCTCGACTACGGCCCCCGGAACTTCCGCGTCGGATTCGACGAGCAGCTCAATCCGTACGTCATCGACGGCACCGGCAAGCACCGCAAGTCGCTCCCCAAACCCGGCCCCAAGGATGACGCCGAGGTCGCCGTCCCGGCCCACCGGCGCTTCACCGAGCTGAAGAAGGCTGTCCGGGCCATCGCCACGGAACAGCACAAACGGCTGCACCAGGCGATGCTGACCGGGCGCGACTGGCCGCTGGAGGAGTTCCGGGCCGTCTACGTCGACCATCCGCTGCTGCGGCACTTCGCCCGGCGCCTGGTGTGGACCGCCGAGCAGGGCGGGACCGCCACCGAGTTCCGGATCGCCGAGGACCGCTCCTTCGCCGACGTCGACGACAAGGAGTTCGTCCTCTCCCCCGCCGCCCGGATCACCCTCCCCCACCCGGTGCGCCTGGACGACGCCCTGCACGCGTGGGCACAGCTGTTCGCGGACTACGAGATCGTCCAGCCCTTCCCCCAGCTGGGACGGCCCGTCCACCGCCTCAGCGAGGAAGAGCAGGCGACCAGTCGCCTGACCCGATTCGAGGGCGCCGAGGTGCCGACCGAGGCATTCACCCGCCTGGCCCGGGGAGATTGGAGCCTCAAGGTGGGCCCCGATGGATGGCAAGACCGCGATCTGCTCGTGTACCCCTTCGACGGTATGGGCAGGTGCGTCGAGGTCCGGTTCGGGCCCGGCATCGCCAAGCGCCCGAACCCCGCCCTCATCCAACGGATCGACAAGGTCGAACACGTCAAGGTCGGCGCGAACACCTACAGGAGGGAATCGCTCCCCCTCGGGAGCCTTGACCCGGTGGTCGCGTCCGAGCTCCTCACCGACCTCACCGACCTCACCACCACGACCGGAAACTAGGAAGAGATGTCGAACGTCCAGGACGCCCCGGAAAACTCCCTGCCACCGCTCCTCCTCGACCCGCCCTGGACTTGGGAACCGGTCGTCCGAGAGGACCTGGAAGCACCTCAGGCGCCCGTCTCGGTGTCCTGGAATTCGTACCTGCGAGAGAGACTCCAGGAAGAGGCGAGCTCGCGCGGCCGCAAGGACGCCGACTGGGAGGCCGTCGCCGAACGGTTCCGCAGCGGGCGGGCCCTGACCGAGCTCACGGGCAAAGGCCGCGGTCCCCTGTACGCGGGCCTGCTGCTGCACGGACCGGAGGAACTCGCGCACGAGTTGCTGGAGGACCGGCGCTACTGGGACGAGTTCACCGACCTCCAGGTGCTCGGCGGGGTCGTCGTCCGGCACGAGCTGAAGGCCTATCCCCTCGCGCTGCACATCGCCGCGCGGGAGGACCCCGACTCGGCTCGCCCCCTCAAAGCGTTCCTCAGCGCGGACGCGGCGAAGGTGATGGTCGCGAAGGACGCGGGCGGCGACAGCGTCGGGCGGGAGTGGGTGAGAACGCATGGGGCGGCCGCCGCGCCGCTGCTCGTCCCGTACGCGCTCGGCCGGCCCGGTCCGCTGCGCACCGGTGCGGAGTCCCTGCTCCGCACGATCATCGCCGACTTTGGTGACGACGCCGTCCTCCAGGCGGCGCCGCCCTACGGCGCCGAGGCCGTCAGGGCCATGGAGATGCTGCGGTACCCCGCGTCCATGCCGAAGACCGGCGGAAACCGGGCTCCCGAAGAGCTGCCGCAGGTCCTGTTGCGCGGGCGGGACGCGGCCCTGCCCGCTTCCGCGACCCGGAACCTCACCGCGCTGCTGCTGCTCTCCAAGCCCGGCCGGCCGCACTCGTTCGTCGAGCAGGTCATCGAGGTGTGCGACCCGGGTTCGCTCGCGGAGTTCGCCTGGGCGCTGTACCTCACCGTCGACCTCACCAAATATTCGGCCAGGTATTCGTGGGCGCCCGACGGGATCCAGTACGCGCTGGGCCGCCTGGGCGACGGCGAGACCGCCCGGCGGCTCGCCGAGGTCATCGCCGGCTGGGAGTCCTGGTGGGCCGGGCCGCGGGCGGCGCGCAACGCCCTCAACGTGTTCGTGGCGATCGGCAGCGACACCGCACTGCGCACGCTGCACCGGATCGCGGACAATCCGCACCCCAGCAAGAACGTCCGAGAAGAGGCGCAGTACGCCCTGGAACGTGCCGCGCGGACCCGCGGCACGACGGCCGCGCGGCTCCTCGACCGCCTGGTCCCGGACTTCGGGCTGGACGCAGAGGGCGCCATGACCCTCGACTACGGCGCCCGCCGCTTCCGCGTCGGATTCGACGAGCAGCTCAGGCCGTACGTCATCGACGATGCCGGCAAGCACCGCAAGTCGCTCCCCAAACCCGGGCCCAAGGACGACGCCGAGATCGCCGTCCCGGCCCACCAGCGTTTCACCGAGCTGAAGAAGGGCGTCCGGGCCATCGCCACGGAGCAGCGCAAGCGGCTGCACGAGGCGATGCTGACCGGGCGCGACTGGCCGCTGGAGGAGTTCCGCGCCCTTTACGTCGACCATCCGCTCCTGCGGCACTTCGCGCGGCGCCTGGTGTGGATCGCCGAGCACGACGGGACCGCCACCGCGTTCCGAATCGCCGAGGACCGCTCCCTCGCCGACATCGACGACAAAGAGTTCGTCCTCTCCCCCGCCGCCCGGATCGCCCTCGCCCATCCGGTGCGCCTGGACGCGGCGCTGGGCGCATGGGGCCAGGTGTTCGCGGACTATGAGATCGTCCAGCCCTTCCCCCAGCTGGGACGGCCCGTCCACCGCCTCAGCGAGGAGGAGCAGGCGGCCAGCCGCCTGACCCGGTTCGAAGGCGCCGAGGTGCCGACCGCGGCCGTCACCCGCCTGGCCCAGGGAGACTGGAGCCTCAAGACGGGCCGCGGCGCGTCCTACAACCGCACGGTGCTCCAGACCCCTGTCGTCGAGGGAAGGTACACCGAGGTCCGGTTCGGGCCCGGCATCGCCCGCAAGATCTCCGATTCCGCCCCCACGCAGAAGATCGACCAGGTCGAACACCTCAAGTTCGGGCCGAAAGGCCTGGTCGGGGAACCCTTCGGGAGCCTGGACCCGCTGGCCGCGTCGGAGCTCCTCGCCGACCTCACCGACCTCACGAACGGAAACTAGGAAGAGATGTCGAACGTCCAGGACGCCCCGGTGAGCTCCCTGCCACCGCTTCTGGTCCACCCGCCCTGGACCTGGGAACCGGTCGTCCTCAAAGGGCTGGAGCCGCCTGACGCCCCGACCGTCGTGTCCTTGCCGGAGGGCACGCGGAAGTCCTTCCTGCAGGACGCCCCGGCCGAGCCGTCCGGCAAGGGCCACGACTGGAACGCCACGGCGGAACGGATCCGCAGCGGCAAGCCCCTGACCGACCTAACGGCCAATGGACGCGCGACCCTCTACACCCGCCTGCTGGTGCACGGCCCAGACGACCTCGCCGCCGAGGCGCTGGAAGACCGGCGTTACTGGGACGATCTCGGCCCGAAGCACGTCCGGGCCATCGTCGCCCGCCACGAACTGGCCGCGCACCCACTGGCGCTGCACGCCGCCCGCGCCGACGAACACGAAACGATGCGTGCCCTGGCCCCCTTCCTGGACGCGGAGGTGGCCGGGCTGATGGTCGGGTTCTCCGACCCCAAGTGGGCGGACCGAGGGCACTCCACCCCCTGGACCTGGCTCAGGACGCACGGCCCGGCCGCGGCGCCGTTCCTCCTGCCGTACGCGCTGGGCGAGCCCGGCCACGAGCGCGAGTTCGCGGAGAGGATGCTCCGCGAACTCGTCCGCTCGCACGGCCACGCCACCGTCGCCGAGGCCGCGGCACGCCACGGCGGGCGCCGCTGGATCATCGGGCGCGAGGTCGCCGCGAAGCAGGTCGTCGGGCTGGAGTTCAGCCCGGGGATCGTGCTGCGCGACCCCGCGTCCGAGCCCGTGCAGACGATCAGATGCGTCGAGCTGAGAAGGGATCTCTTCGACCGCGACGACCGGAGCCCCTTCGGGGAGCTCGACCCGGTGGTCGCCTCCGAGATCCTCGCCGACCTCACCGGAAACTAGGAGAAATGCCGAACACCCCCGAAACCCGCGTCCAGGAAGCCCCCGAAAGCTCCCTCCCCGACCTGCTCGTCGCACCACCGTGGGCCGCGAGCAAGGAACCGGTGGTGCTCAAGCTGAAGGCCCCCAAAGAGCCGACCGCCATGACGTGGGGCCCCGGCCTGCGCGAGGAGTGGCTGGAAGCCCCGTACTCGAAGAATTGCCAGTGGGAGCCCCTCCCTGAGGACACCGACTGGGACGAGGTGGCCGAAACCTTCTCCAGCGGCAGGGCCCTGACGGAGCTGGACGCCAAGCAGCGTCGCTCTCAGGCGATCGGCCTGATCGTGCAGGCCCCGGCCAAGCACGCGGAGGCGCTGCTGGCCGATGAGCGCTACTGGAGTGAGTTCGGCCCCTACGGCACCTCCGAGGCGCTGGAGTACGCCGCGGCCCGTTACGAGATGAAGGCCTACCCTCTCGCGATCCACGCCGCGAAGAACGCGCGTGCCTTCTACTGGCTCGACCCGTTCCTGGACGCGGACGTCGCCCAGCTGATGATCAAGCATTTCGGTGTCTACCCGAACGGCGACCGCGCGGAGATCTGGTTCAAGCTGCACGGGGAGGCCGCGGCGCGGCTGGCCGTCCCGGACGCCCTGCGCAAGCCCGGTCCCAAGCGCAAGCGCGCCGAGGACGCCCTCCGCCTCGTCGCCCAAGAGCACGGCCACGACACCGTGGTGCGGGCGGCCCGGCACTACGGCGACGAGGCCGCGGCGGCGATGGCCGTGCTCCGCACCGACGGCCTGGACGTCTACCCCGACCCGCTCCCGGCGATGCCCGAGGCGTTCGACCCGGCGCGGCTGCCGCGGATCCTGCTGTCCGGCCGGGAGCAGGCCCTGCCGGACTCGGCGACCCGCCATCTGCTCACGATGCTCACCTTCTCGAAGCCGTGGGACCCGTACCCGGGGGTCGAGCGGGTGATCGGCCTGTTCGATCCGGACTCGCTGGCCGATTTCGCCTGGGCGCTGTACGAGGCTGACCTCCCGCACAGGTCCATGTCGTCCAGGGCCGTCCAGTACGCGCTGGTCCGCTTCGGCAACGACGCGACCGCGGACCGTCTCGCCCCCATCATGGCCCGCTGGTCGAAGGGCTACGTCTATGACATCGGCGGGTTCAACCTGCTGTCCCTGTTCACCCGCCTCGGAAGCGACTCCGCGCTGCGGCACCTGCACCGGCTCGCGAACAAGGCCGCGGACCAGAAGCGGATGAGGCAGGAGGCCCAGTGGGCCCTCAACCGCATCGCCAAGGAGCGCGGGCTGACCCCCGAGCAGCTCGCCGACCGGCTCGTCCCGGACTTCGGCCTGGACGCCGGGGGCGGCATGACCCTCGACTACGGCCCGTGCACCTTCCGCGTCGGGTTCGACGAGCAGCTCAAGCCGCACGTGACCGACGACGCGGGCAAGCTCCGCAAGACCCTCCCCAAGCCGGGCGTCAAGGACGACGACACGCTCGCGCCCGCCGCCTACAAGCGCTTCGCCGACCTCAAGAAGGAGGTCCGGACGGTCGCCGCCGACCAGATCAAAGGCCTCGAGAACGCGATGGTCACCGGACGCTCCTGGAGCACGGCCGACTTCCGCTCCCTCTTCATCGACCACCCCCTCCTGTGGCACATCGCCCGCCGCCTGGTCTGGGGCACCGAGCTGAACGGGCGACTCGTCCCCTTCCGCGTGGCCGAGGACCGCACCCTCGCCGACGCCGACGACAAGGAACTGCACTCCCTTCCGGGCGATGCCCAGGTCACGCTGCCGCACCCGCTGCTCTTGAGCGAGACGGCGGTGGCGGCCTGGGGGCAGGTCTTCGCCGACTACGAGATCCTCCAGCCGTTCCCGCAGCTGGCCCGTCCTGTGCACACGCTCACCGACGACGAGCGAAAGAGCACCGGCCTGGCACGCTTCGAGGGCCGCACCGTCCACTTCGGCCGGATCCTCGGCATGACGTCCCGGGGCTGGGAGCTGGGCGAGAAGGAGACCGGCGGCTTCCGCCGCCAGGTCATGCTCATGACCCCCGACGACCGGCACCTCATGGTCCAGTTCGAGCCGGGGATCCGCGTCATCGACCCCGACGAGTACGCCGAACAGGAGATCCGGCACGTCTCCCTGTTCACGGGCCGCTACTCCGGCAAGCGCCATCCGTTCGGTGAACTCGACCCGGTGACCACCTCCGAGATCCTCGCCGAACTGACCCGCCTCACCGAGACCGCCTGATTCAGATGACGACGAACCACACTTCGGTCGCCCCGGAGGAACACCGGCTGAATCCCCACCGCTCGGCGAGGCCGTCCAGCAGAGCGAGGCCGCGCCCGGACGACTCGCCGAGCCCCGCCCTCCGCAGGCACGGCGCCCCGGCCGCACCCTGATCTGCGAGCGCCACCCGCGCCCACTCGTCCGTCCAGCGGACGGTCAGCAGAAACGACCCGCCGGGCCGCCCGCTGGACGAGTGCGCGATCGCGTTGGTGCCGGTCTCCGAGGTGAGGAGCATCGCGTCCGCGCGGCAGGGATGCCCGTCCCCCAGCGCCTCGGCGACGAATCGCCGCGCGGCCGCCACCTGGACGGGCATTCCCGGCAGCCTGACCGCCTTCTCATTGACGCTCACCGGGTCGTCCTCCGGTGAGCGGGTTCTCCGGCGTGTCGAGCCAGACCTGCTGGCCCTCGCCGGTCACCGTGAGGCCCCAGCGTGCGGCGGCCGGGCTTCCCAGGCCCGTCCACCAGCGGTGCGCCGCCTCCACCTCGTCCCACAGGTTCCGGAAGCCCAGTTGCCGCACCTCAAAGCATGCCGCGCCCGGGACGTGCCGAAGGCTCGCCCACGATCCCGACCAGGGATCGATGAGCCACACCGTGTACTCGCCCTCTTCGCCGTGGTGCTCCACCACGAGCTTGCAGCGCCGGACCTTGAGCCCGACGGCGAGGGACGCGTCGTACTCGCCCATCACGCCGTACGGGTGCAAGTCCGTGACCGACCGCCGCGCCTGGGCGACCGCCCGGACGTCCCGGGCCAACGAGGCGCGCCTTCCCCGCTGGGCGCGCAGCGGCATGAACGCCACATTGCCGACGACATGTCCCGTCGCGGTGCCGTCCCCGGAGACGGTCAGGGCGACCAGCGCACCGTTATGGAAGTCGGTCAGCCACGGCACCAGGATCCGGCCGCCCGGACGGGTCTGCTCCACCCACGCATAAGGCACGCGCTGGACGCCCGCAGTCGCGATGACCCGGTCGTAGGGCGCGCCGGGCGCGTATCCCAGCGCCCCGTCGCCGGTGACCGCGACGACCTTGTAGCCCGCCTCCCTCAGCGCACCATGCGCATGCTCTGCGACCTGCGGATCCAGCTCGACGGTGGTGACGTTCGCGGCGCCCAGGCGCTCGGCCAGGAGCGCGGCGTTCCACCCGGTTCCCGTGCCGATCTCCAGGACGTCCATGCCCGGCTCGGCATCGAGCGCGGCGAGCATGAGCGCCACCACGTCCGGCCGGCTGGACGAGCTGGTGATCTCTGCGCCCATCAGTCCCGGGCCGACCGGCTCACCGTCGTCCACCTGCGTGATCACGAAGTCGTTGGCGTAGCAGAGGTCCAGCCACGCCTCCGGGTCGTCCTCCCGCTGAACGGGAACGAGCCTGTCACCGTCCTCGATCCAGACCGTGGACGGGAGGAACAGGTGCCGGGGCACCGCCTTGAACGCCCCGGCCCATTCCGGCGCCAGGTCTCCCGAGCCTTCCAACTCGGCCATGAGCTCGGCCAACCGGCCGGAAACCCCCGCCACCTACTTGCCGCCCTTCTCGTGCTTACCGCCCCCGGGCGGGTTCTTCGGATCCTTTGGCGGAACCGGCCTGTCCCACTTGCCGTCGCCCTCCTTCTTCTCATCGTGCCTGCCCACGCTCCCGCTCCCTTCCCTGCCGACGATGGAGGCCCTTGGAGGGCCTGCGAACGCGGAGGAGACGGACGACCGACGGGCCGACGACAAGCCCCAGCAGGGCACCGAACGCCATGCGTGCCGCGCCATAGCCGATGAGCATCACCGTGATATGGCGAAGATCCCCGAGAACCACGTTCATGACAAGGAAGTTAAGAGGCAGCCTCGACCATTGTCATTGACACTTCGAAGAAGCGCTGGGCCGAAGTACCCAGGGGCGCTGTTCGTCCAGGTCAGAAATCCAGACGTACAAATCCAGCAAATTCCCGCATTTCAGGCGAAAGGGTCCTTCGCTTGGCGACGATCGCGCGCATGATGTCCCTCGCATAACGCTGATTCACGATCCATTCCGGAGCGCTGTGGCGCACCCCCTGCAGCACGTCGAACGCCTGCGCGTACTGCCGGAGCTGGACCCGCGCCTTAGCCACATCGAGAAGGTGTCGATTCCGATTGTTCGATGTCGGACGCAGATCCCTCACGGGGATCTTCTCCGCCATGGTGATCACCTGATCGGGCCTGTCCTCGACCATGGCGTTCTCGGCTCGCTTCATCGCCACGGTCAGCGGGCCGAACGCACGCAAAAAATCGCCGTCCGGCGAGTACTCCGCGCCCATGGCGACGGCGGACGAACGCGCCAGCCGCAGTGCGTCCTCCGCGTCGCCGGGCGCGTTGTTCCTGACCGCCGCCGTGCTCAGCCGGATCAACAGCCAGCCCCAGGCCGACAACTCGGCCATCGTGGCCCGGGAGATCCGGGGCTCGATCTCGTCGGCCCACCGCGTGGCGAGGTTGACCGCGCCGCCGACGTCCGCCTGCCGCATCAACAGCCAGCAACGGGTGTTCACCACCGCCGCGGCGTCCAGCCTGTCGGAAGACTCGTCCAGGGCGCGCCGCAACGCCGCGTCCGCCGCCTCGAACTGCCGAGTCTGCGTCAGCAACCACCCCACATGGTGCAGCAGCCGGGCACGCACCCCGCGGCCCTCGATCCCTAGCGCGTCGGCGTCGCGAAGGAGCGGCGGAAGGACACGAGCCAGCTCGGAATACCGGTCGTTCGAGAACAGCGGCATCGACGCCATGAGCGCCTGCCGCACACCGTTCACGGTCGGGGCCTCCGCGGTCTGCCGGGTCTTCTTGAACAGAGCGTCCCGCAGCGGGACCCAGTCCTCCGAAGAAAGCTCCTCCGGTTCCACGCTCGTGATCAGGTCAGCGGTGGACACCTGCAGGGCCTTGGCGAGTTTGCGGAGGGTCTCCAGGCGGGTGTCGTCCCGCTCTCCCTGTTCCAGCTTGCGAATCAGGGAGAGCGACACCCCGGACAACTCAGCCAGCTCCCGCTGGGTCAGACCGCGCCGCTTGCGAACACTCTGAAGTTGCTTCGAGAGGTCCATCCCCCCAGTGTGCATCGCATCGAGCAGGCCGTCCCTGGGAACGGCCTGCTCGGTCGACTTGTCAGCGGCGTGACTCCGGGTAGGGCAGCAGGTCCTTGTTGATCGCTTCCCAGTCGGAGCGGAGCCTGTTGAGGGTTTTCTGCTCGTCTTCGGCTCGGTTCGCTCGCTCGCGCGGGTCGGCGGCCACGTCGTGGAGGCTTTCGGCGCCGCCTTCGGCGCGCAGGTACTTCCAGTTGCCGCTACGGAGCGCTCGGGAGGTCCTGGTGCGCCAGAACAGGGGCGCCTTCGGTGGTTCACCGCCTTCCAGCAGGTAGGGGGCCAGGCTCCGGCCGTCCAGCGGGTAGGCCGCCGCCGGTTCCACCCCGGCCGCGTCCAGGATGGTCGCGGTCCAGTCGTGGGTGATCACGGGGACGTCGCTGACCTGGCCGGGACGGATGCGGGCGGGCCAGCGCAGGATGGTGGGCACCCGGATCCCGCCCTCGTCGAGCCGTCCCTTCCCTCCGCTCAGCGGCCACAGGTAGGACCAGCGTTCGCCGCCGTTGTCGCTGGCGAACAGCACGAGTGTGTCGTTCTCCCGCCCGCTGGCGCGCACGGCCTCCAGCACGCGGCCGATGGCGGCGTCCATGGTCTGCACCATGGTGCGGTACGTGGGGATCGAGCCGCCGTCCTTGTGGTACAGCGCTTCCTGCTCACCGTTCTTCAGCGCTTCGGTGATCTCCTTGCTCACCTCCTGGTCGCCGGGCGCCTCCCACGGCCAGTGCGGGGCCGTGAAGTTGAGGTTCAGCAGCCACGGCCGGTCGCGGTGCTCCTTGACGAACGCGGCGGCCCGGTCGGCGATGGTGTCGGTGTAGTAGCCCAGGGACTCCGCCGGAACCTCGCCCTCGTACAGGTCCCGGTCGCCGCTCAGGCCGACCTTGGAGTAGTAGTCGACGGCGCCCGACAGGTTGCCGAAGAAGGTGTCCCAGCCCGACTTGACGGGACTGAACCACGGCAGGTGGCCACAGTGCCACTTGCCGAACATCGCGGTGGCGTAGCCGGCGCCCTTGAGCAGCGAGGCCAGCGTTGGATGGTCGGGCGGGATGCCGTCGCGCTCGTTCGCCCCGCCGATCGGCTCCGCCAGCCCGCCCGGCAACCGGCCCGGGTAGCGGCCGGTGTAGAGCGCGAACCGGGTGGGCGAGCACACGGCCGCGGCCGAGTAGCCGTCGGTGAACCGCACCCCCTCGCCGGCGAGACGGTCCAGGACGGGCGTACGGATGTGCGGCGCGCCGTAGCAGCTCAGGTCCGCCCAGCCGAGATCGTCGCCCAGGATGACCAGTACGTTCGGCCGCTCGGTGCGTCCCTCGCGCACCTCGGCACGGAAGGGCCGTTCCCAGGCCTGTACGGCGCGGCCCCCCAGCAGCGGTCCTGCCGCCGCGCCCAAGAGGACTCCTCTTCTGCTTACTCCACCTACCATCGACTCCACCCCCGTGGCGTTCGAAGATCCGTAACGCCAATGCAACCCGCCGGTGCGTTTCCCCGGTGTTATCCGCGGGGCGGGAGGTCCGGTGCTCAAAGGGGGTGGCTGCCGCCGTCGCGCGGCAGGACGTTCAGACGCCGGCGTACCGGCGCTGATCAGAGGGGGTCACTCGGCACTGGCGACCGACAGGGAACGCAGCCGGACGACGGCCAGCAGGGTGCCGGCCACCGTCACCGCCACCAGGAGGGGGACGGCGACGCCCAGGTCGACGGTCGACCGCACGTACGAGGCGCCGGTCAGCGCGTCGGTGACCGACAGCGCCCACTGCTGGATCGACGCGGACTTGGCGCCGGGCGCGAAGTTGCCCAGCAGCGTCTCCCACACCAGCGCGTACAGCAGCCCGATCGTGACGGCGTTGCGGCTCGCCACCGCCAGCGCCACGAACACCGCGCTGTAGGCGATCCCCCCGACCACGACGCCCACGGTGAACGCCGGGGCCATGCCCTCGGCCGTCCCGGACAGCAGCAGCCCGGCCAGCAGCGTCGGCACCGCCGCGAACGCCGCGACCAGCACGATCGCGACCGCCAGCTTGGTCAGCACGATCACCTGGCGCGGGATCGGCTTGGTCAGCACGTACATGAGCTGGCCGTCGTCGATCTCCGGGCCGATCACCCCGGTGCCCGCGATCAGCGCCAGCAGCGGCAGCAGCGTCGCCAGCCCGAACCGCTGCAGGACGTTCTCGGACACGTCCAGATCGTTCTCACCGATCATCCGCAGCGCCGCCGCCAGGAACACCAGCGCCGCCGGGAGCACCAGCAGCAGCAGCGCCCGCCGCCGCCCCAGCATCGACCGGAACGTGATCATCGCGATGGTCGGGTTCATCGTGCCACCAGGTAGGAGAAGACGCTTTCCAGGGACTCGTCGGACGGCGAGACCTCCCACAGGCGGACGTCGGCGTCGCGGGCGACGCGCGGGAGCAGCCAGGTGAAGCGCTGGAAGTCGACGGCCTCCACGCGCAGCCCCTTGTCGGTGAGCTGGACGCTGCGCGCCGAGCCGTCCGCGATGATCGCCGCGGCGAGCCGCCGGTCGTCGCCGGACCGGACCATGAAGATGTGCGGGCGGTCGGTCATCAACCGCCGGATCTTGCGGAAGTCGCCGGAGGCGGCGTGCCGGCCCGCCACGATCACCTCGATGTGCTCGGCGAGCCGCTCCACCTCCTCCAGGATGTGCGAGCTGAACAGGATCGTGCGGCCCTCGGCGGCCATCCGGCGGATCAGGTCCATCAGCTGGAGCCGCTGCCGCGGGTCCATGCCGTTGAACGGCTCGTCCAGCAGCAGCACCGGCGGGTCGTGCACCAGCGCCGACGCCATCTTGATCCGCTGCTTCATGCCCTTGGAGTAGTTGCCGATGGGACGGTCGGCGGCGTAGTCCATCTCCACCAGGCCGATCGCCCGCCGCGCCGCCGCGCCCGGGTCGGGCAGCTTGTGCAGCTTGGCCATCGCGAGGATGAACTGGTCACCGGTCAGGAAGTCGTAGGCGGCCTCCCGCTCCGGGACGAGTCCCAGGCCGCGGTAGACCTCCGGGTTGCGCCACATCGGCGCGCCGTCCAGGGTGACCGTGCCGGACGAGGGCGCCAGGAACCCGCCCATCATGTGGATCAGCGTGGACTTGCCCGCGCCGTTGGGGCCCAGCAGCCCGGTCACGCCCGGCCCGATGGTCATCGACACGCCGTTGACCGCGACCACGTTCCCGTACCAGCGGGACACCTTCTCCAGCCTCAGCTCGCTCACGACAGGCCGGCCTTCCGGTAGCGGCGGTAGAGGATCGCGGTCGCCCCGGCGATCAGCGCCGCGCACAGCGCCAGCGCCAGCACCCCGCCGAGCGGGGCGGGCGCGATGCCGACCGAGGAGCTTTTCGCGCCCAGGAGCCGCACCTGGACGATGTCCACCAGGTTGAACGGCGTGAACAGCCCGGCCCAGCCGGCCAGCGAGTAGTTCGTCCGCATCTCCGCCAGCCCTTGGACGGTCAGGACGAAGGTGCTGGTGAACATGAAGATCGCGATGACAGCCGCGACCCCGAACCCGCGGCGCGGCGTGAACGCGGCCACGACCAGCCCGATCGCGGCCAGCACCAGCGCGAACAGCACGCAGCCCAGCAGCGAGGTGAGGTAGTCCTGCAGATGCTGGCCGGAGTGGGGGATGCGGGTCACCAGGCCGCCGACGTACAGGACCGTGACCGGTGCGGCCATCAGCGCCAGCAGCGCGGTCGCCATCGCCGCCTGCTTGGCCAGGACGAAGTCCAGATGGCCGACCGGGCGGGAGAAGTACATCGGGACGACGTGGAACCGTAGCTCCCGCGACGCCAGCACCGGCGCCTGCGTCGCCACGAAGATCGCGATGATGACCTGGAGGGTGGGCGCGTAGGAGGAGTAGCGGAGCAGCGTGTCCGCCTCCTTGGAGATCGCGTACACCGCCACCGAGCCCGCGGCGGGCAGCAGCATGATCGCGACCAGCAGGAACGGCATCACCTTCGCCCGCGCGGGACGGCCCAGGCCGTACGCGGCGCGCAGGTTGTGCACGTACAGCGACCGCATCACGTACGCCCGGCCCAGCCTGCGGCCCTCGTAGTGGCGGTAGCCGATGTCGTGGATCGTGCTCGTGCTCATCGGACGGCCCCCTCCGGTGCGGGCCCCGCTGGCGCCTCCTGGCCGGGCGGGCCGGTCGCGAAGACCTCTTCGATGCGGTGCCGGCGCTGCTCCATCCGGATCAGCCGCAGCTCCAGGTCGGCGACCGCGTCGCGGATGAGGTCGAAGGTCTCCTCCCCCGCGATGTCGATCAGCAGGAAGCGGCCCTCGGGACGGACGGACACGCCCGCGTCGTGCAGGTGCCGCCCGAGCACGTCGCGCCCGTCCTCCACCTCGACCGTCAGCACTCCGCTCTCGGTCGTGTACGCCTCGACCGCCTGCGAGCGCAGCAGCTTGCCGCCGTCGATGATGACGACGTGGTCGCAGACCCGTTCCAGTTCGCCCAGCAGGTGCGAGGTGACCAGCACGCTGATGCCGAACTCGGTGCCGATCCGCCGGATCAGCTCCAGCATCTCGTCCCGGCCGGCCGGGTCGAGGCCGTTGGTCGGCTCGTCCAGGAACACCAGCTCCGGGTCGTGGACGAGGGCCTGCGCCAGCTTGACCCGCTGCCGCATCCCGGTCGAGTAGCCGCCGATCGGCCGGTAGCGCTCCTCGTACAGCCCCACGTGCCGCAGCGTGTCGGCGGCGCGCTCGCGGGCGGCGGTGGGCGGCAGCCCGCACATCCGGGCCATGTGGACGACGAACTCGGTGGCCGACACGTCCGGCGGCAGGCACTCGTACTCGGGCATGAACCCGACCCGCTCCCGGATCCGCGCGCCCTCCCGGGCGATGTCCAGGCCCAGGACGGCGCCGCGGCCGGAGGTCGGCGGCAGCAGCCCGAGCAGGATCTTGATGAGCGTGGACTTGCCCGCCCCGTTGGCGCCGACCAGGCCGACGACGCCCGGCTCCACGGCCACGGTGAGGGCGTCCAGCGCGGTCACCCGGGGGAACCGCATCGTCAGGCCTTCGGTGGCGATGATCGGCATGGTTACGAACCTAGTCCCTGCCCGGCGCCCGCACGTCCCTCTCGGGGATTACGCCCGCCGGGGGACCCGCCCCTCCGGCGGAGTACGAGGCGCCACACGTACTGCTGCACCAGCAGCGTCAGCGTCCCCGCGATGACCATCCCGGCCAGGTTGACGCCCAGCTGGAGCAGCGAGCCGGAGATCTCGTCGCCCTGCTTGAGCGCCAGCGCCACCGCCAGGTTGCCCGCCGCCGGCACGGTCGTGACGGAGATGAACACCCCGACCAGCGCCGACGACTTGCCCGCCGTCAGCGACAGCACGCCGCCCGCGCCCGCCAGCAGCGCCACGATGAACGACCACCGGTCCGGGCTGTAGATGAACGCGGTCATCGGCCGCTCGGCCGGCAGCCGGTCCAGCTCGATCACGCCGATCCACCGGCTGACCAGCGCGCACACGTACGTGATCACGATCGCCACGGCGAAGCCGATCACCAGCGTGCGCAGCGCGGCGCCGATCTGCCGGATCCGGCCGCGCAGGATGCCGTAGCAGATCGCCGCGACCGCGGCGAACTCCGGGCCGAGCACCATCGCGCCGACCACCAGGATCGGCGAGTCGATCAGCGCGGCGATCCCCGCCAGCTGCGTGGCCAGCGCGAGGAACGCCACGAACGACCAGGTCAGCAGGCTGTCGTTGGTGATACGCCGGTCCAGTTCCTGCCACACCACCGCGTCGTCGCCGTACCCGGGGGCGCGTTCCTCCGCCACCTCGGCGCCGACCGACAGCGAGACGTCGAGCTGCTCGAGGGAGATCGAGCCGTCCCGTTCGATGCCGAGGCCCTGCAGCGCCTCGATGACCTCGTTCGCCGCCTCCCGCGCGAGGTCGGCGGTGACCAGGTCGCCGCGCGGGAACCGGGCCGCGCCCGGCACGACGACGACATTGGTCGCGCCCGCGCAGTCGGCGAGCACCGCGCAGACCGTCTCGGTACGGTCCTCGGGCACGATCGCTCTCAGATGAAGCACCCTCCACATCGTGCCGTAAAGTCCGGCAAAGCGGGCACTAAACGAAGGTCAAGCGAGGTGCGGTCATGGTGTGGCGACGAACGGCGGCGGCGGCCCTGGCGGCCGGGCTGCTGGCCTCTGCCTGCAGCGTGGACTTCGGCTGGTCGGACCGGCCCTCGTCCGCGCCGGCGACCGGGAAGGGCGACCTGGAGGGCCTGCGCGTCGCCCCGGAGGGCTCGGGCGGCGGCTACGAACGCGACCGCTTCGGCACCCGCTGGAAGGACATCGACCGCAACGGCTGCGACCAGCGCAACGACGTCCTCGCCCGCGACCTGCGGGACGTCCGCAAACGAGGTGCCTGCGTGGTCGTCTCCGGGACGCTCCAGGACCCCTACAGCGGCAAGCGGATCACCTTCTCCAAGTCGGACGCCGCCGAGGTGCAGATCGACCACGTCTACCCGCTCGCCCTGGCCTGGCGGATGGGCGCCTCCGGATGGGACGAGGACCGCCGCGAACGCTTCGCCAACGACCACGACAACCTCCTCGCCGTATGGGGCGTCCCGAACCAGCAGAAAAGCGACCAGGGACCGGGCGAATGGAAACCGCGGCAGTCCTTCCAGTGCGCTTACGCGGGCAAGTACATCGCGGTCGCCAAGGAGTACCGGCTGCCCGTCACCTCCGCCGACCGCACCGCCCTTCGCGGCTTCCTCGCCCGCTGCTGACCGGAATAGGGTTGCTCGCATGAGCAGCGAGCCGAACGAGCAGGAACCACAGGACGAGCCGAAGGACGAGCGGCCCCGGGTCCGCACCGAACGCGGCGTCGGAGCCCGCGCAACCGGCGCCCAGGTCACCGGCGCGTCGGCCACCGGCCTCACGCTGCGCGCGGGCAACGCCTTCGGTTCGCTGGCCATCGGCTCGGTGGCCGCGGGCGCCCTGGCCATCGGCGCCCTGGCCATCGGCAAGCTGATCGTCAAGCGCGCGGTCGTCCACCACCTGGAGGCCGGAACGGTGGAGATCAAACACCTGAAGGTAGGCCGCCTGGACATCACCGACAGCTGACCGGGTTGACCTGGGGGCTTATCTAACCCAAGGCGGATTTGACCACTCCGGCCAGATGTTCCGCGACGCTCTTGGCCTGCTCTTCGGAGGCGGCCTCGACCATTACGCGGACCATGGGTTCGGTGCCGCTGGGACGGATGAGGACGCGGCCGCTGTCGCCGAGGTCGGTTTCGGCGGCGGCGACGGCCGCGGCCAGTTCGGGTGAGGTGCCGGCGCGGGACTTGTCGACGCCCTTGACGTTGATGAGCACCTGGGGCAGCCGGTTCATGACCTTGGCCAGCTCGTCCAGCGGGCGGCCGCGGCGGGCGATGGCGGCCAGGAGGTGCATGCCGGTGAGGACGCCGTCGCCGGTGGTGGCGTGGTCCAGCATGATCACGTGGCCGGACTGCTCGCCGCCGAAGGCGAAGCCGCCGTCCTTCATGGCCTCCAGGACGTACCGGTCGCCGACCGCGGTCTCGACGACGGTGATCCCGGCGTCCCGCATGGCGATCTTGAAGCCGAGGTTGGACATGACGGTGGCGACGACCGTGTCGGCGGGGAGCCGGCCGGCCTCCTGGAGGTCGAGCGCGAGGATGGCCATGATCTGGTCGCCGTCGATGGGTTCGCCGGTCGCGGTGACGGCGAGGCAGCGGTCGGCGTCGCCGTCGTTGGCGATGCCGGCGTCCGCCCCGTGTTCGCGGACGGCCCGCTGGAGCGCCCGCAGGTCGGTGGAGCCGCAGCCGGAGTTGATGTTGAGGCCGTCGGGCGCGGCGCCGATGGTGATGACGTCGGCGCCGGCGCGGCGGAGCGCCTCGGGGGCGACGTCGGAGGAGGCGCCGTTGGCGCAGTCGACGACCACGCGCAGGCCGTCCAGGGAGACCGGGACGGTGGTGAGCAGGTGCGCGACGTACTGTTCGACGGCGCCGTGGGCGTCCCGGACGCGGCCGACGCCGGCTCCGGTGGGCGGCTCCCACTCCTGGCCGAGGCTCGCCTCGATCCTGTCCTCGATCTCGTCGGCGAGTTTGTGGCCGCTGCGGTCGAAGAACTTGATGCCGTTGTCAGGCGCCGGGTTGTGCGAGGCCGACAGCATCACGCCGAGGTCGGCGTCCAGCGCCTGGGTGAGGTAGGCGACGGCGGGTGTGGGCAGCACTCCCAGCCGCAGCACTTCAACGCCCGCGCTGGCGAGCCCGGCGACCACCGCGGCCTCGAGGAACTCGCCCGAGGCGCGCGGGTCGCGTCCGACCACGGCCACCGGGCGGTGTCCCTCGAACGCGCCGGCCTCGCCGAGGACCCGCGCCGCGGCGACGGTCAGGTCCATGGCCAGCGGCGCGGTCAGATCGCGGTTGGCGAGCCCGCGCACGCCATCGGTCCCGAAGAGACGACCCACAGTTCAACTCCCGATACGGCAAAAGACCGCGGGACGCGTCCGGGGTGTCGCCGGTCCGCTCCGCGCGGTCGAATCCAGTGCGCACACGCTCCGTGCCTCCCCGGCGTCGACGCCCGGAATCCGGCACGGAGCCATGAATCCCATGAAAGCAGTTGCGGGCCGGTACCGGCGCCGGTTCCACCGGGCCCGTGAACGCGAACGAGCCGCCGCCCCGGCGCGCCCGCATCGCCGGCCCGGTGGGGCCGGCGGCGCGGTGCGGCACAGGTGCGACGGCTCGTGCCCGGCGATCAGCGCTTGCTGTACTGAGGCGCCTTGCGGGCCTTCTTGAGGCCGGCCTTCTTGCGCTCGATGGCCCGCGCGTCGCGGGTAAGGAAGCCCGCCTTCTTCAGCGCGGGGCGGTGGTCGATGTTGGCGAACTGCAGCGCGCGGGAGATGCCCAGGCGCAGCGCACCGGCCTGGCCGGTGGTGCCGCCGCCGTTGATCCGGCACAGCACGTCGAACTGGCCCTCCAGGCCCAGCAGCACGAACGGCTCGTTCACGATCTGCTGGTGGACCTTGTTGGGGAAGTACTGGTCGAGGGTCCGGCCGTTGATGGTCCACTTGCCCTCGCCCGGAACGATCCGCACCCGGGCGATGGCCTCCTTGCGGCGGCCGGTGCCGGCGGCGGGGCCGGTCGCGACCGGCTGGTCCAGGAAGCCTTCGCCGGCGGCCTCGGGGGACTCGGTGCTGTACTCCGACGGGGCGTCTTCGTACGAGTCGAACTCGGCGCCCTCGGCGGGCGTCTCGGTGTCGATGGGCTCGTCCACGGTTCTCCTTGGGTCTTCTGGCCAGGGCGGCAGGCCCGATCGGCTTTCCTCGGGTGCCCCGGCGGCCACTGCTTCCGGATGCCGCACGGTCTCGTGCGGCATGGTCGTGCGGCTGCTACTGCTTGATCTGGGTGATCTCGAACGGGACCGGCTTCTGCGCCTGGTGCGGGTGGTCCGGCCCGGCGTAGACCTTCACCTTGCCGAACATCTTCCGGCCGAGGGAGTTCTTGGGCAGCATGCCCTTGATCGCCTTCTCGACGGCCCGCTCGGGGTGCTTGGCGAGCAGGTCGGCGTAGGCCACCGAGCGCAGACCGCCCGGGTAGCCGGAGTGCCGGTAGGCTCGCTTCTGCTCAAGCTTGTTGCCGGACAGCGCCACCTTGTCGGCGTTCACGATGACGACGAAGTCACCGGTGTCGAGGTGCGGCGCGTAGATCGGCTTGTGCTTACCCCGAAGCAGCTGCGCGACCTGACTGGCGAGCCGGCCCAGCACGACATCGGTCGCGTCGATGACGTACCACTGACGCTGAACATCAGCGGGCTTAGGGGTATACGTGCGCACGGTGGTAGGCCTTCGTTCCTTGTCGACTACTCAGCGGATTCCTGCTCGCGCCGTTCAGAGGCTGAATTCCGACCCGGCGCTCCGGGAGCCGGGGCCCGTCGCGCGTGTACGGCACGGAAGGCACACCGGAGATCGCGGCCTTGACCGTTCCCGAAGGACAGGCGTCACCGCATACAGCAGTTGCACAGAATACCCAGGTGCGCGGGCACGGGTCAAAACGACGCCCGGTGACCGCTCGCACCTGCACGCGGGCACCTGTGCGGACACAGGGCCGGGCGCGAGGACGCCGGAGGAATGGGAACGATCGTCGCCCTGCGTGATCGTTCCCGAACCCCTTGTCGGCGGTGGGCCGGGACGCCCGTTTGTTTCCCGGGTCGAAGCGACTTACACGCTCTTATGGGGATATTGTGCGGCGGGACCCGACCTTTCACGGCCGTTGCCGACGAGAACCGGGAGCCCCCGCCGATGCCTCGCAATCCCGGCACACCCGCCGACCCCGATCGTTCCGGACGTCCCGACCACAGCGGGGGCCCGGACCGCCCCGGAGCCTCCGAGCCCGCGGAGGACCGCCTGGTCGCGGGCCGCGGACCGGCGTCCAACGACTGGTTCACCCGGCCGGACCGGGAGGAGGTCCTGGCGTCGCCGCCCTCGCGCGGGACCGAGGGCGCGGCGGACGACGGAGGACCGGGCCAGGCGGGCCGCCCACCGGAGCGCAGCAGGACCTTCGAGCCCGAGCGGCGCCGACGGCGGCCCCAACGATCCGAGGGCCTGGTCAAGGTCGAGTTCTCCGGGCGTACCGGCAGGGGCGGGGCGCGGCGGCGCTCCCAGGCCCGGTCCCGCTCCCGGCGCAGGCCCGTCGCCACCGCCCTCGCCGTCGTGACCGCCTCCGTCCTCGCCGTGGGCACGGGCGTGGCGCTCGACCGGCTCGTGCTGCCCGAGCTGCGCTCCGAACCCGCCGCGGCCTCCGACCCCGCGGCGAACCAGGCCGCCCCGCCGGCCCCCGGCACCGACTTCGGCACCCGCCGGTCCACCGGCGGGACCGTCCCGGCCCCCACGCCGAGCGAGACGCCCCCGCCGCTCAAGGCGCTGCCGAACGGCACGGGCAAGCCGTCCGCCGACCCGGAGCCGACGAAGTCCGGATCACCCGGCGACAGGGCCCCGAGCGGCACGGGCGCGGCGGGCGGCGCCGGCTCCACCGTGCCCGAGACGGCCGTCGCGCTGCTCACCAACAAGGAGCGCGCCAAGGAGGGCTGCGCCCCGCTGCGCATCGACACGCGCCTGATGACCGCCGCCCGCCGCCACTCGGCCGACATGGCGGCCAACGACTACTTCGACCACACCTCGCGCAACGGCGACAGCCCGTGGCAGCGGATGGAGGCCGCCGGCTACTCCAGCCCAGGCGCGGAGAACATCGCCAAGGGGCACGCCACCGCGGCCGCCGTCGTGGAGGGCTGGATGAAGAGTCCCGGCCACCGCGCGAACATCCTCAACTGCAAGCTGCGGGCCATCGGCGTCGGCAGGGCCGCCGGGTCCGGCGGGCCTTGGTGGACGCAGGATTTCGGCTGGCAGTAGGACCGTCCCCGCCGGCGAGCGACCTTTCCGAAACGACCCGCGCCTGCTTCATCCCCATGTCATGGTGGTTGTTCCCAAGGTCCAGAGCCCTGAGGAAGGAACGGTAAGGTCCAAGCCATGTATCCGGGCGATCAAGGCAAACCCGGCGGCTGGCCTCACGATCAGTCGCCGCATGCCCCGTACGGCCCCGACAGGGACCGGCCCGAAGAGGCACCGTACGGCAGCGAGCAGAAGAACGAGTCCCCCTTCGGGGCACCCCCGGGCGGCCCCCTCGCGGCCCCCGCCCCTCCTTCCGCGAGCCCCGGCGGGCTCGGGCCCGCCGCGGCCGCCGAGGGCGGCCCCGGCCCCTTCGGACCGCCGCCCGGCGGTGCGCCGCCCGGCGGCGCGGCACCGGGCCCGGCGCACGGCGAGGGCCCCGAGAGCGCCGACCCGTTCGGCCCTCCGCCGGGCAACGACCCGTACGGCCCTCCGCCGGGCGGCCCCTACTCCCCCGGCGGATACGACGACGACCCGTACGGCGATCCGCACGCGTTCGGCACCCCCGGCGACCCGGACTTCCCGGGCCCCGGCCCGCGCGGCGGCGGCCCCACGCCGCCCGGCAAGCGGCGCAACCTGCCGCTGATCATCGGCGGCGCGGCGGTGGCCGGGCTCGTCCTCATCGGCGGCGGCTTCGGCGTGTCCTCCCTCCTCAAGGACGACTCCAAGGCCAAGGCGGGCAACGCCGCCGCCACTCCCAAGCAGAGCCCCAGCGTCCAGGCCTCGCCGCCCCCGCCCACGTTCGACCCGGTCAAGCTCAAGAGCCGTGCCACCGACCCGAGCCCGCTGTCGCTCACCGAGGCCTTCGGCAAGAAGTCGTTCAAGGCGGGCGGCCAGAAGTACGTACGGACCGGCGTGAACTCCAAGCGCGGCTGCGCCGGCATCGTCAAGGGCGCCCGGCTCACCGCGGCCGTCGCGAAGGGCGGCTGCACGCAGGCGCTGCGTGCCACGTTCGCCCGCGGCGACGGCCTGTTGATCGGTACGGTAGGGGTGCTCAACCTCAAGACCGAGGCCGCCGCCAAGGCGGCGCAGAAGGCCGCCGTCGCCAAGGACGCCTTCCTGCAGCCGCTGCCCGGCAGCGGTCTCAGCGCGAAGATCGGCAAGGGGGAGGCGCTGGGCACCGCCGAGGCGCGCGGCCACTACCTGCTGATGACCTGGGTGCAGCGGCCCGACGGCAAGAAGATCGTCAGCAAGTACCACACCGTCGTCTCGACTTTCGGACAGCAGCTCATCCGGGGGAGCAATCTGAGCTTCGCACTGCACTACCGGGAGACCGAGGGCAAACCCTTCCGCAACTGACCTGGATGAGGGCTCTTTCTGGCTATGTCTGGACCTCATGAGGGCTGGGAACCTGCCGAGGACGAGGGGACCGATCCCACCCCGCCGCCCTCGGCACCGCCCAGTTTCGGCAAGGCCGATCCGGTGACCGGGGACGGGCCCGAGGGCGGCGGCGGCGAGCCCGCCGCCGCCCCGTCCGATGCGGAGATCCGGCTGCCCATCGGCCTGCAGAGGCCCTGGTGGGCCTCGGCCGACGAGACCGCCCCCGAAGCCGAGACGGCCGAACCCGAACCGGAGCAGGAACCCGAAGCCGAGCCGGAGCAGGAGCCCCTGGCAGAGGCCGACGAGCCCGATGAGGCCGAGGAAGACGACGGGACGGTCGTCTTCGAGCCGCCGGAACCGACCACCGGCCCGGACCAGGACACCGATCAGCCCCTCCCCGGTACGCCCCCGGGGACGCTGGTCGCCGGGCACGGCATCCCCAAGATCGACACGCGCGGGGCCGTCCCCGCCGAGCCGATCGTCGCACCGAGCGGCCCCCGCTACCCCGACACCGACCCCGACGGCATCCCGGTCATCCAGCCGGAGGAGGCGAAGGCCGCCGCGCCCGAAACCGAGGAGCCCGAGCCGCCCCAGGAGGGCACCACCGGCGGGATCCCCGTCACGGTCGCGACGCCGGAGGCGTTCCGTCCGCGCGACGAACCACCGCCGCCCAGCCCTCCGCCCACCCCCCTGGCCGCGCCGGTCCCCGTCGCGATGGCCCCCGAGCCGCAGAGCCAGGCCCCGGAGCCCCCTCCCGAGCAGCAGACGTTCGGTATCGCTTCGTTCAGCGCAGGCACGGCCACAGCCGCGACCGCGGCGCCGGGCGGCAGCGGCGGCGGACGGCGCAAGCCCCTGCTGATCGGCGGCGGTGTGCTGGCCATGATCCTCGTCGCGGTCGCCGGCTTCGCGGTCGCGGGCTCCGGCAACGACAGCGAGGGCCGCAGGGCCAAGGCCGTCGAGACGCCCGGCGGCAAGACCGACCCGCTCCTCTCACGAGCCCCCGCGGCATCCCCTGCCCCGGGCGCCGGGCAGCCGCCCCCGCCGGCGGCGCCCGTCCCGATCGACAGCGTGCGCACCGACCCGAAACCGCTCGCGCTCACCGAGGCGTTCCCCGCCGCCCGCGTCGACATGGGCGGCAGGACCTACTCGCGCGACCGCGCCTCGGTCAACCACCAGTGCGCGCTCGCCGCGCGCGGCGCCATGGCCCGCGCCCTGACCCGCGAACGGTGCGACAGCATCATCCGGGTCACCTTCCTCGACAAGCAACGCGCACTGGCCCTCACCACCGGCATCGCTGTACTGCCCGCCAAGCCCGCCGCGCTCAAGGTGAACGGCGCCGGCGACCCCGGCAGGTACGAGTGGTTCCGCGCCATGCCGGGAACCCGGACCCCCGGCATCGACCGGGCGGGCGGGTACGCCGCGAGCACCGTCCGGGGCAGGTACATCGCCTACGCCTACGCCACGTTCGCCAACGGCCAGCCGCCCAAGTCCGGTGACCAGACCCTCAAATCGGTCGCCGAGCAGTTCGTCGGCTACGCGCTGCGCCCGATCGACGCCCGCGCCCGCCGCTAAATCGCTTGGAGCATGGCCCGGGGCCTGTCCCGACGTGGCCTCAGGTACCGCGCGAGCGCGCTACCTGGCCGGTGGGGCGATGCCGGAGGCGAGCCTCACAGGGCAGATCGCGAAGCGATGTCGCGCTCGCACCAAGCACGGTCAGGGTGCGAGCCGCCAGGCGAGCGCCCTGGGCCGGGGTTGCAATAAACACAGCCCGCCAGGCGAGGACCCTGGGCCGGGATTGAAATCAACTGAGCGTGCGGACGCGCCGGGTCTCCTGGGCGCGCCGGGCCAGGTCCTCGTCCTGCGGGTAGCGGATCTCCTCCAGCGACAGGCCGTGCGCGGGCGCCACGTTCACCGCCGAATCGCGGACGCGCGCCGCGAGGACCTGCGAGGGCCACTCCACCTCGCGCCGCCCGTCGCCGACGACCAGCATCGCGCCGACGAGGGCGCGGACCATGGAGTGGCAGAACGCGTCGGCCTCCACGGTGGCGATCGCCACCCCGCGCCGCGCCGCCATACCCGGCGGCACCCGGCCGTCCATACCGTCCACGCGGGCCCGCGTCCCGGCGGGCTCCTCGCGGTGCCATTCGAACCGCAGCAGCCGCCGGATCGTCGTCGCGCCCTCCCGCTTGCGGCAGTACGCGGCGAAGTCGTGCTCCCCCACCAGCAGCGCGGCGGCGGCGTTCATCCGGCCCAGGTCGAGCGGGCGCGGATGCCGCAGCACGTCGTGCCGACGCAGCGGATCCACGCCCACGGGGTCGTCGCAGACGCTGTAGGCGTACCGCCGCGACAAGGCGGAGAACCGCGCGTCGAAACCCTCCGGGGCCACCGACACCCGCCACACGCGCACGTCCGGGGGCAGCAGGCCCGCCAGGCGGCGCGGCATGGTGCCGTTCACCGCCGAGTACGAGGCGACGGGGACGACCACGTGCGCCACCTGGCCGCGCGCGTGCACGCCCGCGTCCGTGCGGCCCGCCACGGTGAGCGCCGGCGGCGGGTCCAGGCGCAGCAGGCGGGCCAGCGCGTCCTCGATGACGCCCTGGACGGTCCGCTGGTTCGGCTGGCGCGCCCATCCGGCGAAATCGGACCCGTCGTAGCCGATGTCGAGCCGGAGTCGTACCAATGCGGTCATGTCTGGAGTGTCGCCTCGTGTTTCGTCCCGACCATGGGAAGCAGTGTGGCAAAGATCGGGCCCGCCGTCCCGTAACGGACGGCGGGCCCGAGCGCATGTCGGGGCGGGCACCCTGGTGGTGGCGCCCCGCCAGGCCTCACTTGGACTCGGTGGCCTCGCCCTCGTCGTCCTTGGCGTCGTCCTTGGCCTCGGTGTCGGCCGGGGCCTCGTCCTCGCCCTTGGCGAGCGTGACCTCGTCCTCCTCCGCCGGGGCGGCGGGCTCGGCCGGGGCCGCGGTGGCGGCGGTGCCCGAGGAGGCGGCCACCTGCTCCTGCACCAGCTCGATCACGGCCATCGGGGCGTTGTCGCCCTTGCGCGGCCCGAGCTTGGTGATGCGGGTGTAGCCGCCGGGACGGTTCTCGAAGCTCGGCGCGATCTCGGTGAAGAGCCCGTGCACGACGGCCTTGTCGCGGATCACCTGGGCCACCTGGCGGCGGTTGTGCAGATCGCCCTTCTTGGCCTTGGTGATCAGCTTCTCCGCCAGCGGGCGCACCCGCCGGGCCTTGGCCTCGGTGGTGGTCACGCGGCCGTGCTCGAACAGCGCCGTGGCCAGGTTGGCCAGGATGAGCCGCTGGTGCGCGGCGCTGCCGCCCAGACGGGCGCCCTTGGTGGGCTGAGGCATGGTCGTTCCTTCCTGCGCCGGCCGTATCAGGTACCGGCGTCAGCTGAAATCCAGGTTCCGGAGCCGGGCGGCCCCGGAACCTGGGATGAGATGTCTCAGTACTGCTCGGTCTCGGCGTAGCTGGTGTCGTCGTCGCCGTAGTTGTCGGCCGCCGCGCTCGGGTCGAACCCGGGCGGGGAGTCCTTCAGCGACAGGCCCATGTCGTTGAGCTTCTGCTTGACTTCCTCGATCGACTTGGCGCCGAAGTTGCGGATGTCGAGCAGGTCCTGCTCGCTGCGGGCGACCAGCTCGCCCACCGAGTGGATGCCCTCGCGCTTGAGGCAGTTGTAGGAGCGCACCGTGAGGTTGAGCTCCTCGATGGGCAGCGCCAGGTCCGCGGCCAGCGCGGCGTCCGTCGGGGACGGGCCCATGTCGATGCCCTCGGCCTCGACGTTGAGCTCCCGGGCCAGCCCGAACAGCTCGACGAGGGTCTTGCCGGCGGAGGCCACCGCGTCGCGCGGCAGCATCGCCTGCTTGGTCTCCACGTCCAGGATGAGGCGGTCGAAGTCGGTGCGCTGCTCGACTCGGGTGGCCTCGACCTTGTAGGTGACCTTGAGCACGGGCGAGTAGATGGAGTCGATCGGGATCCGGCCGATCTCCTGGCCCGGCTGCTTGTTCTGCGCGGCCGAGACGTAGCCGCGGCCGCGCTCGACCGTCAGCTCCATCTCCAGCTTGGCCTTGTTGTTGAGGGTGGCGATGTGCAGGTCGGGGTTGTGCACCTCGACTCCGGCGGGCGGCGCGATGTCGGCCGCGGTCACCTCGCCGGGGCCCTGCTTGCGCAGGTACATCACCACGGGCTCGTCGTGCTCGGAGGAGACCACCAGCTCCTTGAGGTTCAGGATGATGTCGGTGACATCCTCCTTGACCCCGGGGACGGTGGAGAACTCGTGCAGCACGCCCTCGATCCGGATGCTGGTGACGGCCGCGCCGGGGATCGAGGACAGGAGCGTGCGGCGGAGCGAGTTGCCGATCGTGTAGCCGAAGCCCGGCTCCAGCGGCTCGATGGTGAACCGCGACCGGTACTCGTCGACCTGCTCCTCGGTGAGGGTGGGACGCTGAGCGATGAGCATGGTTGCCTTCTTTCCGCGGTGCCCGCTATTTGACTACCGCGTGTTCCATGGTACGTCCCGTTCCCGCCGGGGCCCCGGCCCGCGTTGCCGCGGGCCGGGAACCCCATGGGGAACGGCGTTGAGCCCTTACTTGGAGTAGAGCTCGACGATCAGCTGCTCCTGGACGGGAGCGTCGATCTGCTGCCGGACCGGCAGCGAGTGGACGAAGATCCGCATCCGGTCCGCGTCGACGCCCAGCCACGCCGGGACCTGGCGGTCGCCCGCCTCGGCCTTGGCGACCTGGAACGGCGTCATCTCCTGGGACTTGGTCTTGACATCGACGATGTCGGTCTCGCCGACCAGGAAGGACGGGATGTTGACCTTCTTGCCGTTGACCCGGAGGTGGCCGTGCCGGATCAGCTGGCGGGCCATGTCGCGGGACTTGGCGAAGCCCGCGCGGTAGACCACGTTGTCGAGCCGCCGCTCCAGCAGCGAGAGCAGGTTCTCACCCGTCTTGCCGCCCTGGCGGTTGGCCTCGACGTAGTAGTTGCTGAACTGCCGCTCCAGAACGCCGTAGATGCGCTTGGCCTTCTGCTTCTCGCGCAACTGGAGCAGGTACTCGGTCTCCTTGGGGCGACCGCGGCCGTGCTCACCCGGCGGGTAGGGCCGGATCTCGATGGGGCACTTGGGCCCCTCGCACTTGCTGCCCTTGAGGAACAGCTTCATCTTCTCGCGACGGCACAGCTTGCAGTCGGCGCCGGTGTAACGAGCCATTGTTCTAGTTCTCCCCTGCCTCAGACCCGGCGACGGTTCTGGCTGACACTGCGTCGGGCGGTACCGCCCTGCGCAAATTCCAGAATGGTCATGACGGTCAGACCCTCCGGCGCTTCGGCGGGCGGCAGCCGTTGTGCGGAACGGGTGTGACGTCCTGGATCGAGCCGACCTCCAGGCCGGTCGCCTGCAGCGACCGGATGGCGGTCTCACGGCCCGAGCCCGGCCCCTTGACGAACACGTCGACCTTGCGCATGCCGTGCTCCATGGCACGGCGGGCCGCCGACTCGGCGGCCTGCTGGGCGGCGTACGGGGTGGACTTGCGCGAGCCCTTGAAGCCCACGTGGCCGGAGGAGGCCCAGGAGATCACGTTCCCGTTGGGGTCGGTGATCGAAACGATCGTGTTGTTGAACGTGCTCTTGATGTGGGCGTGCCCGTGAGCGACGTTCTTCTTCTCCTTGCGGCGCACCTTCTTGGCGCCGACACGGCTCTTGGGAGGCATCTGCTCTCTCTACTCCTGAGGTCATCGATCCGGGGCGGGACGGTGCCCGCCGCACGGACTGCTACTTCTTGCCGGCCTTCTTCTTGCCGGCCACCGTCTTCTTCTTGCCCTTGCGGGTGCGCGCGTTGGTCTGCGTGCGCTGGCCGTGGACCGGCAGGCCCCGGCGGTGCCGGATGCCCTGGTAGCAACCGATCTCGATCTTGCGCCGGATGTCGGCCTGGACCTCGCGGCGCAGGTCGCCCTCGGTCTTGTAGTTCGCCTCGATCCAGTCGCGCAGCTTGACCAGCTCGTCGTCGCCGAGCTGGTGCACCCGCAGGTCCGGGTTGACACCGGTGTTGGCCAGCGTCTCCAGGGCCCGGGTACGGCCGATGCCGAAGATGTAGGTGAGAGCGATCTCCACGCGCTTTTCGCGCGGGAGGTCGACGCCGAGCAGGCGTGCCATCTCGGGCAGTTCCCTTCATTTGGCGGAGGTATGTGCGCATCGCCCCCGCGAACACCCTGCCCGGGTGGCGGCCTCGGCCTCCGTCCGAGGGTTCCCCTTCACACGCCGCCGCCGCACGACCCGATCATGGGCCCGGCGGGCCCGCGACCGGCCGTACGGCCTGGTGTGAAGGATCGCGATGCGCGTCTGGATTCAGTTGGGCGTCAGCCCTGACGCTGCTTGTGGCGCGGGTCGGAGC
The DNA here is from genome assembly GCF_039532545.1 of Actinomadura vinacea. Classification (NCBI taxonomy): domain Bacteria; kingdom Bacillati; phylum Actinomycetota; class Actinomycetes; order Streptosporangiales; family Thermomonosporaceae; genus Actinomadura; species Actinomadura vinacea. The sequence continues at coordinate 33,259 of NZ_BAAARW010000038.1, read as the reverse complement.
AGATCACCATGACCCGGCCGTGCCGGCGGATGACGCGGCACTTGTTGCAGATCTTCTTGACGCTCGGCTTGACCTTCACTGGGTCTCCTAGTTTTCAGGGTCACCCTCGCGCCGCCACGCACGAGGAAGGCAACCCCAGTGGGTTACTCTGTGGTCACTTGTAGCGGTAGACGATCCGACCGCGCGAGAGGTCGTAGGGGCTCAGCTCCACGACGACGCGGTCGTCCGGCAGGATCCGGATGTAGTGCATCCGCATCTTGCCGCTGATGTGGGCGAGCACCTTGTGCCCGTTGTCCAGCTCTACTCGGAACATGGCGTTAGGGAGGGACTCGATGACGGTGCCCTCGATCTCGATGGCGCCTTCCTTCTTGGGCATGTCCTCCGCGCTTCACTGATCGGCTGTTGGACCCGGCCCGCGACGTCCCACGACAGCACTCCACAAGTGAAGAACGCCAGGGGAATCCGGCCGCGACCGTGCCGGGACGAGCGTCCGGGCAGGAATCCGAGGCGGCCGACAGCGGACCGGCATAGGAGTCTACGTCACCCGGCCACCGAATGTGAAATTGTCGCACGATCGGCCACCGGACACCGCTCCCGGCACAAGCATACAGCGCCCGCGCGTTGTACCTTTCCGGAAGGAAGGACGCCCAGGGAGGATCGGCATGCCGAGCTACGACTTCGCGCTGATCCTGAGTCGTCCCCTCTACGAGGAGGAGCTTGACGACCTGTTCGACCGGACCCATGGCTACGTCACGGTCTCGATCATCACCGAGCCGCAGCACGCCGAACGTCCCGGCAACGCCTCCTGCACCTGGCAGGGGACCACGCTGGCCGCGGCGATCATGGAGCTGGTGGAGCACATGGAGGCCAGCGCGCCCGGGCTGCGGGTCCAGCGGGTCGAGGCCGACCCGCTGCTGACCATCCGGGACATCGCCGAGCGGGTGCGCCGCTCGGTCGACTCGGTACGGCTGGCGATCACCGGCGCGCGCGGCCCCGGCGGCTTCCCGTCCTCGGAGATGTCGTCGGCCGGCCACCGGCTGTGGCGCTGGTCGAAGGTGGCCGCCTGGTACGACCACGAGGATCCGCAGCTGCGCGAGGCCCGTCCCACCACGCAGGCGATCAACGGCTGGCTGGCGCTGCGCGACGTCGTCCCGGACGTGGCGCCGGCCGCCGAGGACGTCACCACCGCGCTGTCGGCGGTCATCCAGCACGTGGCCTGACCCTCCCGGCGAATGCGGCGCGCCCGGGCGGGACGCGGCGCGTCTCAGCGTGTCCCGGAGCGTCCGGGACGTCCCGGACAATAGGTTGATCTTGCCCTCGAAAGCCCCGAATCGACAGCGCGGCCAGGGACGGCGAAGATCGAATCGGCCTCGGGCGGCGGGGCGGCCGCCCGCCGCTCCGGCCGCGCACGGGCCCGCGGCCGCGCCTCTCCGTCCCGGAAAGCGCGATGTGCATGATGGAGGGGGAGGGACCAATGGCGATCATCGCTCAGCTCAGCGACGTCCACATCGCCGCCGGCCGCGGCGGCGCCGTGGACGACGATTCCGGCCCCGTCCGTTCCTTACGCGCCGCGGTGTCCAGCCTGCTGTCGCTGCCGGCGCGCCCGGACGCCGTCGTGCTCACCGGCGACCTCGCCGACACCGGGCTGCCCGCCGAGTACGCCCGGCTGCACGCGCTGCTGTCGCCCCTCCCCATGGCCGTCCACCCGATGCCCGGCAACCACGACGACCGGGACGCGATGCGCGCCGCGTTCGCCGACCACCCGGCCATCGCCGGCGCCGCCCCCCAGACGCCCCTGCAGTACGCGGTCGACGTGGCCGGGACCCGGCTGGTGTGCTGCGACACCACCGTCCCGGGCTCGCCGTACGGGGCGATGGACGCCGACCGGCTGGCCTGGCTCGACGCCACCCTGGCCGCGGCGACCGACACGCCCACGATCGTCGCCACCCACCACCCGCCCTACCCGATCGGGATCCGCTTCGTCGACGACATGCGGTTCCTCGAACCGGAGGGCTTCGCCGAGATCATCGGACGGCACGGCCAGGTGGTGCGGGTGATCAGCGGCCATGTGCACCGCGGCTCGGTCGGCATGCTGGCCGGCCGGGTGAGCACCACCTGCCCCAGCACGTACCGGCAGCTCTACCTGGACCTCACCCGGCCCGGACGGGCCGCGGTCACCGGCGAGCCCGCCGGCTTCGCGGTGCATCTGATCAGCGACGCGGGCGACGCGACGACGCACTTCGTCCCGACCGGCAACTACCGCCCGCTCATGGACGTCGAATAGTCAGTCGCGGCGCCGGGAGCCGAACAGGGTGACCGCCAGCAGCACGGCACCCCACGGGCCCGCCACCCACAGCCACCAGGGGTACACCAGGTCGCCCAGCACCGCGATGATCATCCAGACCGCGACGTTGATCCCGCTGACCAGCGCCCACGTGCCCCACATCGCGCCGATTCCGGTGCGGTAGAGGTCCATGCCGGGCGCCTCCCGCCGCGCCGGCACCTGCCCCTGGGGGGTCCGCTGCGCCGCCGGGACGGGAAGCTCGTACAGATCCTCCTCCGGCAGATCGGAGGTGATCTCCTGGAGCTGCCCGAGAGTCTTGGCGGCGTACGCCGCCTCCAGCCGTTCGTGCAGCTCGTCCATCGTGATCCGGCCCTGGGCGCAGTGTTCGCGCAGGGTCGTGGCCACCCGGTCGCGATCGGCGTCCGAGGCCCGAATGTCAGGGTTAGGCGTCATGCCGCCCCTTCGCAGAAATCAGGAGGAGTTGCTACCTTCCAGCTTGGGCAACCACTCCCGGCCTTCGTCAAGAGCCGTGAGGACACGGGGGCCGTCTTCCGTCACGGCCATCAGGTGCTGCTTCGAAGTGGGCCCAACCGTTCAACCCCCTCGTCAAGAGCCGTGAGAACACGGGGGCCGTCTTCCGTCACGGCCATCAGGTGCTGCTTCGAAGTGGGCCCAACCGTTCAACCCCCTCGTCAAGAGCCGTGAGAACACGGGGGCCGTCTTCTGTCACGGCGAATGTGTGTTCGAAGTGGGCCGACTGGTGGCCGTCGGTGGTGATCACCGTCCAGCCGTCGTCGAGTTCGCGGGTGTTCTTGGTGCCGAGGTTCACCATCGGCTCGACCGCGAAGCACATCCCGACCTCCAGGACGGGCCCGTGCCCGGGCGCCCCGTGGTTGGGGATCAGCGGGTCCATGTGCATCCGCGTGCCGATGCCGTGGCCCCCGTACCCCTCGACGATGCCGTAGCGGCCCTGAGAGCGCACGTAGGACTCGATCGCGTGCGAGATGTCCGTGAGCCTGGCCCCGGCGACCCCTGCCGCCAGACCGTGCCACAGGGACGTCTCGGTGACCTCCAGCAGCCGGGTCAGCTTCGGCGCCACCTCGCCCACCGGGACGGTGACGGCCGCGTCGCCGTGCCAGCCGTCCACGATCGCGCCGCAGTCGATGGAGATGACGTCGCCGTCCCGCAGCGTCTTCGAGGCGCTGGGGATGCCGTGCACGATCTCCTCGTTCACCGAGGCGCAGATCGTCGCCGGGAACCCGTGGTAGCCCTTGAACGACGGGACGCCGCCGTTGTCGCGGATGTGCTGCTCGGCGAGCACGTCCAGGTCCATCGTGGTGATCCCGGGCTTGACCGCCTCCCGCAGCAGTTCCAGCGTGCGGCCGACCAGCAGCCCGGCCGCACGCATCGACTCCACCTGCTCGGCGGTCTTCACCTGGATCGCCGGCCTGCGCCGTTTGAACATCACTACCCCTGGTCCCCTCGACCGCTCGCCCCGCCCGGAATGGGCCCCCGGACGCGGCCGCGAACGGCGGGGGTCACCGGTCCTGCGGACGCAGCGCACCGAGCGCGCGCTGGGTGACCTCCTCGACCGGCCCGGTCGCGTCGATCCGGACGAGAATGCCCTCATCCTCATAGAACTGCACGAGGGGGGCGGTCTGTTCCTGGTAGACCTCCAGGCGGTGCCGGACGACCTCTTCCTTGTCGTCGTCACGCTGGAACAGGTGCCCGCCGCACTCGTCGCAGATGTCGTCCTGCTTGTCGTCGAAGTCGACGTGCCAGATCCGCCCGCAGCTCTCGCAGGTGCGGCGGCCCGACAGCCGCCGGACCACCTCTTCCTCGTCGACGAAGAGCTCCAGCACGATGTCCAGGCGGGCGTCCCACTCGGCGAGGATCTTCTTCAGCGTCTCGGCCTGCGGGACGTTCCGCGGGAAGCCGTCCAGCAGGAAGCCGTCGCGGGCGTCGTCCTCGGCCAGCCGGTCGCGGACCATGGCGATGGTGACCTCGTCGGGCACCAGGTCGCCGCGGTCCATGTACTTCTTGGCCTGCCGGCCCAACTCGGTGCCGCCGCTGACGTTGGCGCGGAAGATGTCACCTGTCGAGATCTTCGGGATGGACAGATGCGTTGCGATGAACTGGGCCTGCGTCCCCTTGCCCGCACCCGGGGGGCCCACCAGGACGATACGCACTACCGGAGGAAGCCCTCGTAGTTGCGCTGCTGGAGCTGACTCTCGATCTGCTTCACGGTATCCAGTCCGACGCCGACGACGATGAGGATGCTCGTCCCCCCGAACGCGAAGTCCTGGCTCGCGCCGATGAGCGCGAACGCGACCATCGGGATCAGGGCGACGATTCCCAGGTAGAGCGCGCCAGGGGTGGTGATCCTGGTGAGCACGAAGTCGAGGTACTCGGCGGTCGGCCGGCCCGGACGGATACCTGGGATGAATCCACCATACTTCTTCATGTTGTCGGCGACTTCAGTGGGGTTGAAGGTAATGGCCACATAGAAGTACGTGAAGAAGACGATGAAGGCGAAGAAGACGCCCATGTGCCAGGGGTTGTCCTGGGCCAGGTACGGCTGCATCTTCTGCAGCCAGTTCGTCTCGGGCCACAGCTGGGTCGCCAGCACGGGCAGGTAGAGCAGCGACGAGGCGAAGATCACCGGGATGATGCCGGCCTGGTTGACCTTCAGCGGAATGTAGGTGGAGGTCCCGCCGTACATCCGGCGGCCCACCATCCGCTTGGCGTACTGGACGGGGATCCGCCGCTGCGCCTGCTCGACGAACACCACACCGGCCATGATCGCCAGACCGACGAGGATCACGATGGCGAAGACGAAGCCGCCCTTGGACTTGTAGATGTTCCAGAACTGGCCGGGGAACACCGCGACCACCTGGGTGAAGATCAGGATGGACATCCCGTTGCCGACACCGCGATCGGTGATCAGCTCGCCCAGCCACATGATCACCGAGGTGCCGGCCGTCATGCAGACCACGATCGTGATGATCGTGAAGATGTCGTTGTTGTAGAGCACGTCCTGGCCGCCGGCCACGCCCTGGAACAGCTGGCCCGTGCTGGCCATCGCCACGATGCCGGTGGCCTGCAGGATCGCCAGCCCGATGGTCAGGTACCGGGTGTACTGCGTGATCTTGGTGGTGCCGGCCTGGCCCTCCTTCTTGAGGGCCTCCAACCGCGGGATCACCACCGTGAGCAGCTGCAAGATGATGCTGGCGGTGATGTAGGGCATGATGCCCAGCGCGAACACCGACAGCTTCAGCAGCGCACCGCCGCTGAACAGGTCGACCAGCCCGTACAGCTGGTTGCTGTTCCGCGCCGCCTCCGCGGTCTTGCGCAGGACCTCGGTGTTCACGCCTGGGGACGGCAGTACCGAGCCGATCCGGAAGATCAGGATGATGAACAGCGTGAACAGGATTTTTTTCCGCAGGTCCGGTGTACGGAAAGCCCGAGCGAACGCGGTCAGCACCATTCCTCCTGCGCGACTGGCGAATCCTTGGCCGCCGAGAGGCGGATTTCGGGTCCTTGGATGGCAAGGCGGCCCCCGGGACGGGGCACCGCCGCCGCTGTGACTCTAACAGCAGATGATGCCGGGGCCGCGCGGCGCGGCGCCGGGACCCTGCGGTCCCCGGCGTACGGCGGGCGCGTCCCCGGCATCAACGGGTGTCCTACTTCGCTTACAGCTCTTCGGCCGAGCCGCCGGCCGCGGCGATCTTCTCCTTGGCGGAACCGGAGAAGGCGTGCACCTTCACCTGCACCGCCACCGAGATCTCACCGCTGCCGAGCACCTTCACCGGACGGCCGCGGCGAACCGCGCCGCGGGCCGCCAGGTCCGCCGCCGTCACCTCGCCGCCCTCCGGGTACAGCTCGGCGAGCTTGTCCAGGTTCACCACCTGGAACTCGACCCGGTTCGGGTTCTTGAAGCCCTTGAGCTTGGGAACCCGGCGGATCAGGGGCATCTGGCCGCCCTCGAACCCGACCGGCACCGTGCCGCGGGCCTTGGTGCCCTTGGTGCCGCGGCCCGCGGTCTTGCCCTTGGACGCCTCGCCGCGGCCCTTGCGGGTCTTGGCGCGGTTGGCCCCGGGGGCGGGACGCAGATCGTGCAGCTTCAGCGGGGTGCCCTCCGCGGACTCCGCCTTGCTCAGATCAGCCGCCATGTCAGTCGACCTCCTCGACGGTGATCAGGTGGTTCACCGTCCGGATCATGCCGCGCACCTCGGGACGGTCGTCCCGCACCACGCTCTGGCCGATCTTCTTCAGCCCGAGCGTGCGCAGCGTGTCACGCTGGTTCTGCTTCTCGCTGATCACGGACTTGGTCTGCGTGATCTTGAGCTTGGCCATCAGGAGGCCACCTCCGCCCGCGGCTCGCTGCCGGCGGCGCGCGCCCGCAGCATGGCGGCCGGCGCCACGTCCTCGATCGGCAGGCCGCGCTTGGCCGCGATCTCCTCGGGCCGCTTGAGCGCCTTCAGCCCCGCGATCGTCGCGTGCACGATGTTGATCGCGTTGTCGCTGCCCAGCGACTTGCTCAGCACGTCGTGGATGCCCGCGCACTCCAGTACCGCGCGCACCGGGCCACCGGCGATGACGCCGGTACCGGGGCTGGCCGGGCGCAGCAGGACCTCGCCCGCCGCGTCCCGCGCCTGCACCAGGTGCGGGATGGTGCCCTGGATCCGCGGCACCTTGAAGAAGTGCTTCTTGGCCTCCTCGACGCCCTTGGCGATCGCCGCGGGCACCTCCTTGGCCTTGCCGTAGCCGACGCCGACGGTGCCGTTGCCGTCACCGACGATCACCAGGGCGGTGAAGCTGAAGCGGCGACCGCCCTTGACGACCTTGGCGACCCGGTTGATCGCCACGACCTTCTCGATGTAGGACTGGCCCTTGTCGGCGCCACCACGACGGTCGTCGCGGCGGCCGTCGCGACGGTCGCCACCCTGACCGCCACCACGCCTCTGCGCTGCCATCAGTGGTTCCTCTTCTCGTTGACGAATGTCGGGGCCATCACAGTTCCAGGCCCCCTTCGCGCGCGCCGTCGGCGACGGCGGCCACGCGGCCGTGGTACTTGTTGCCGCCGCGGTCGAACACCACGGCGCTCACCCCGGCCTCCTTGGCCCGGGCCGCCACCAGCTCGCCGACCTTGCGGGACTTGGCCGTCTTGTCGCCGGCGTCGGCGCGCAGGTCGGCCTCCATGGTCGAGGCGTACGCCAGCGTGTGGCCCGCGGTGTCGTCGATCACCTGGACGAACATGTGCCGGCTGGAACGCGTCACGACCAGGCGCGGCCGCGCGGCGGTGCCCACGACCTTCTTGCGGACCCGCAGGTGCCGGCGCTTGCGGGACTTGGCCCGCGCCGACGTGGCCTTACCGGCCAGGGTCTTGGTGCCTGCCATGACTACTTACCAGCCTTTCCAACCTTGCGCCGGATCTGCTCGCCCTCGTAGCGCACGCCCTTGCCCTTGTAGGGGTCGGGCTTGCGCAGCTTGCGGATGTTGGCGGCGACCTCGCCGACCTTCTGCTTGTCGATGCCCTCGACGATCAGCTGGGTCGGCCGCTCCACCGTGAAGGTGATCCCCTCCGGCGGCTCAACCGTGATCGGGTGGCTGTAGCCGAGCGAGAACTCCAGGTTCTTGCCCTTGGCCACCACGCGGTAGCCGACGCCCTGGATGACCAGGGTCTTCTTGTAACCGTCGGTGACGCCGACCACCATGTTGTTGATCAGCGTGCGGGTGAGCCCGTGCAGCGCGCGGTTGACGTTGATGTCGTCCGGCCGGGTCACGGTGACCGTGCCCGAGTCCTGCGACACCTCGATGGGCTCGGCGACGGTGTGGTTCAGCTCGCCCTTGGGCCCCTTGACGGTGACCTTCCGGCCGTCGATCTTCACCTCGACACCGCTGGGCACGGTGATGGGGAGACGTCCGATACGTGACATTTCTAGTGCCCTCCCCTCACCAGACGTAGGCGAGGACTTCCCCGCCCACGCCACGCTTGCCGGCCTGCCGATCGGTCATGAGGCCGGACGACGTCGAGATGATCGCGACGCCCAGTCCGCCCAGGACCCGAGGCAGGTTGTCCTTCTTGGCGTACACCCGCAGACCCGGCTTCGACACGCGCTTGATACCGGCGATCGAACGCTCCCGGGTCGGGCCGAACTTCAGCTCGATCACGAGCTTCTTGCCGACCTCGGCGTCCTCCACGCTCCAGCCCGAGATGTAACCCTCCTGCTGGAGGATCTCGGAGATGTGCGCCTTGATCTTCGAGTACGGCATCGACACCGAGTCGTGGTACGCCGAGTTCGCGTTGCGCAGACGCGTCAGCATGTCTGCGATCGGATCGGTCATCGTCATGGGCTTCAGGCCCTCCCTCGCCACGGTTTCCTCGGGTACGTCCCCGTGGACCTTTGGCGCGGTCGTGGACGCCTTGCTCAGGCGCCCGGGTGGTTATTACTCGCTGGGCGACGGCACGCGGGCCGTCACCAGCTGGACTTGGTGATCCCTGGCAGCTCGCCGCGGTGGGCCATCTCCCGGAAGCAGACCCGGCACAGGCCGAACTTCCGGTAGACCGAGCGCGGACGCCCGCAGCGCGAGCAACGAGTGTACGCGCGCACACCGAACTTGGGCTTGCGGGCCGCCTTGGCGATCAGCGACTTCTTCGCCATTCTGGTCAGCTCTCCTTGAAGGGGAAGCCGAGGAGCTTCAGGAGCGCCCGGCCCTCGTCGTCGGTCTTCGCGGTGGTGACCACCGTGATGTCCATGCCCCGGGTGCGGTCGATCTTGTCCGGGTCCACCTCGTGGAACATGACCTGCTCGGTCAGCCCGAAGGTGTAGTTGCCGTTGCCGTCGAACTGCTTGGGCGACAGCCCGCGGAAGTCGCGGATCCGCGGCAGCGCGGTGGCCAGCAGCCGGTCCAGGAACTCCCACATCCGGTCGCCGCGCAGCGTGACGTGCGCGCCGATCGGCATGCCCTCGCGCAGCTTGAACTGCGCGATGGACTTGCGGGCCCGGTTCACCGCCGGCTTCTGGCCGGTGATCGCCGACAGGTCGCGGATCGCGCCCTCGATCACCTTGGCGTCCCTGGCGGCCTCGCCGACCCCCATGTTGACCACGATCTTGGTCAGCCCGGGGATCTGCATGACATTGGCGTAGCCGAACTGCTCGCGCATCGCGCCCGCGATCTCCTCGCGGTAGCGGGTCTTGAGCCGCGGCACCGGAACGGTGCGCTCGGAAACGGTGTCGGTCATCTCAGATCTCCTTACCGCTGCGCCGCGAGATCCGGACCTTGGTCCCGTCCTCGTTGATGCGGTATCCGATCCGGACCGGCTTCCCGTCCTCGACGATCGCGACGTTGCTCACGTGCAGCGGCGCCTCGACCGTCACCCGGCCGCTCTCCTTGCCCGCACGCTGCTGGTCGGCCTTGATGTTCTTGGTGATGAGGTTGACGCCCTCGACGACGACGCGCTCGCGGCGCGGGTCGGTGCGCAGCACCTTGCCCGTCGCGCCCTTGTCCTTGCCGGCGATGACGACGACCTCGTCGCCCTTCCTGATCTTCATTACAGCACCTCCGGAGCGAGCGAGATGATCTTCATGAACCTCTTCTCGCGCAGCTCACGGCCCACCGGGCCGAAGATGCGGGTGCCGCGGGGGTCGCCGCCGTCCCGGATGAGGACGGCCGCGTTCTCGTCGAAGCGGATGTAGGAGCCGTCCGGGCGCCGGCGCTCCTTGCGGGTGCGCACGATAACCGCCTTGACGACGTCGCCCTTCTTCACGCCCGCGCCGGGAAGGGCGTCCTTCACCGTCGCGACGATGATGTCGCCGACTCCCGCGTAGCGCCGACCCGAGCCGCCGAGAACCCGGATGCAAAGGATCTCCTTCGCACCCGTGTTGTCGGCGACTTTGAGTCGCGACTCCTGCTGGATCACGTTGACTCCTGTTCGTCACACCGGTTCTCTGCCTCCGGCAGAGCCTGGTGGAACCAGTACGGTCGATTGCGACGCTGGGCGCCGCGGGCCTTACAGGCCTACTTGGCCTTCTCGAGGATCTCCACCACGCGCCAGCGCTTGGTCGCCGACAGCGGGCGGGTCTCCATGAGACGGACGCGGTCGCCGACGCCACACTCGTTGGCCTCGTCGTGCGCCTTGTACTTGGTCGTGCGGCGGATCACCTTGTGGTAGCGCCGGTGGGTGATGCGGTCCTCGACGGACACGACCACGGTCTTGTCCATCTTGTCGCTCACCACCAGACCCTCAAGGATCTTGCGGGTGTTCCGCTGCTCGGTCTGCTGCTCAGTCATCGTTGCCCTCCGCGGACGCGGCTTCCGTCTCCTCGGCGACCGTGACGATGCCGAGCTCGCGCTCCCGCATCACGGTGTAGATGCGAGCGATCTCGCGCTTCACGGTACGCAGCCGCCCGTGGCTCTCCAGCTGGCCGGTCGCGGCCTGGAAGCGAAGGTTGAACAGCTCCTCCTTCGCCTCCTTCAGCTTGGTGACCAGGACGTCCTCGGGCTCGGTCCGCAGATCGTCGGCGGTAAGACCCTTGGCCATCAGGACTCACCCAACTCTCGCTTAACAATCTTGCACTTCATCGGGAGCTTGTGGATCGCGCGGGTGAGCGCCTCCCGAGCGATCTGCTCGTTCGGGTAGGAGATCTCGAACATCACGCGGCCCGGCTTCACGTTGGCCACCCACCACTCGACCGAGCCCTTGCCGGAACCCATCCGGGTCTCGGCGGGCTTCTTGGTCAGCGGACGGTCCGGGAAGATGTTGATCCAGACCTTGCCGCCACGCTTGATGTGACGGGTCATCGCGATACGCGCGGCCTCGATCTGCCGGTTGGTCACGTACGCGCCCTCGACGGCCTGGATGCCGTACTCGCCGAACGTCACCCTGGTGCCGCCCTTGGCCATGCCCCGGCGCTTCGGGTGGTGCTGCTTACGGTGCTTGACCTTACGAGGGATCAGCATCGGCTACTTCAGCTCCCCTCACCACTCGCAGCAGCCTCGGTCGCCTGGGCCTGCTGCTCTGAACTCTGCTGCTGCTTGGGCGCGCGCTCGCCGCGGTCGCCGCCGCGCTCGCCGCCGCGGCCACCGCCACCGCGGCGGCCGCCACGACCACCGCGACCGCCGCCACGACGCTCGCCGCCGCGGCGCTCACGGCCGCCGCCACCGCCGGCGGCGCGCTGCTGCGCGGCCTGCTGCTCGCGCTCGGCGCGGGTCGCCGCGGCCTCGCCCTTGTAGATCCACACCTTGACGCCGATGCGGCCGAAGGTCGTACGGGCCTCGTAGAACCCGTAGTCGATGTCGGCGCGCAGCGTGTGCAGCGGGACCTGGCCCTCGCGGTAGAACTCCGAACGGGACATCTCCGCCCCGCCCAGGCGCCCGCCGCACTGGACCTTGATGCCCTTGGCACCGGACTTCATCGCCGACTGGATCGCCTTGCGCATCGCACGGCGGAACGCCACCCGGCTGGACAGCTGCTCGGCCACGCCCTGCGCGACCAGCTGGGCGTCGATCTCGGGGTTCTTCACCTCGAGGATGTTCAGCCGCACCTGCTTGCCGGTCAGCTTCTCCAGGTCGCCGCGGAGCCGCTCGGCCTCCGCGCCGCGACGGCCGATGACGATGCCCGGCCGGGCGGTGTGGATGTTGACCTCGACACGGTCACGGGTCCGCTCGATCTCCACCTTGGAGATGCCCGCCCGGTCCATGCCCTTCTGCAGCATGCGCCGGATCTGGACGTCTTCCTTGACGTAGTCCTTGTAGAGCTTGTCGGCGAACCACACGCTCTTGTGGTCGGTGGTGATGCCGAGCCGGAACCCGTGCGGGTTGATCTTCTGACCCACTACCGGGCCCTCCTCTGCTTCTTGCCGCCACCACTGGACGCCGAAGCCTCGTCCCGCGACTCCACGATCACCGTGATGTGGCTGGTGCGCTTGTTGATGCGGTACGCCCGGCCCTGTGCGCGGGGGCGGAAGCGCTTCAGCGTCGGCCCCTCGTCCACGTACGCCTTGCTGACGACGAGCGTGTCAGTGTCGAGCTTGAAGTTGTGCTCGGCGTTGGCGATGGCACTCGCCAGCACCTTGCCCACAGGCTCGCTAGCAGCCTGGGGGGCGAACCGCAGCACCGCCTGAGCCTCCGCGGCCGGCAGGCCGCGGATGAGGTCCACCACGCGGCGGGCCTTCCTGGGCGTGACGCGGATGAACCGCGCCTGGGCCCTGGCTTCCATCGCTGTTCCCTCTCTCCTACGATCCCTGCGGCCGCTCAGCCTCGGCGGCTACGGCGGTCTTCCTTGACGTGGCTGCGGAAGGTGCGGGTCGGCGAGAACTCGCCGAGCTTGTGACCCACCATGGCGTCGGTGATGAACACCGGCACGTGCTTGCGGCCGTCGTGCACGGCGATCGTGTGACCGATCATCTCCGGCACGATCATGGAGCGCCGCGACCACGTCTTGATGACGTTCTTGGTGCCCTTCTCGTTCTGGGCGTCCACCTTCTTCATCAGGTGGTCGTCCACGAAGGGGCCCTTCTTGAGGCTACGTGGCATGACGAGCGACTCCTACCGCTTCTTCTTGCTGCGACGACGGACGATCAGCCGGTCGCTCGACTTGTTGGCCTGGCGAGTGCGGCCTTCCTTCTTACCGTTGGGGTTCACCGGGTGCCGGCCGCCGGAGGTCTTCCCCTCACCACCACCGTGCGGGTGGTCGATCGGGTTCATCGCCACACCGCGGACGGTGGGGCGCTTGCCCTTCCAGCGCATCCGGCCGGCCTTGCCCCAACTGATGTTGGACTGCTCGGCGTTGCCGACCTCACCGACCGTGGCGCGGCACCGCACGTCCACCATCCGCATCTCGCCCGAGGGCATGCGCAGCGTGGCGTACTTGCCCTCCTTGGCCAGCAGCTGGACGCCGGCGCCCGCGCTGCGCGCGATCTTGGCGCCGCCGCCGGGCCGCAGCTCGATGGCGTGCACGACCGTACCGGTCGGGATGTTGCGCAGCGGCAGGCAGTTGCCCGGCTTGATGTCCGAGCCCGGCCCGTTCTCGACCCGGTCGCCCTGCTTGAGCCCGCGCGGGGCGAGGATGTAGCGCTTCTCGCCGTCCACGTAGTGCAGCAGCGCGATCCGGGCGGTGCGGTTGGGGTCGTACTCGATGTGCGCGACCTTGGCCGGGACGCCGTCCTTGTCGTGCCGGCGGAAGTCGATCAGCCGGTACGCGCGCTTGTGCCCCCCGCCCTGGTGCCGGGTGGTGATGCGGCCGTGGTTGTTGCGGCCGCCCTTCTTGGGGAGCGGACGCAGCAGCGACTTCTCGGGCTCGCGGCGGGTGACCTCGACGAAGTCGGCCACGCTGGAGCCGCGACGACCCGGGGTCGTCGGCTTGTAGTTACGGATGCCCATCTTTTTCGTTCATCCTTTTCTTATCTTCGGACTCGTCCGGCCGTCAGGCCGGACCGCCGAAGATGTCGATCCGCTCGCCCTCGGCCAGGCTGACGATGGCGCGCTTGGTGTCCTTGCGCTTGCCGTAGCCGAACCGGGTCCGCTTCCGCTTGCCGGGCCGGTTGAGGGTGTTCACGCTCGTCACCTTGACGTTGAACACCTCCTCGACGGCCTGCTTGATCTGCGTCTTGTTCGCGTCGGGGCGGACGAGGAAGGTGTACTTGTTCTCGTCCAGCAGCCCGTAGCTCTTCTCCGAGACCACCGGCGCGATGATGACGTCACGGGGGTCGGCGATCTTGTTCACTTCGCCGCCTCCTTCTTCTTGCTCGCACGCGCGATGAACTCGTCGTAGGCCGCCTGCGTGAAGACGACATCGTCGTTGATCAGCACGTCGTAGGTGTTGAGCTGGTCGGAGACGATGACGTGCACGCTGGGCTCGTTGCGCAGGCTCTTCCAGGTCAGCTCGTCCTCGCGGTCCAGGACCAGCAGGACGCGCTTGGCCTCGGTGCCCGCTCCGTGCGCTTCGGTAAGCACAGTGCGCAGCGCCTTCAGCGCCGTCTTCGTCTTCGGGGTGTCGCCCTCGAGGAGGTTGTCCACGACGTGCACCCGGCCGTACCGGGCGCGGTCGGACAGGGCGCCGCGCAGTGCGGCGGCCTTCATCTTCTTGGGCGTCTTCTGCGTGTAGTCCCGCGGCTGCGGGCCGTGCACCGTGCCACCGCCGGCGAACTGCGGCGCGCGGGTCGAGCCCTGCCGGGCCCGGCCGGTGCCCTTCTGCCGGTACGGCTTCTTGCCACCGCCGCGGACCTCGCCGCGGGTCTTGGTGGCGTGCGTACCCTGCCGCGCCGCGGCCAGCTGCGCCACCACGACCTGGTGGATCAGCGGCACGCTGGTCTTGGCGTCGAAGATCTCGGCAGGCAGGTCGATGTCAACCTTGCTCACTTGCCCGCTCCCTTCACAGCGTCGCGGACCAGCACCACGCCGCCGTTCGGACCGGGAACCGCGCCCTTGATCAGCAGCAGGTTCTTCTCGGTGTCGATGGCGTGGACGGTCAGGTTCTGCACGGTGGTGCGGGCGTTGCCGTGCCGCCCCGCCATGCGGAGGCCCTTGAAGACGCGACCGGGGGTCGCGCAGCCGCCGATCGAGCCCGGCGAGCGGTGCTTGCGCTGGGTGCCGTGGGAGGCGCCCAGGCCGCGGAAACCGTGGCGCTTCATGACGCCCGCGGTGCCCTTGCCCTTGCTCGTGCCGGTCACGTCGATCTTCTGGCCGGACTCGAAGACCTCAACGGTGATCTCCTGGCCGAGTTCGTACCCGGTGGTGTCGTCGGCCCGCAGTTCGACGAGGTAGCGGCGCGGCGTGACGCCGGCCTTCTCGAAGTGACCCGTGCGCGGCTTGTTCACCTTGCGCGGGTCGATCTGCCCGTACCCGATCTGGACGGCGGTGTAGCCGTCCTTCTCCTGGGTGCGGAGCTGGGTGACGACACACGGCCCGGCCTGGACGACGGTCACCGGAACGATCCGGCCCTCATCGTCGAAGACCTGGGTCATGCCGAGCTTCTCGCCCAGGACGCCCTTCCTCTGCGTACTCATCTCGGTAGCGTCCCTTAGAGCTTGATCTCGATGTCAACGCCGGCCGGAAGGTCGAGCCGCATCAGCGAGTCGACCGTCTTGGGCGTGGGATCGATGATGTCGATCAGCCGCTTGTGCGTGCGCATCTCGAAGTGCTCGCGCGAGTCCTTGTACTTGTGCGGCGAGCGGATGACGCAGTACACGTTCTTCTCGGTCGGCAGCGGCACCGGGCCCGCGACCTTGGCGCCCGTCCGCGTCACCGTCTCAACGATCTTCTTCGCGGAGGTGTCGATGACCTCGTGGTCGTAGGCCTTGAGCCGGATGCGGATCTTCTGTCCCGCCATGGTGGCCTCGGTGTCCTTTGCTGGTAGTGCCGCTGGGTTTCTGCTTTCGTGATGCGGCGGCCCGGCCGTTGTGCGGCCAGGCCGCCGCATCGACGGAGTGCTACTTGAGGATCTTGGTGACGCGACCCGCGCCCACGGTCCGGCCACCCTCGCGGATGGCGAACTTCAGGCCCTCCTCCATGGCGATGGGCTGGATCAGCTCAACGCGCATCTCGGTGTTGTCGCCCGGCATGACCATCTCGGTGCCCTCAGGGAGGTTCACCACACCGGTCACGTCGGTGGTCCGGAAGTAGAACTGCGGGCGGTAGTTGTTGAAGAACGGCGTGTGCCGGCCGCCCTCGTCCTTGGACAGGATGTAGACCTGCGCCTCGAACTCGGTGTGCGGGGTGTTGGTGCCCGGCTTGATGACACACTGGCCGCGCTCGACGTCCTCGCGCTTGATGCCGCGCAGCAGCAGGCCGACGTTGTCACCGGCCTGGCCCTGGTCGAGCAGCTTGCGGAACATCTCGACACCGGTGACGGTGGTCGAGGTCGACTTCTCCTGGATCCCGATGATGTCGACGGTCTCGTTGACGTTGACCACGCCGCGCTCGATCCGGCCGGTCACCACGGTGCCGCGGCCGGTGATCGAGAAGACGTCCTCGATCGGCATCAGGAACGGCTTCTCGGTGTCGCGCACCGGCTCGGGCACGTTCTCGTCGACCGCGTTCATCAGCTCGACGATCGACTCGCCCCACTTCTCGTCGCCCTGCAGCGCCTGGAAGGCGGAGACGCGGACGACCGGGACGTCGTCGCCCGGGAACTCGTACTCGGTCAGCAGCTCGCGGACCTCGAGCTCGACCAGCTCCAGGATCTCCTCGTCGTCGACCATGTCGCACTTGTTCAGCGCGACGACGATGTAGGGGACACCGACCTGGCGGGCCAGGAGCACGTGCTCCTTGGTCTGCGGCATCGGGCCGTCGGTGGCGGCGACCACCAGGATCGCGCCGTCCATCTGCGCGGCACCGGTGATCATGTTCTTGATGTAGTCGGCGTGACCGGGGCAGTCGACGTGCGCGTAGTGCCGGGCCTCGGTCTGGTACTCCACGTGCGCGATGGAGATCGTGATACCGCGCTCGCGCTCCTCCGGCGCCTTGTCGATGTCCTCGAACGGCGTGAAGGGGTTGAGGTCGGGGTACTTGTCGTGGAGCACCTTGGTAATCGCCGCGGTAAGCGTCGTCTTACCGTGGTCGATGTGACCGATGGTGCCGATGTTCACGTGCGGCTTGGTCCGCTCGAACTTGGCCTTCGCCACTGGTTGCTCCTTGGTGCGATTCCTCGGCCGGCATCCCGACCGCTTCGTATGTTTGGCTGGTGATCTGGGGCAGGCCCGGAGCTACTCGCCCCGAGCCTTGGCGATGATCTCCTGCGCGACGTTCCCGGGAACCTCGGCGTAGGAGTCGAACTGCATGGTGAAAACAGCCCGGCCCTGGGTCTTGCTGCGCAGATCACCCACGTAGCCGAACATCTCCGAGAGGGGCACGAGGGCCTTGACGACCCGCATCCCCGAGCGCTCGTCCATCGACTGGACCTGACCGCGCCGGCTGTTGAGGTCGCCGATGACATCGCCCATGTTGTCCTCGGGCGTGGTGACCTCGACCGCCATCATCGGCTCCAGCAGCGTGGGGGACGCCCGGCGGGCCGCCTCCTTGAACGCCATGGAACCGGCGACCTTGAACGCCATCTCCGAGGAGTCCACATCGTGGTAGGCGCCGTCCTGCAGGGTGACCTTGACGCCCACCATCGGGTACCCGGCCAGCACGCCGAACTCGGCGGCCTCCTGGCACCCGGCGTCGACCGACGGGATGTACTCCCGCGGGATGCGGCCACCGGTGACCTTGTTCTCGAACTCGTAACCGTCGGACCCGCCGCCCAGCGGCTCCAGGTCGATGATCACGCGGCCGAACTGGCCCGAGCCACCCGTCTGCTTCTTGTGGGTGTACTCGACCTTCTGGACCTTCTTGCTGATCGTCTCGCGGTAGGCCACCTGCGGCTTGCCCACGTTGGCGTCGACCTTGAACTCGCGCTTCATCCGGTCGACGAGGATCTCCAGGTGGAGCTCGCCCATGCCGGAGATCACGGTCTGGCCGGTGTCCTCGTCGGTACGGACCGTGAAGGACGGGTCCTCCTCGGCGAGCCGCTGGATCGCGGTGCCGAGCTTCTGCTGGTCGGCCTTGGTCTTCGGCTCGATCGCGACGTGGATGACCGGTGCCGGGAAGTTCATCGACTCCAGCACGATCGGGTTCTTGTCGTCGCTCAGCGTCTCGCCGGTGGTGGTCTGCTTGAGCCCCATCACCGCGACGATGTCACCGGCGCCCGCGCGCTCGATCTCGGTGCGCTTGTTGGCGTGCATCCGGTAGATCTTGCCGATCCGCTCCTTGCGCTCCTTGACGGAGTTCATCACGGTGGCGCCGGAGTCCATCACGCCCGAGTAGACGCGGATGAAGGTCAGCTTGCCCAGGTGCGGGTCGCTCATGATCTTGAACGCCAGCGCGGAGAACGGCTCGTCCTCGCTGGGCTTGCGGGTCAGCACCTGCTCCTCGTCCCGGACGGCGTGGCCCTCGATGGCCTCGACGTCCAGCGGGGAGGGCAGGTAGCGGACGATCGCGTCCAGCAGCGGCTGCACGCCCTTGTTCTTGAACGCGGTGCCGCAGGTGACCGGGGTCAGCTTGGCCGCGATCGTCGCGCGGCGGATGCCGGCGTAGAGCTGCTCCACGGTGGGCTCTTCGCCCTCCAGGTACATCTCCATGACCTCGTCGTCGTTCTCGGCGAGGGTCTCCACCAGCTTGTCGTGCCACTCGCGGGCGGCGTCGACGTGGGTGTCGGGGATGTCGAGCGTGTCGTACATCTCGCCGAGCTTGGCCTCTTCGTTCCAGACCAGGGCCTTCATCGTCACCAGGTCGATGACGCCCTTGAAGTCGGCCTCGGCCCCGATCGGCAGCTGCAGCACCAGCGGCGTGGCGTTGAGACGGTTCTCGATCATGTCGACGCAGCGGTGGAACTCCGCGCCGACCCGGTCGAGCTTGTTGACGAAGCACATGCGCGGCACGCCGTAGCGGTCGGCCTGGCGCCACACGGTCTCGGACTGGGGCTCCACGCCGGCGACGCCGTCGAACACCGCGACCGCGCCGTCGAGCACCCGCAGGTTGCGCTCCACCTCGACGGTGAAGTCGACGTGGCCCGGGGTGTCGATGATGTTGATCGTGTGCTTGACGTCCTCGACCGGCCATTCGCAGGTGGTGGCCGCGGAGGTGATGGTGATCCCCC
This sequence comes from Actinomadura vinacea, assembly GCF_039532545.1. Classification (NCBI taxonomy): domain Bacteria; kingdom Bacillati; phylum Actinomycetota; class Actinomycetes; order Streptosporangiales; family Thermomonosporaceae; genus Actinomadura; species Actinomadura vinacea. The sequence goes on along the minus strand of NZ_BAAARW010000038.1, from coordinate 14,336 downwards.
GCTCCTGCTCCTGCTCCATCCAGTCCATCGTCGCGGCGCCGTCGTGGACCTCGCCGATCTTGTAGCTGATGCCCGTGTAGTACAGGATCCGCTCGGTCGTCGTGGTCTTGCCCGCGTCGATATGGGCCATGATCCCGATGTTGCGGACCTTGCCCAGGTCTACACCGGTTTTGGTAGCCACTGTGTCCTCGCGTGTCTCGTGTTGGGTCCTGTGTCCGCCGGGGTTACCAGCGGTAGTGGGCGAAGGCCTTGTTGGACTCCGCCATCTTGTGGGTGTCCTCGCGCTTCTTGACCGAGGCGCCGAGGCCGTTGCTGGCGTCGAGCAGCTCGTTCATCAGCCGCTCGGTCATGGTCTTCTCGCGACGCTGCCGGGCGTACACCACCAGCCACCGCAGCGCGAGGGTGGTGCTGCGGGCCGGCCGCACCTCCACCGGGACCTGGTAGGTGGCGCCACCGACGCGGCGGCTGCGCACCTCAAGGGTGGGCTTGACGTTGTCGAGCGCGCGCTTGAGCGTGACGACCGGGTCGTTGCCGGTCTTCTCGCGGGCGCCCTCGAGGGCGTCGTAGACGATGTTCTGCGCGATCGAGCGCTTGCCGTCCAGGAGAATCTTGTTGACCAGCGCGGTCACCAGCGGCGAGTTGTAGACCGGGTCAGCGATCAGCTGTCGCTTGCCGGCGGGGCCTTTGCGCGGCATCAGCTCTTCTCCTTCTTCGCGCCGTAGTGGCTGCGCCCTTGCTTGCGGTTGCGGACGCCCTGGGTGTCCAACGTGCCGCGAATGATCTTGTACCGGACGCCCGGGAGGTCCTTCACACGGCCGCCGCGCACGAGCACGATCGAGTGCTCCTGCAGGTTGTGGCCGACGCCGGGGATGTAGGCCGTGACCTCGATCCCGCTGGACAGCCGGACACGAGCGACCTTGCGCAGCGCGGAGTTCGGCTTCTTTGGCGTCGTCGTGTAGACGCGCGTGCAGACACCCCGGCGCTGGGGGCTGCCCTTGAGCGCAGGCGTCTTGTTCTTGGTCACCTTGTCCTGGCGGCCCTTTCGGACCAGCTGCTGGATCGTGGGCACCGCGTCTCCGTCTTCCCTCGTACCGAGCCGGTAAGTCTTGTTACTGCCTGGACCACACCCATGTGGGGCCCATATCACCACCACTCGTGTGGCTGTGACCTGCCGGTTTCCCGACTCTCTCCGACCCACGCGGTCGGGCGTGTCGCGCTCTCCCTGAGAAGAGCCGCACACCACCGCCCGGCCCCCAAGGGCCGAATCAAGCCGGGGAGTTTGGCGCGGCGCGGAGCCCGCCAGCCAAAGCGGCCTGACCCGTGCGCACGCAGAGCGGCCCGCATACTGCGGGCACGAAGGGAAAGATTACCTAGCTGCGCGCCAAAGTGCAAAGCGAGCGACGCACTATCGTGCGCGCCCCTTCCAGCGCAAGCCCACGGAGCCCATGGGGACCGTACTTCCGGCTACTGAACGGCCGAATGCCGACGGGTGTTCCCGCCCAGATGGGGGGGAAGACCCGTCGGCATTGTGTCCCAGCCGGACCGGTTTGGGGAAGATCTGACCGAGTCTTTGATCCCCCCTGCCCGGCGACGTCAGGCCAGGAACGCGAAGTACAGGACCACGAGGATGACCAGGGCGGCCACTCCCCCGGCGACGTACAGGATCAGGTTCTTGTTGCCGCCGCCCTTGGTGGAGCCGCCCTCGGCCCCGCCGTAGGTGGTGGGCTGGCCGTACTGCTGCCCGAACTGCCCCTGCTGCTGTCCGTACTGGCCCTGCTGCTGGGGCTGCTGCTGCCCGTACTGCTGCTGGCCGTAGCCCTGCTGCTGGGGCTGCTGCCCCTGCTGGCCGTACTGCTGCCCGTACTGCTGCTGGGGCTGTTGCCCCTGCTGACCGTAACCCTGCTGCGGCTGCCCGTACCCCTGCTGCTGCCCCTGCTGGCCCCACTGCTGCTGGCCGATGTCCATGCGGGTCTGCTCAGGGTTGGCCGGAGCGTCGCCTCCCACCGAGGGGTCGAACGCCTGCGTCGACTGGGCGTCCTCGCCCTGCGGCGGCGGCGCGGCCGAGGCCGAGGCGCCGAACGCCGGGGGCTCCTGCCCGGACGAGCCGGGCGGCGGCACCATCAGCGTGCGGTCGTGGTCGCCCTGGCCCTGCTGCTTGCGCTCCGGCCCGGTCGCGACCGGGATGTCGGTGCCCGGCGACCAGTGCAGCGTGGCCTGGTCGTCCACGACCGGCCTGGCCGGCGGCGGCTGCTCGCCACCGGGACCGCCCGCGCCCGGGCCCGGGACGATCAGCGTGCGGTCGGCGCCCGCCTCGGACTCGGCCGGCTGCTGCGGGAACTGGTCGGTCTGCGCGCCCGAGTCGGGAGCACCACCCTGCTGCCCCTGGAACGGCGGCGGGCCGTAGCCGGGCTGCTGCGGCTGGTCGAAGGTCGTCTGCGGCGGTTGCTGCGGCTGGGGCGGCGCCTGCGGGGGGTGCGGAGGCTGCGCGGGCGGCTGCCCGAACGGCGGCGTCTGCTGCCCGTAGGGCGGCTGCTGACCCTGCTGCTGCCCGTACGCGGGAGGCTGACCGTACTGCTGCTGCTCCTGCGGGGCCCCGTACTGAGGCTGGGGCGGCTGCGGCGGCGGTGGCCCCTCCGGCTCGGGCTTGGGCAGCGGAACCTGGATCGGTTCGATCATCGTGGGCGGCGGAGGGGCCGGGACGGACCGTTCCTGCCGAGGCGGCTCGGGCGGCGGCGACCCCATCGGCGACTGGGGCGGCGCCTGAGGCGGCTGCGCGGGCGGCGCCGGCGGCTGCCCCGCTCCGCCCTGCCCGCCGAGCTGAGGCGCCCCGAAGACCACCGTCCGGTCGCCACGCGGCCGCGTGGGCGGCTCGTTCTGCTCCGGCTGCGTCCCCTGCTCTCCGGCGGGGGTCTCCTTGTCGTCAGGCAATGGCCACTGCGGACCCTGCGTGCCGTCTCTCTCGGTCATCGTCGGGCTCCTTCAGCGCCGTTGTCCTGGGCATTCCCACCCAGGCTTGTGCCCATCCCCCCTGGAGACCCGTGGCGCATAACGCGGTCTCCAGGACGTCTGCCGCCTCCCCGAGCGGCGAGGTCGCCACGCTGGGGACTTTCGTCCCCAAGCCTGCCCCGATCGTCGGGGGTATCGCAAATCATCGCCACGTTAGGAACACCGAAACGCGCGCCGGATCACCGAAAGGACACAACTCTCACTCGTGCCCCAGAATCGGATGCGGCCGGTACGGCGCCTCAAGCCGCGCGACCTCCTTCTCGTCCAGCTCAAGTCCCTCAGCCGCGACCGCGTCGTCCACATGCTTGAGCTTGGTCGCGCCGACGATCGGCGCCGTGACGCCGGGACGTCCCAGCAGCCACGCCAACGCCACCTGCGCCGGAGGCACACCGCGCTCGCCCGCCACTTCGCGCACGGCGTCCACCACCGCAAAGTCGGCCTCCTCGTACATGCGATCGGCAATCGCATCGCTACTGGCCCGGACGGTACGGCGCTCCCCGCCGCGCTCCCGGTTGCCCGCCAGCAGCCCCCGCGCCAGCGGGCTCCACGGGATGAGGCCCACACCCTGGTCCAGGCAGAGGGGAACCATCTCCCGCTCCTCCTCCCTATAGGCCAGGTTGTAGTGGTTCTGCATCGAGACGAACTTGGACCACCCGTTGGACTCGGCCGTGTGCTGCGCCTTGGCGAACTGCCACGCGAACATGCTGGACGCCCCGATGTAGCGCGCCTTTCCGGCCCGCACCACGTCGTTCAGCGCCTCCATCGTCTCCTCGATGGGCGTCTCGTAGTCCCACCGGTGGATCTGGTAGAGGTCCACGTAGTCGGTGCCGAGCCGGCGGAGCGAGTCGTCGATCGCCGACAGCACGTGCTTGCGCGACAGGCCCCGGTCGTTGGGCCCCTCCCCCATCGGGAAGTACACCTTGGTGGCCAGAACATAGTCATCGCGGCGCTTGAAGAGCCTGTCCAGCAGCCGTCCGGTGATCTCCTCCGACCGGCCGACCGAGTACATGTCGGCGGTGTCGAAGAACGTCACCCCGCCCTCGACCGCGCGCCGGACGATCGGTTCGGCGGCCTCCTCGTCCAGGAACCACTCGCGGTCCTCCGGATCCCCGTAGCTCATCATCCCCAGGCAGACGCGCGAGACCTTCATCCCCGTCCTGCCGAGCCTGATCTGCTCCATGTTCCTCCTCATTTCTCTCACCACCACGGTGCAGCACCACACCGCCGATCACCAACCCCACCCCGATGATCTCCGTCACCACCGGCACCTGCCGCAGCGCCAGAACACCGAGCACCACCGCCACCGCCGGCAGCGGCGCCGCCATCAGCGCGTACGTCGCACCCATGACCACCTGGTCGCAGACGTAGGGGACGACCGGTCCGACTGACACCGGGATCGCGAAAGAGCCCGTCCCGAGGTGGGGCGGGCCCTTGGGCGCGGCAGTCGGTCACTCGAAGGCGTGGCACTCCACATCGGCGCGACGTTGGGTCATTCCGAGCTGCACCGCCCAGGTCACGCACGCCTGCTGCTTCTGGTTGAGCTGGAGCTTGCCGCACTCGGTGACGCTCGAATAGGTGCGGCAGCCCTGGCGCGCGTTCGCGTCGTGGGACGGCTGGGCGGCGGCGGTCCCCCCTCCACCGATCCCGACGACCGCAGCGATCAGCACACCGGTCATGACCCGCTTCATACGTTTCCTCCCCCGTCGTGCACAAAAGCCAACGAAGGCGATGCTGCCCGACCCAACGTCGGCAAAGCACCCTAAAGAGTTAAGAAAACCACCAAAAGCACAGGTCACGTCTCGGGCCGGTGAGGAGACCGCCTCCTGGCGTCGCGTCCGGTGCCCCATCAGCATGGCCGGCCGACCTGGCGAGGTGGAGCGCGCTACACCACGAAGAGGCGAGCTGGGCCCGCTGTGCCAGGCCCTGCGGCAGGAGAACCCTGAACTCCAGTTCACGACAAGGGAGTCGACATGCTTTTCCGCTTGCTTGCCACGGCCACGGCCACGGTCGCGCTGTGCAGTCTCGGCACCCCTTCCGCATCCGCGTCGACTGATCATCTCCAGCGGGAACTGGACGGGGTCGTACGCGATGTCGGCGTTCCCGGTGCGCTCATGACCGTGACCGGCCGCACGACCGTCACGGTACGCAGCGGAACCGGTGACCTGCGCACCGGCCGTCCCGTCCCGGCGAACGGGCAGGTGCGCGTCGGCTCGACGACCAAGGCGTTCGTCGCGACCGCTGTCCTGCAACTGGTCGGCGAAGGCGAGGTCGTCCTCGACTCCCCCGTCGAGACCTACCTGCCAGGCGTGGTCCGCGGCCGGGGTGGCGACGGCCGGGAGATCACCGTCCGGCAACTCCTTCAGCACACCAGTCACCTGCCTGATCCCGGGCCCTTGCTGCCATCCGGCGGCCGGGAATGGGCCGACCAGCGGTTCCGGCACCACGACCGGGACAAGCTGATCCGTTACGCGCTGGCCCAAGAACCCACTACGGCCCCCTGGTCGTACACCAACACCGGCTATCTGCTGCTAGGCAAACTGATCGAGGAGGTCACGGGGGCGTGGAGCTGGCGTGATGAGGTCCATCGCCGGATAGCCCGTCCGCTGAAACTGCGGCACACCTACTCGCCGCACCCCTCCGCCTACCGAATCAAGGGGCCGCATCCGCGCGGCTACGTCAGGGCACCCGAATTCATCGACGTGACGGAGCAGGACACCGGATATCTGGACGCGGCCGGGGACATGGTGTCCACCCCCGTCGAGATCAACCGGTTCTTCAGCGCGCTGCTGCAAGGCCGCCTGCTGCGGCCCGCCGAACTGGCCGAGATGCGTCGCATGGTCCCTGCCGGGGGTGCCGTCGACGAGTACGGGCTCGGCCTGGAGACCAACCACCTGTCCTGCGGCGATCTTGTCGGCCATGCCGGTCAGATGCACGGCTACTCCACACTCGCCGGCGTGCTCGTCGATCGCCGCGGCCGCCCGGGTGCCGCCGTCACCTTGTCCATCACCACCGAGCCCAAAGACATGAGCGACTTCCGCCGCGCCCTGAAGGCCGTCGACACCGCGCTGTGCACAACCCCGGCTGACAAGCCCTCGCCGGGGGAGTGGCTTGCATGTTCCCCCCGCCCGTCCACCGGCTTCGCTGGTTCCTCTCGCGGCTGAAGATCGAGCCGGTCAGCGAGGAGATCGGCATGGCCGCGATCGAGTTGCTGCGTGCCCAGGGCTTGCACGGCCACAAGTACGCGATTGCAGCAGTGGTGGCGGCGACCGCCCTGCACGCGGTCAAACCGGCCCTCATCCTCACCTCGGACGAAGACGACATGGCCAAGCTCTGCGGCAAGGCCGTTCGCGTCGTTTCGGTCTGAGCGCTCACCAGTGCGGGCCGCGCGGGCGATCTACCCAATGGAGGCCGGCTCCACGCCCGCCCGTGTCCGTCCCTTCCCTAAGATGATCAACACGTACCTGGAGAAGGGAGAGAGATGCGGATAGAGCGACGCCGCATGGATGAAGCCGTGCTGGCAGCGGCCCGTGACGGCTTCGCCGAGCGAATCGAGGGCGAGTGCCACTCCATGGCGAAGGCCGGACCGATCGGAACCTACGCGTGGTGGCGAATCTCGGGCGAGTTCCTCGATTATCTGGGTGCTCTTTCCGTCGTGCTTCCCGATCTCGACGCTCCGGAGGTCAAGGAGGTCCTCGACAACGCCGCCGAGGCCGCCGCCGGTGGCGTGCGGTGCGCCGCTTACTTCGGCAACACCACCTTCTTCGTCTTCCTCGACTACGCGAACTTCGGGATCGACTACCAGTGGGACACCCCGCACGACCCGGATCCCGTCTCCGCCAACCAGTGGCTGGACGCCTTCTGCCTGGCGGTCCTCTCCGAGAGAACGGAACGGCATGGGGAGGCATTCCACTTCGCCCGGAAAGAGCTCGATGGCGGAATGGCAGGCAAGCCCAACGTCGAGCTGGTCAACGGCCTGATGGCGTACGTCATCGGGGACACGGGGAACGACGCCGCCGACTACCCGCCGTCCAGGGAATCGGTGGTCGCCGCTATCGAAGCCGCGCTTTCCCGAGCCCAGGTGGGAGAGGGGTATCTCGACCTGCCGCACCGCACCGCCCTGTGCGCCCTGCGCGCCTTGGCCGCCGGTGACCGGGAGGCCTTCGGCGCCGAGTTGACCGAGTTGCTGCTCCAGTACGGCACCGTGCCCGACCCCTTCGGCAGGCCCCGTGCTCTGCTTCCCCTCGTGCCGATCGCCCTGACCGCTCTCGCGTACCGTCGCGAGGGTTGGCAACCGCCCGTCGAGACCGACTATCTGCCGCGCACGCTGATCACCGGATGCCGGACCGGTTCTTGAGCGGCCTCCGTCCCTAGCACCGGCCCTGTCGTCCGGACAGGCCGTCGGCAACCTCCCAGTCCCATCACGCGGCAATGCAGCGCGAACCTACGAGCCCTTGATCGCCTCGGTGAGGCGTCGGAAGCCGTCCCGGCTCACGACCAGCTTGGGGCCGTCTGGGTCCTTGCTGTCGCGGACGGCCACCGTCCCCGGGACAGAGGCCAGCTCCACGCAGTTGCCGCCGTTGGATGTGGTGTAGCTGGACTTACGCCATGCGGCCTTGCTGAGATCCATGTCTTTCACCGTCCAGGGCTCGGCCTGCTACCGCTTCAGCTGGGAGAGCAGCGCCGCGAAAGCGCGCTGGGGCACGACCAGCTTGGGACCGTCCGGGTTCTTGCTGTCGCGGACAGCCACCGTCCCCGGGACAGAGGCCAACTCCACGCAGTCGCCGCCGTTGGACGTGGTGTAGCTGGACTTACGCCATGCGGCGTTGGTCAGGTCCATTTCTCCTGTATCACCTTTCGGATCATGTCCATCGACTGGTCCATGGGCAGGGCCAGCGATCGGACGGTCATCAGGGTCCTGTGGAGGTTCGCGAGGTCTTCCGGGTCGTCCATGGTGAGTCCGTGCGCGGCCATGTCGGCGTACGCGATCTCGGTCCGGTCTGCCAGCGTAGCGATGTTGAACGCACCGCTGTTGCCATCGTGGTCCCCTCGGCTGGGGACGACCTGCAGGGTAACCGTGCCCCGCTCCACCATGTAGATCAGCTGCTCCAGCTGTTCCCTCATGATCTCGGGACTGCCGGTGAGCCGGTGGAGGGACATCTCGTCCTGGAGCAGCGAGAAGTCCGGGGGCGGTGGGTTCTCCCTGGTCAGGACGCTCTGGCGGTTGATCCGGGCCTCGACGGCGTCCGTCTTCTTGAGAAGCGCGGATGCGTAGGCGTGGGTCTGGAGCAGCCCATGCACCAGGAGTGGCTGGTATGACTCCAGCATGATCGCTTCGGGTTCGACGGTGTGCCAGTCGAACCAGGTGGGGAACGTGGCGTCCTTGACCAGGTCGTCGTACAGGTCGAGCAGTTCGCCGTTCGCGTCGAGGGCCTTGTCCATCGTTTCGGCGAACTCTCGCGAGCAGCGGGTGCGGCCGTTCTCGACTGCGCCGATGTACTGCGGTTTCACGCCCCCACCGCCGTTGGCGCGGCGGGCTACGGATTCCTGCGTCCAGTTCTTGGCCTCGCGGAGGCGCCGGAATCGGCGGCCGAAGGCGAGCAGCGTCGGCGAGACCGTCCCGCGCTTGCGCTGAGGAGCCATGACCTCATCCTCTCTCCAAAGAGGCGCCCAACCAACACCCAATTGACCTGGGTGTGCGACGCCTAACTTGTCACCCACGGTTGAGGCTTTGTAACGGAGAGTACATCTCGTATGGCTGACTGTCATCGGAATTCAACGACTCAGTCAAAGGCGGTGTCCGATGCCCCCGCAGGCCATTGCACCCGAAGTGCCGATCCTCGTTCTCGAACCGTCCGACCGGGCGCCGGCGATGGCGCGGCGGTTCGTCGCCGAGCGGTTCCACGAGTGGGGATACCCGGACGACTACATCGCTCGTCTGGTGGTCACGGAGCTGGTGACCAACGCCTATCAGCACGGGGCCGGGGTCATCGTGGTCCGTGCCTTGCGGGACGAGACCCACGTTGTGATCGAGGTGTGGGACCAAGGGGCCGGTATGCCGGTCGTCCAGGAGGAGAATGCCGAGGCCACCTCGGGGCGGGGGCTACTGCTGATGTCCGAGCTCGTGCGGGAGTGGGGCGTTCGGCCGATCGCGGAGGGCGGCAAGATCGTGTGGGCACTTCTCTGACCTTCTGCGATCAGGTGTCGGTCGCTCATGGCATGCTGCGGCTGCATGACCGATCAATCCCTGCTGGGCTCCGACGGATGGCCCCTTCCGCTTCCTCCTGATCCCCTGAGTCCGGTGCCGGACGAGGTCGAACGCGGGCTGGCGGCGTACCGGGCGGGTGATCTCCCGGAAGCGAGAGCCCTGCTGACCGTGCTCGCCGGCGCGGGACGCACCAGCGTGTCCGGGCATGCGGCCATGGCGCTGGCGGGCATCGAGCTCGGCGAGAACGGGCTCGACGCCTGCCGGACATGGCTGGAACAGGTGGCCGCGGGAGAAGACCCTTGGCTGGGCCCATTGGCCGCCGTGATGCTCACCCCGGATTTCAAGTCGGACACGTCCTTGGACTCCGAGCGAGTGCTCATCCGGAGCCTCGCGGCCCAGCTTGTCGGTGATCTGGATCGGGCTCGGGACGGATTCGAGCAGGCCCTCGACGTCCACAAGGACTCGGAGACCGAGGACAGCTTCCGCATCACGGACCTCGCCCACATCCTCCTCGGCAACCTCCTGCTCCAAAGCGGCGCCCCGGAGGCGGCTCTGGAGCCGCTGAACGACGCACGAGAGATGTGCGACGGCCTGTTCGCAGGCTATGCGGGCTACCTCGAAGGGCATGTGCTCATCGGGCAAGGCGAGAAGGACCGGGCGGGCAGTGTGCTCCAGTACGCGCACCGCGAGTCCCACCCGGCCAGGGGCGGGAGTAAGGGGCTGCACCCATGGGTCGCCCTTCGGCTCGGCGAGCTGACGGCAGGCGATACGTGGCTGGACATCGTCTACGACCAGATGGAGAACAGCGGCGTCAGTGAGGGCACGGTAGTGCGGGAGCCTTTCGAGTCGGCGCGCTACCAGACGGAGGTCAGCCGGCCCGCGCTCGTCGACGTCGGCTTCAATCTGTTCCCTGCGGAATTCGAACCGGTGCACGCGGGCCTGGAGCGGCTTAAGGCCTGGAGCGACGAACGGTACGAGCGCGGGCGCAGACTGGTGCTCGTGCTCCACTCCCTTGTCGAGGACAGCCGAGACGACGAACGCACACAAGGGTTGGCGGAACTGCGGGAGAAGCTCGACCTTCCCAAGCCCAAATAAAGCAAGAGGCCCCTTCCGTTCGGAAGGGGCCTCTCTGCCGTCTACTAGCGGTTGTACTGGCCGAAGTCGTACTCCTCCAGCGGCACGGCCTCGCCCGAGCCCTGGCCGAAGGCGTACTCGGCGCCGTCGTCGTACGAGCCGACGGAGTACACCGCGGCCTTGGCCTCCTCGGTGGGCTCCACCCGGACGTTGCGGTACTGCGGCATGCCCGTACCGGCCGGGATGAGCTTACCGATGATGACGTTCTCCTTGAGGCCCAGCAGCGGGTCGCTCTTGGCGTGCATCGCAGCCTCGGTGAGCACCCGGGTGGTCTCCTGGAAGGACGCCGCCGACAGCCACGACTCGGTGGCCAGCGAGGCCTTGGTGATGCCCATCAGGACCGGACGGCCCGCGGCGGGCACCCCGCCCTCGGCGACCACGTTGCGGTTGCGGCCCTCGAAGATCGGCCGCTCGATGAGGTCACCGGGCAGCAGGTCGGTGTCGCCCGACTCGAGGATGTTCACCCGCTTCAGCATCTGGCGGACGATGATCTCGATGTGCTTGTCGTGGATCGACACGCCCTGCGACCGGTAGACCTCCTGGACCTCCTGCACCAGGTGCAGCTGCACCGCGCGGGGGCCGAGGATGCGCAGCACCTCGTGCGGGTTGATGGCACCCGCGATGAGCTGCTGGCCGACCACGACCCGCTCGCCCTCCTTCACCAGGAGGCGCGACCGCATCGGGACCTGGTAGGCGATCTCGTCCGAGCCGTCGTCCGGGACGATGACGACCTTGCGGGTCTTCTCCGTCTCGTCGATCTTGACCCGGCCGGCCACCTCGCTGATCGGCGCCACACCCTTGGGGATACGGGCCTCGAACAGCTCCTGCACACGGGGCAGACCGTGGGTGATGTCACCGCCGGCCACACCGCCGGTGTGGAAGGTCCGCATGGTCAGCTGGGTGCCGGGCTCACCGATGGACTGCGCGGCGATGATGCCGACGGCCTCGCCGACGTCCACCCGCTTGCCGGTGGCCAGCGAACGGCCGTAGCACGCGGCGCAGACACCGATCTTGGCCTCGCAGACCAGGGCGCTGCGGGTGCGCACCTTGTCGACCCCGGCCTCGACCAGGCGGGACACCACCGAGTCGGACAGGTCGGTGTCGGCCGGGAAGATGACCGTCCCGTCGACCACGACCTCCTCGGCGATGGTCCGCCCGACCAGGCTGGTCTCCGAGGTCGCGGGCTTGACCAGCGTGCCGTCCGGCAGCTTGTCGGCGACCTCGAACGGGATGGTGCGGTCGGTGCCGCAGTCCTCCTCGCGGACGATGACGTCCTGCGCCACGTCCACCAGCCGCCGGGTCAGGTAGCCCGAGTCGGCGGTACGGAGGGCGGTGTCGGCCAGGCCCTTCCGGGCGCCGTGGGTCGAGATGAAGTACTCGACCACCGACAGGCCCTCGCGGAAGGAGGACTTGATCGGCCGCGGGATGGTCTCGCCCTTGGGGTTGGAGACCAGACCGCGCATACCGGCGATCTGCCGCACCTGCAGTGGGTTGCCGCGGGCGCCGGAGTTGACCATCATCCAGACCGGGTTGGTCCGGGGGAAGGCCTTCTCCATGTCGACCGCGACCTCTGCCGTGGCCTTGTTCCAGATCTCGATGAGCTCCTGCTTGCGCTCGTCGTCGGTGATCAGACCGCGGTTGAACTCGCGCTGCACCTTGTCGGCCTGCCGCTCGTAGTCACCGAGGATGGTGGCCTTGTTCGGCGGGACGACGACGTCCTCGATCGAGATGGTGACGCCGGACCGGGTGGCCCAGTGGAAACCGGTGCTCTTGAGGGCGTCCAGCGCGTTGGCGACCTCCACCTTGGGGTAGGTCTCGGCCAGCTCGTTCACGATCGCCGACAGCTGCTTCTTCCCGACCTCGTAGTTCACGAAGGGGAAGTCGGCGGGCAGCGTCTCGTTGAACAGCGACCGGCCCAGGGTGGTCTCCAGCCGGTACGGCCGGCCGGGCTCGTAGCCCTCGGGGGCCGTCCAGTCGCGCGGCGGCGGGACGTCCTTGAGCCGGATCTGGATCTTGGCCTGCAGGTCCAGCTCGCCCCGGTCGTAGGCCATGATCGCCTCGGCCGCCGAGCCGAACGCGCGGCCCTCGCCCGTGGCGCCCTCCTTGAGGGTGGTCAGCCAGTACAGCCCGATGACCATGTCCTGGGTGGGCATGGTGACCGGCTTGCCGTCCGACGGCTTGAGGATGTTGTTGGTGGACAGCATCAGGATCCGCGCCTCGGCCTGCGCCTCCGCCGACAGCGGCAGGTGCACCGCCATCTGGTCGCCGTCGAAGTCGGCGTTGAACGCGGTGCAGACCAGCGGGTGGATCTGGATGGCCTTGCCCTCGACCAGCTGCGGCTCGAACGCCTGGATGCCCAGCCGGTGCAGGGTCGGCGCCCGGTTCAGCAGCACCGGGTGCTCGGTGATGACCTCTTCGAGGACGTCCCACACCACCGGGCGGGCGCGCTCGACCATGCGCTTGGCGGACTTGATGTTCTGCGCGTGGTTGAGGTCGACCAGCCGCTTCATCACGAACGGCTTGAACAGCTCCAGCGCCATCTGCTTGGGCAGGCCGCACTGGTGCAGCTTCAGCTGCGGGCCGACCACGATGACCGAACGGCCGGAGTAGTCGACGCGCTTGCCCAGCAGGTTCTGCCGGAACCGGCCCTGCTTGCCCTTGAGCATGTCCGACAGCGACTTCAGCGGACGGTTGCCCGGCCCGGTGACCGGGCGGCCGCGGCGGCCGTTGTCGAACAGCGCGTCGACGGCCTCCTGCAGCATCCGCTTCTCGTTGTTGACGATGATCTCGGGAGCGCCCAGGTCGAGCAGGCGCTTGAGCCGGTTGTTCCGGTTGATGACCCGGCGGTACAGGTCGTTCAGGTCGGAGGTGGCGAACCGGCCGCCGTCCAGCTGCACCATCGGGCGCAGGTCCGGCGGGATGACCGGGATGCAGTCCAGCACCATGCCCAGCGGGCTGTTGCGGGTGTTGAGGAACGCCGAGACGACCTTGAGCCGCTTGAGGGCGCGGGCCTTCTTCTGGCCCTTGCCGGTGCGGATGATGTCGCGGAGCTTCTCGGCCTCGGCGTCCAGGTCGAAGTTCTGCAGCCGCGCCTGGATGGCCGCGGCGCCCATGCCGCCCTCGAAGTACTTGCCGAAGCGGTCGCGCATCTCGCGGTAGAGCAGCTCGTCGCCCTCCAGGTCCTGGACCTTGAGGTTCTTGAAGCGGGTCCAGACCTCTTCCAGGCGGTCCAGCTCCCGCTGCGCGCGGTCGCGCAGCTGCTTCATCTCGCGCTCGGCACCGTCGCGGATCTTGCGCTTCTGGTCGGCCTTGGCGCCGGCCTCCTCCAGCTCCGCCAGGTCGGACTCCAGCTTCTGCTGGCGGGCCTCGACCTGGGCGTCGCGGGCCTGCTCGATCTGCTGGCGCTCCACCGAGATGTGCGCCTCCAGCGTGGGCAGGTCGCGGTCGCGCCGCTCCGCGTCCACGCTGGTGATCATGTACGCCGCAAAGTAGATGATCTTCTCGAGATCCTTCGGGGCCAGGTCCAGCAGGTAGCCCAGCCGCGACGGTACGCCCTTGAAGTACCAGATGTGGGTGACCGGGGCGGCCAGCTCGATGTGGCCCATCCGCTCACGCCGCACCTTGGCACGGGTCACCTCGACGCCGCAGCGCTCACAGATGATGCCCTTGAAGCGGACGCGCTTGTACTTGCCGCAGTAGCACTCCCAGTCCCGGGTCGGACCGAAGATCTTCTCGCAGAAGAGCCCGTCCTTCTCCGGCTTGAGGGTCCGGTAGTTGATCGTCTCCGGCTTCTTCACCTCACCGTGCGACCACTGGCGAATGTCGTCGGCGGTCGCCAGACCGATGCGAAGCTCGTCGAAGAAGTTGACGTCAAGCAACTGTTTTTCCCCTTGAGTTGATCAGACCTCTTCGACACTGCTCGGCTCACGCCGGGACAGGTCGATGCCGAGCTCCTCCGCGGCGCGGAAGACGTCCTCGTCGGTGTCGCGCA